>SKQW01000261.1 GCA_007118805.1 Rhodobiaceae bacterium | reverse complement strand
GCCGGCAACGGGCAGGAGGAGCTGTTCCAGGCGATTGCCGGCATCGTGCGGGCCGATCGCGCCGATGCCGTGACCATCGACGGCACACCGGTCGGACGGCGCGGCATCAATGCCCGCCGCCGGCTGAGCGCCGGCTTCATCCCCGAGGAGCGCGTGGGCGAAGCGGCGATTGCGCGGTTCCGCCTGAGCGAGAACACGCTGCTCAGCACCCATGCCACGGAAGGCACGGCGCGCCATGGCTGGATCAACTGGAGCCGTGCCCGGGCCTATGCCGCGCGCGTCATCAAGGCCTATGATGTGCGGGTTGGCAGCCCGGACCCGGAGGCCGGCAGCCTGTCGGGCGGCAATCTTCAGAAATTCGTGGTCGGGCGCGAGATGGAGCGGCGCCCCTCGGTGCTGGTCGTCAACCAGCCGACCTGGGGGGTCGATGCCGGCGCCGCCGCGGCGATCCGCCAGGCCATCCTCGATCTCGCCGCCGCCGGCAGCGCCGTGCTCGTGATCTCGCAGGATATCGACGAGATCTACCAGATCTCGGACCGTATCGCGGCGATCTCGCACGGTCGTCTGTCGCCAGCCCATCCGGCCGGCGAGTTGAGCCTTGAGCGGCTCGGCCTGTTGATGGGCGGGGTCCAGGGCGAGACGGAAAGCGCGGAGCCCGCCGATGCGGCTTGAGCTGGAGCGCCGGCCCGAACAGTCGCGCCTGATGCTGTTCCTGTCGCCGGTCATGGCGATCGCCATCACGGTCTTGGTCGGCGCCCTCGTCTTCGCCGTCGCCGGGATCAACCCGCTGCGCGGGCTCTACGTCTATTTCCTGTCGCCGTTCGAGCGCATGTGGTCGATTCAGGAGTTGATGGTCAAGGCGGCGCCGCTGATCATCATCGCGCTGGGCCTTGCTTTGTGCTTTCAGGCCAGCGTGTGGAATATCGGGGCCGAGGGCCAGTATACGCTGGGTGCGATCTTCGGCGGCTATATCGCGCTCACCTTCGCCGACGGTCCGGCCTATGTCGTGCTGCCGGCGATGATGCTGGCCGGCATGGTCGGCGGGCTCCTGTGGGCCGGCATACCGGCCGTCCTCAAGACCGTGTTCCGGGCCAACGAGATCCTCACCAGCCTGATGCTGACCTATGTCGCGCTGCTGGTCCTCGACTATCTGGTGCGCGGGCCATGGCGCGATCCGATGGGCTTTGCCTTCCCCGAGACGGCGATCTTCACCGCCGCGGCGACCCTGCCGGAGCTGACCGCCGATGGCCGGCTTCATCTCGGCGTCGTCTTCGCCCTGGCGCTCGTCGTCGTCTTCGCGCTGGCCCTGCCCACCACCTTGCGCGGCTTCGAGATCCGGGTTGCCGGCAACGCGCCCAAGGCGGCGCGCTTTGCCGGGTTCGGGCTGAGCGCCACCATACTGTTCGTGTTCCTGGCCTCCGGGGCGCTTGCCGGCCTGGCCGGCATCGCCGAGGTGTCGGGCACGGTGCACCAGCTCCTGCCGACGATCTCGCCGGGCTACGGCTTCACCGCGATCATCGTGGCCTTTCTCGGGCGGCTGAACCCGGTTGGCATCCTGGTCGCCGGGCTCGTCCTGTCGCTGTCCTATATCGGCGGCGAGCTCGCCCAGATGCGGCTCGGCCTGCCGCTCGACGTCGCCATGGTGTTCCAGGGCATCCTGCTGTTCTCGCTGCTGGCCTGCGACACCCTGATCTATTACCGCGTCCGGCTGGTCGGCCGGCAACGCGTGGCGGAGCGCGGCGATGTGGCTTGAGCCAATCCTGATGACCATCATCGTCGCCTCGACGCCCTTGATGCTGGCGGCCATCGGCGAACTCGTGGTCGAGCGCTCCGGCGTGCTCAATCTCGGCATCGAGGGCATGATGATCATGGGCGCGGTGTGCGCCTTCGCCGTGGCGATGACCACAGACAACGGGTTTTTCGGCGTCGTCGCGGGGATGCTGGCAGGGATGGCCATGGCGGCGATCTTCGGCTCGCTCGTCCTCGGGCTTGCGACGAATCAGGTCGCCACCGGGCTGGCGCTCACCTTGTTCGGGCTCGGCCTGAGCGGGGTGATCGGCGAGTCTTATGTCGGCGAATCGCGCTCCGGCCTGCCGCGGCTCGACATTCCCGGCCTCAGCGACCTGCCGGTGATCGGCCGGGTGCTGTTTGGGCAGGATGCCCTCGTTTATCTATCCTTTGCCATCGTCGCCGGCGTCGCCTTCTTCCTTTATCGCACGCGGGCCGGGCTGGCCCTCAGGGCCTGCGGCGACAATCACGATTCGGCCCATTCGATCGGCTATCCGGTGCTGCGGATACGGTTCCTGGCGGTGCTCTTCGGCGGGGCCTGCGCGGGGCTTGCCGGGGCCTTCATGTCGCTGTCCTATACGCCGCTGTGGATCAAGGAAATGACCGCCGGGCGCGGCTGGATCGCGCTGGCCCTTGTCGTCTTCGCCTCGTGGATGCCGTGGCGGGTGGCGCTCGGCGCCTATCTGTTCGGCGCCATCACCATCCTGCAATTCCATGGTCAGGCCTGGGGCCTCGGCATCCCGGCGCAGGTGATGACGGCGCTGCCCTATCTGGCGACCATCGTCGTCCTGGTGATAATCTCCAGCGAACGTGCCCGGGCACGGGCCAACACCCCGCTTTGCCTCGGCAAGCCGTTCGTCGCCGAGCGATGATCGCGCGATGCCGGGCAGGAGACGGGGACCGGGGGAGGAAGCTGGCGTGAAACTGCAAGTCAGACAGAGGGAGCACCATCGATGAAAAAAGTATTTGTCGCCGCCGCCGCGGCGTTCGCACTGTCCGCCGCCGCGGCGAGTGCCGACGATCCGATCCGCGCCGGTTTCGTCTATGTCGGCCCGATCGGGGACCATGGCTGGACCTATCAGCACAATGCGGGCCGGCTCGCCGTCGAGGAGGCCTTCGGCGACAAGGTCGAGACCAGCTATGTGGAAGACGTCTCGGAAGGCCCGGACGCGGAGCGCGTCATCCGCCAGATGGCCGAGGACGGTCACGACATCGTCTTCACGACGTCCTTCGGCTTCATGAACCCCACCGCGCGGGTCGCCGAGCGCTTCCCGGACGTGAAGTTCGAGCACGCCACCGGCTATCGCCGGGCCGACAATCTGGCGACCTATGACGCGCGCTTCTACGAGGGCCGCTACATCATCGGCCAGATCGCCGCACAGATGAGCGAATCGGGCATTCTCGGCTATGTCGCCTCCTATCCGATCCCCGAGGTGGTCAGTGGCATCAACTCCTACATGCTGGGCGCCCAGTCGATCGATCCCGACATCGAGATCCGCATCATCTGGGTCAATAGCTGGTACGATCCCGGCCGCGAGGCCGACGCCGCCACGGCGCTGATCGACCAGGGCGCGGACGTGCTGTCCCAGCACACCGACTCGCCGGCCGCCCTCCAGGTCGCGCAGGAACGCGGGGTCTACGCCTTCGGCCAGGCCTCCGACATGATCCGCTTCGCCCCCGACCGCCAGCTCACCGCCATCGTCGACGACTGGTCCGACTACTATATCGAGCGGGTCCAGGCGGTCATGGACGGCACCTGGGAGAGCGGCGTCGTCTGGGGTGGCCTCGACAGCGGCATGGTGGTGATGGCGCCCTATACCAACATGCCCGACGAGGTCGCCGAGATGGCGGCTGAGACCGAGGAGAGCATCCGCTCCGGCGAGTTCCACCCCTTTACCGGCCCGATCTACAACCAGGCCGGCGAGGAGGTGATCGGCGAAGGCGAGGTGCTTAGCGACGAGCAGATCCACAGCATGGACTGGTACGTCCAGGGCATCGAGGACACGCTGCCGAACTGACCGGTTCAGGCCATGGCCGGGACAGGCCCGGCCATGGCCAAGCTGGGGCCATGACGGTTGGGGCGTGGCTTCCGCCGCGCCCATCATCGCGCGCCCTATCTCGGCGGCTCAACTCTGGCTGGATGCCCGCCTCCGCGGGCATTAGCGGCGGGGGTGAGGCCGTGCCATAGTCCGCTCTTCCCCGCTTCAGGCGGAGATCCAGTGCTGAAACACCGCCTCGGCAGGTGCAGCGCGAGGGAGGACGGCGCCCGCCCCTTCCGTCATCGCCGCGAAAGCGGGCATCCACGGCTCATAGCGGTTGCGCCCAGCCCGACATTGCGTGGATGGCCGGGACAGAGCCTGGCCATGACGAGGGGGTGGCTTCCGCCGCGCCCGCCCTGTGCGGGCTTGACGGAGGTGGGGCTCACCTATGGAAATTCAAAACCCAGTTTCGACCAACCACGATCCTTGAATGCTCTCGCTTGCCGCCATCAACGCCATGAGTGAAGCCGGCTTTGTGGCCGCCTTCGGCGATGTTGCCGAGGACTCGCCCTGGGTCGCCGCGGCCGCTGCCGCCGCGCGCCCCTTTGCCGACCGGGCAGACCTTATCGCGGCCTTCGAGCGCACCGTGAGCGAAGCCGGCGAGGCGCGTCAGCTCGCCCTGCTACGCGCCCATCCCGACCTTGCCGGCCGGGCCGCGATCGCCGGCGACATCGCGGCCGCCTCGGCCGCCGAGCAGGCCGGCGCCGGGCTCGACCGGCTGACGCCGGACGAATTCGAACGCTTCACCCGCCTCAACGAGGCCTATCGCCGGCATTTCGGCTTTCCCTTCATCCTCGCCGTGCGCGGCGCCACCAAGCAGGACATTCTCGACGCCTTCGCCGCCCGGATCGACCAGGATCGCCCAAGCGAGTTCGAGACGGCGTTGACACAGGTTCGCCGCATCATCCGTTTTCGCATCGAGGACCGGGTGCAGGAGGCCTGACGGGCTCCTGCTGGCGCGACGAAAATCGGCAGCAGCGCAGCCCATCCGAATTCTCAAACGGGCTCTTACGCCCGGCTCGCCGCCGCATGGTCGTGGGGGGCGCCCTCTTCGGCCCCACCGGCGGCAGTGATGGCGACCCGCCGGGTGGTTGACGGCGTCTGGCCGAAGGCCTGACGATAGCACTGCGAGAAATAGGAGCTCGACGTGAAGCCGGTGGCCACCGCGACGTCGAGCACCGGCACGTTGGTGTGCAGCAGCAGATCGCGCGCCCGTTCGAGCCTGAGCCGCATGTAGTAGCGCGCCGGCGTCACCTTGAGATAGCGCTGGAAGAGGCGTTCGAGCTGGCGCGCCGACATGCCGGTGCGAAAGGCGATGGCGGCGGTGGCGATCGGCGCCTCCAGATGGCTCGCCATGATCTCGATGGCCTGCTTGAGCTTGGCCGGCAGCGGGTGGAGGTAGGACTGGGTGCCCGGCCGCTGCTCCTCGTCGGCGGGCCGGATGCGGTCGTGCTGGAGCTGGTTGGCGATGGCCGCGACGAGGTCGTTGCCGTGGTCGCCGGCGATGATGCGCAGCATCAGGTCGATCGAGGCGGCGCCGCCGGAGCTGGTATAGCGGTCGCGGTCGATCTCATAGACCTTGGTCGTGCAATGGATGCCGGGAAACATCTCCATGAAGGCGGGCCGGTTCTCCCAATGCACCGTGCAGCGATAGCCGTCGAGCAGCCCGGCGGCGGCAAGCAGGAATGTCCCCGTCGACAGGCCGCCGATCGCCACGCCCTCGCGGGCGATGCGCTG
>SKQW01000022.1 GCA_007118805.1 Rhodobiaceae bacterium | reverse complement strand
CTGGCCCACACCACGGCCACCAACGGCGTATTGATCTATACCTCGTCGCCGGTCTTCATCCTGCTTCTGGAGATCGCGTTTCGCGGCCAACGCACGACCCTGCGCCAAGTGCTCGGAATCTCACTGGCCTTTCTCGGCGTGGCGGCGATCCTGATGCGTGGGGATCTGGCGCGGCTCCTGGCCCTGCAACTCAATCCGGGCGACATCGGCATCGCCTTTGCCGCCTTCGCCTGGGCTGGCTATTCGGTGGTCCTCAAGCGCAGCGCCCTCACCGAGTTGCCGACCATCGTGCTGTTCACCGCGGTCGCGCTGTGGGGGGTCGTGTTGCTCCTGCCGATGATGGTCTGGGAGCTGCTGGCGCATGATCACCTGCCGAGGACCACCTCGGCATGGGTCAGCATCGCAGGGCTTGCGGTCGTGCCGTCGGTCCTCGCCTTCTCCACCTATCAGTATGGCGTCAAGGTCGTCGGACCGACCATAACCGGCATTTTCCTCTATCTGCTGCCGGCCTACGGCGTCCTCATGGCGGTGATCTTCCTGGGCGAAGAGCTGCGGGCCTTCCACGCCGCCGGCCTCATTCTCGTCACCTGCGGCGTGGCGCTTGCCACCTTGCCAGGGGAGGTTTGGCGGCGTCTCGCCCGGCTAGTGAAACGAGTTTGACATCTGACACCCAGGTCGGGGCAAATGCTCGGTCAAGCAAGAACTCGAAAACCTATCCGAAAACAATATCTTGCGAGCGTTTCTTATGATCTGACTGCCGCGCGCAGGGCCGTGATGTTCGACCGATAGTGGTCCGGCCCGCCCTTGAAGACGGCCGATCCGGCGACTAGCACATTTGCGCCTGCGGCCACGGCAGCGCCCGCGGTCTGCGCCGTCACGCCGCCATCCACTTCGAGGTCGATCGGCCGGTCGCCGATCATCTCGCGCACCCGCCGGATCTTCGGCAGCATCGAGGTGAGAAAGGACTGCCCGCCGAACCCCGGATTGACCGTCATCACCAGGACGAGGTCGACCGTGTCCAGGACGTAACGGATGGTATCCTCCGGGGTCGCCGGGTTGAGAGCGACGCCGGCGCGCTTGCCGAGTGCGCGGATCGCCTTGAGCGAGCGTTCCAGATGTGGCCCCGCCTCGGCATGGACCGTGATGATGTCGGCACCGGCCTCGGCGAAGCCCTCGAGATAGGGATCGGCCGGCGCGATCATCAGATGAACGTCCAGCGTGCGATCGGTGACCGGGCGCAGCGCTTCGACTACCGGAACCCCGATCGTGATGTTGGGCACGAAATGCCCGTCCATGACATCGACATGGATCCAGTCGGCGCCGGCCGCGACCACGTCATCTACCTCGTCGCCGAGGCGGGCGAAGTCGGCGGCCAGAATCGAGGGGGCAATCACAGTATCGGACATGGCGCAACTTCGGGCTCCGGCGGCGGGACAGGCGCCCGAAAAGATACGTCCGCGCACGCGAAATCAAGCGCCAATCGCCGCGGCCGGGGTGGCGCATTCCGGCGCCCCCGGCAGTTCCGAGGGCAGATCGAGTACCGCCGCGATATGCTCGCGCAGCCATATATTGGCGCGATCGCGATCGTTCCGCCGGTGCCAGTACGCACAGATGTCGAGCAGCGGCGGATCATAGGGCGGCAGGAACAGATCGAGATCGAGGTGTTCGGCGGCAAGGCGGGCAAAATGGACCGGCAGATTGCCGAGCAGCGGCCCACGTGCCGCCGTCAGGGCAACAGCATGGAAATGCGGTACCGTCATCATGACGCGCCGCGTCAGCCCATGCGCCTTGAGCACCGGCTCGACGGAGCCCGTCAGGCTGCCATCCATCGACATCAGGACCTGCGGTATGGCGCAGAAGACGTCGGGCGGGATTCGGCTGCCGGGGGCGATCCCCGCCCGTCGGAGGGTGGGGTGATCGCGCTGAACAACGCACAGCACATGGGACCGGAACAGGGTTCGCCGGCTGACCCAGTCCGGGGTGTCGATCTCGCGGTCGACCGCAACATCGATTCGCCCGGCGCTGAGTTGGCCAGACAGCTCCGCGCTCGAATAGGCGAGCATCTGAAGCGTCACCCCCGGGGCCTCGGGCGCGATCCGGCTCGCCAGCGCCGGCATCAGCAGGGACGAGAAATAGTCCGAACCGAGGATGACGAAGGTGCGGTCGGAGTCGGGCGGGCGGAAGCCCACCGTGTCGTTGAGCGCCTCCTCGAGCTGCCTGAGGGCATCGCGAACCGGCCCCCGCAGGCGCAGGGCCCGCGGCGTCGGTACCATCCGGTTGCCCTCGCGCACGAACAGCTCGTCGCCGGCGATCTGGCGCAGGCGGCCGAGCGCGGAACTGACCGCGGGCTGGCTCAGGCCGAGCCGTTCGCCGGCCCGAACCGTGCTGCCCGTCAGCATCATGGCGTCGAAGACGCGCAGCAGATTCAAGTCGACGCCGGCAAAATTCATCGCACGAATAACCCCAATACGAAGATTCGATTTCCGGTTTGCCCCGGCCGCATCCATCATTCGCCGGTTTTCGCCGCCCCGTAAAGCTTTCGGGCCGTGCGGCGGCGCATTGTGAGGAGAGACTGTCCATGCCCGCAACAACACACCAAGACACGGTCCGGACCGTGCACTGGATGGGGACCGAGTACGCCATCACGGTTACCGGCCGCGACAGTGCCGGCATAATCGGCGTCTTTGAGGGGACGATTCCGGTTGGCGAGGGGCCACCGATCCACATTCATCACAATGAGGACGAGGTGATCCACGTCATCGACGGAGTCTACGAATTCTGGCTCGACGGCGAGGTCTCGCGCGCCCGGCCGGGCGCCTCGGTGTTCCTGCCGCGCGGGGTGCCGCATACTTTCCGCGTCGTCGGCGATTCGGCCGGGCGCAGCCTGGCTATCGTCACGCCAGGCGGCTTCGAGAACTTCTTCATCGAAGCGTCCGAGCGCGGCCTGATGATACCCGACCACATGGCCGCCCTCGGCGAGCTGGCGGCGCTTTACGGACTTGAATTTCTGGGGCCGGCCGTCTGGCCGAATTAGGGGAGAACAGACAATGCCACGCGTTGCGCAGCTCTATTTCAAGACGGCCTTCGTGTTCCTGGTCATCGGCATCCTGATGGGCCTGCAGATGTCGATCTCGGGCAACCACAACGTCATCGGCGCCCATGCCCATGCCAATCTCCTCGGCTGGGTCACCAGCGCCCTGTTCGGCGGCTACTTTGCCCTCAACCCCGCCAAGGCCGGCACGCGGCTGGCCCTTACCCAGTATGGCATCTACACAGGCGGCGTCGTCCTCATGACGCCGGCCCTCTATTTCATGCTGCTCGGCAATCCGGCGCTGGAGCCGCTGGTCGCGGCCGGATCGCTGATCGCCTTTGCCGGCGTACTGCTGTTCGGGGTGATCGTCTTCTCCAGGGCCGAATCGCGGGCGTTGGCCGGCGCCGCCGCCGAATAGCGGGCTAGTGGTTCGATTCCGACATTTGCATCCCATTGCCGCACCCGCCAGGGCAAATGTCGGAATCAAAAGAACCACTAGCAAGATATTGTTTTCTAGTGGAATTTCGAATTTGACATTTGATCGTGCGCGCGCCGCGGACCGGGTATCAAATGTCAAATTCATTCCACTAGAGTCTGGGCGCGCCGGTGCGCCCCAACGCCGACTGTGGCGCCGCCCGGCGCAAGGATGTAGGATCGCCGCATGCTTGGCTGGCATCTGCTCATTGCAATCGCGGGATTTCTCTTCGTCCTCGCCCTCATGGCAGCAACCTGAGGAACGGCGCCGAACCGGCCGGTATTTCGGACTTTTTCGGGTTCTGTCTCGCCCCATCATCCGGCGGTGGATCGGCCTTGAGAATGGTCCTGTGCCCGATCAGCGGCGATTCGGATTGAGCGCGGGACCGGCTGCCGGGTGTTGAAAAGATTGCGGTTTGGTTTGCGCCGCGCGCGGATTCGGCATAATTAGCGCGCGGATCACACTGGCTCGGCCGGAAGGGACTTTCCCCTCGATGATCACGGGGCTGGATTTCATCGTTATCGTCGTGATGCTGATCTCGGCGCTCTTGGCGATGGTGCGCGGACTGACTCGCGAGGTATTGTCGATCGCGTCGTGGGTGGCGGCGGCGGTGGCGACCCTCTACTTCTTTCCGCGGTTTCAAGACACGGTGCGAGAGATTCTCCAGCCCAACTGGCTAGCCGATATCGCGCTGGCGCTCGGTGTGTTCATCGTGGTCTTGTTGCTTGTCTCCTTCATCACGATGCGGATCTCCGACTTCATTCTGGACAGCCGCATCGGTGCGCTCGACCGCACGCTCGGCTTCGTGTTCGGGGCCCTCAGGGGGCTGCTGCTCGTGGTCATCGGGTTCATGTTCTTCATCTGGCTGGTGCCCGACGACAATCAGCCGAGCTGGATTGTCGAAGCGCGCTCGAAGCCGTTCCTTGAACAGACCGGCGAAGCGCTTATTTCGCTGTTGCCGGAGGACCCCGAACGGGCGATCCTCGACCGGCTGCGGCGCGACGGCGAGCCGATACCGGGACTGGAGCCGGGATCCCCCGCGCCGAGCGAACCGCCACAGGACGATGAAGCAGGACCGCAGGGCCTTGACGACCTGATTGACGGGGACCTGGAAGGCCAGACCAACTGATCCCGGACGTAACAGCCGGGCGGTGCGGTTAGGGCCCGGAGAGCATCGGATGGAACGCGCACAGCAGCGATCGGAGAGGTCTGGCTCGGCGGAGGATGACCGCATGCACGAGGAATGCGGCGTCTTCGGCGTGTTCGGTCATGGCGATGCCGCGGCGCTGACGGCGCTGGGCATGCACGCCCTCCAGCACCGCGGGCAGGAGGCCGCCGGACTGGTCAGCTTCGACGGGCAACACTTTCACTCCGAACGGCGCATGGGGCTGGTCGGCGACCATTTCTCCAAGGCCTCGCTCATGGAGCGACTATCCGGCGTCGCCGCGATCGGGCATGTGCGCTATGCGACCACCGGCGAGACGATTCTGCGCAATGTCCAACCGCTATTCGCCGATCTGCATGGCGGCGGCTTCGCCGTGTGCCACAACGGCAACCTGACCAATGCGCTGACCCTGCGGCGCCAGCTCATCCGCGAGGGCGCGATCTGCCAGTCGACCTCGGATACCGAGGTCATCCTCCATCTCGTCGCCCGCGCGCCGCAGGCCCGCTTCGTCGACAAGTTCATTCATGCCCTGCGCCAGATCGAGGGCGCCTATTCGCTCGTGGCGCTGACCAACAAGAAGCTGATCGGGGCGCGCGACCCGTTCGGCATCCGGCCGCTGGTGCTCGGCGAGCTCGACGGCGCCCCGATCCTGGCCTCGGAGACCTGCGCGCTCGACATCATCGGCGCCAGCTATGTGCGCGACGTCGAGAACGGGGAGGTCGTGGTCATCTCAAAGGACGGCATCGAGTCCCATCGTCCGTTCCCCGCCCGGCGCGCCCGGCCCTGCATCTTCGAATATGTCTATTTCGCCCGGCCCGATTCCATCGTCGGCGGCAAGAGCGTCTACGATGTGCGCAAGCGCATGGGCCAGGAGCTGGCCCGAGAGGCGGCAGCACCGGGGGGGGATATCGTGGTTCCGGTCCCCGATTCCGGCGTCCCCGCAGCCATCGGCTATGCCCAGGCCTCGGGCCTGCCCTTCGAGCTCGGCCTGATCCGCAACCACTATGTCGGCCGCACCTTCATCGAGCCGACCCAGAGCATCCGGGCCCTCGGGGTGCGCCTGAAACACAGCGCCAACCGGCGCGAAGTCGAAGGCAAGCGGGTGGTCTTGATCGACGACAGCCTGGTGCGCGGCACCACCTCCGAGAAGATCGTGCGCATGGTGCGCGAAGCCGGCGCCAGCGAGGTTCACATGCGGATCTCCAGCCCGCCGATTCGCCACCCCGACTATTACGGCATCGACACGCCGGAGCAGGAGAAGCTGCTCGCCGCACGCATGTCGCTCGACGAGATGTGCGCCTTCATCGGCGCCGATTCGCTGGCCTTCCTGTCGATCGACGGCATCTACCGGGCGATGGGGCATGCCGGGCGCAACGACCACGATCCCCAATATACCGACCATTGCTTCACCGGCGACTATCCGACGCCGCTCACCGACCTGACCGGGGCGGAGCGCTCGGTCCAACTGTCTCTACTAGCCGAGTCGGCCTGAGCGATTATGGCGGGACTGCTGAAGGACAAGGTCGCGGTCATCACGGGCGCCTCGCGCGGCATCGGCTATGCGGTGTCGGTCGAGCTGGCGCGGGCCGGGGCCCATCTCGTGCTCATGGCCCGCACCGTGGGCGGGCTGGAAGAGGTCGACGATGCGGTGCGCAAGGAGGGCGGCAGCGCCACCCTGGTGCCCGCCAGCCTGACCGATGGACCGGCCATCGACCGCCTCGGGCAGGCGATCCATGACCGCTGGGGCAGGCTCGACATCGTCATTGGCAATGCCGGCATTCTCGGCCCGCTGTCGCCGATCGGCCATGTCAAGACCAAGGACTGGGACGAGGTGCTGGCGATCAATCTGACCGCCAACTGGCGGCTGATCCGCTCGCTCGATCCGCTGCTCCGGGCGTCCGCGGCGGGCCGCGCCGTGTTTGTGACCTCGGGCGCGGCGCGCAGCGCCAAGCCCTATTGGGGGCCCTACGCGATCAGCAAGGCGGCCCTTGAGACGATGGTGCGCACCTATGCCGCCGAGGTCGCCCAGCTCGGCATCCGCGCCAATCTGTTCTCGCCGGGACCGGTGCGCACGGCCATGCGCGCCAAGGCGATGCCCGGCGAGGACCCGGCGACCCTGCCCAAGCCCCGCGACGTCGCGCCGGCCTTTCTTGACCTCCTGGCGCCGGATCTCGAGCATACCGGGATGATCTACGACTGGCCCACCAAGAGCTGGATCGATCCGGCGACCGGCCAGGCCGTTTGACGTCGCAACCGACGATGACGGTCGACCGCCCGCCGACCCTGTCCGATATCGAGGCCGCCGCCGCCACGATCCGGCCCCATGTCGTGCGCACGCCGCTGATTGCCGCCCCGATTCTGTCGGCCCGCTTCGGGGCCGAGATCTGGGTCAAATACGAGACCTTCCAGGTCACCGGCGCCTTTAAGGAGCGCGGCGCCGTCAACCGGCTGGCCAGCCTCGACGAGACCGAGCGCCAGCGCGGCGTGGTGACGCTGTCGGCCGGCAATCACGCCCAGGCGCTGGCCTGTCACGCCAGCCGTCTCGGCATTCCGGCAACCATCGTCATGCCGCGCACCACCCCCTTCACCAAGGTCGCTAATACCGAGCGCTTCGGCGCCCGCGTGGTGCTCGAGGGGGCGTCCATCGCCGAGTGTCGCGAGGCGGTGGATGCGCTGGTGGCGCGGGACGGGCTGACCCTGGTGCATCCCTATGACGACCGACAGGTGATGGCCGGCCAGGGCACCATTGCCCTGGAAATGCTCGACGATGCGCCCGACCTCGATTGCCTGATCGTGCCGATCGGCGGCGGCGGCCTGATCACCGGTATCGCCGTCGCTGCGCAGGAACGCAAGCCGGGCCTTGAGATCATCGGCGTGCAATCGGCGCTCTACCCGTCGATCCGCGTCGCAGCGGAGGGCGACGGCGCAGCGGTCGGCGGCGACACGCTGGCCGAGGGCATCGCGGTCAAGGCAGCCTCGCCGACCGTCCTTGACGTGGTGCGCGAGCGCGCGCGCGCCATCTTGACCGTCGCCGAGAGCGATATCGAGGCCGCCATCTATGCCTATCTCATGGATCAGAAGACGCTGGCCGAAGGGGCCGGGGCGGCCGGGCTGGCGGCCCTGCTGGCCGAGCCGGAGCTGGTGCGGGGGCGGCGGGTCGGCCTGGTCCTGACCGGCGGCAATATCGATCCGCGCCTGCTGTCGGCCATCGCCGTCAGGGCGCTTGAGCGCGACGACCGCATCGTGTCGCTTCGCATCGCCGTGCGCGACCGGCCCGGCGAGCTGGGCCGGATTGCCACAATCATCGGCGCGCAAGGCGCCAATATCCTCGAAGTCTCGCATCAGCGCATGCTGCTCGACGTCCCCGCCATGCGCGCGACCGCGGACATCACCATCGAAACCCGCGACCGCGCCCATGCGGACCGGGTCATCGCGGCGCTCGAGGCCGAGGATATGTCCGTTGTTCGGCTCGACCCGGTCACCCGTAGCGAGGCATAGGCGCAGAGGATGCTCGCGGGCCGCCGCCGCGTGAGGGCATATGCGGGCCACGTGTTGGCGTGGGGCGCCAGTGCTTGCGCATCGTCGCCACAAGTGGTGAGTGGGTCGCCGACAATGTGATCGGGAGACGAGCAACTTTGTGACTCTAGTGTGGTTTTGGATTTGAAGTTCGTTTTGGGGGCCGGCTGCAAGCCTGGTTACGAACCGCAAATTCACCGCACTCAGACAGGAGGGGCAGGCCGCGGCATGGAGGACTTTCACATGTGGGCCACCTTTGCCGTCATCGCGGCGGCGATCGTGGCCTATGTGACGGAGAAGGTACCGCTTGAGCTGACTGCGATCTCGATCGTCGTTGCCTTTCTCTTGCTGTTCACGGTGGTGCCCTATCGCGGGCCGGACGGCGCAGCGCTGATCGAGCCGCAGCACCTTCTGGCCGGCTTTGCCAGCCCGGCCCTGTTTACCGTGCTCGCCCTGCTGGTGATCGGGCAGGGCCTGTTCCAGACCGGCGCGCTCGACAGCTTCGCCCAGCGCGTCGGCGTTTGGGGCGGCACCAGCTTCACCCTGGCCCTGACCACCGTCTTGCTGGCCACGGGAGTGCTCAGCGCCTTCATGAACAACACCCCGGTCGTCGTGCTCATGCTGCCGGTGCTGGCCGCCATCGCCTCGCGCGCCAATCTGTCGCCCAGCCGGGTCATGATTCCGCTGAGCTATATCTCGATCCTCGGCGGCACCGTCACCCTGATCGGCTCGTCGACTAACCTTCTGGTCGCGGGCGTTTCGCGCGATCTCGGCGGGCCGATCATCGGCTTTTTCGACTTTGCCGGGATCGGCCTGATCCTTGCCGCGGTCGGCGCCGCCTATGTCATCCTCGTGCTGCCTCGCATCCTGCCGGCCCGCGCCACGATGATCCAGGAGGTGGGCGCCCAGGGCCGCCAGTTCATCACCCAGATCGTGATCGGCCCCAATCATCCGCTGCTCGGGGAGAGTGCCGTCGCGGGAATGTTCCCCACCCTGAAGCGGATGACGGTGATCATGGTCCAGCGTGACCACCAGGCCCTGCTCCCGCCCTTCGAGGACGTTACGCTCGCCGACGGCGACATCGTGGTGGTGGCCGCGACGCGATCAGTCCTGATGGCCGCCCTGAAAGGCAACAACTCCCTGATCGATCCGGGACACGACGAGGCCGCCGCCCGCTCCGTCGACGAGGCGGTCTCCGGCGCCTCGGCGCTGGTGCTGGCCGAAGCGGTGATCGCCCCGGGGTCGCGCTTCATCGGCCGCACCATCGAGCAGGCCGCGCTCCATACGCTGACCGGCTGTGTGGTGCTCGGGATTCAGCGCCAAAGCCGCATGATCCGCATGCGCATGAGCGATATCCGCCTCGAGGCCGGTGACGTGCTGCTCGTTTCCGGCTCCACCCGGCAGGTCGATGGGCTGCGGCAGTCGCGCGACGTGATCCTGCTGGAGTCGTCCACCACCGAGGTGCCGCTGACCGAACGGGCCGGGCGCGCGATTGCCATCTTTCTTGCCGTCGTCGTCATGGCGGCGTCCGGCCTCCTGCCGATTTCCGTTGCGGCAATCGCCGGCGCCATGGCGATGGTCCCGGCCGGGTGCCTGAATATCCGCCAGGCCGCGCGCGCCTTCGATCGGCGGATCTATCTCCTGATCGGCTCGTCGCTCGCCATGGCCGTGCCGCTCGAGGTCACGGGCGGTGCCGCCTATATCGCCATGGGCGCGGTCGGCCTCCTGATGGACCAGTCCCTGGCCTTCCTGCTGTCGGCGCTGTTCCTGCTAATCGCCGTGATGACCAACGTCCTGTCGAACAATGCGACGGCCGTCCTGTTCACGCCGATCGCGCTATCCCTGGCGCACCAGGTCGGGGCCGACCCGTTCCCGTTCCTCGTGACCGTCATCCTCGCCGCCAACTGCTCCTTCGCCACCCCGATCGGCTATCAGACCAACCTTCTGGTCATGGCGCCGGGACATTACCGCTTCGCCGACTTCCTGCGCGGCGGCGTTCCGCTCGTCATATTGTTATGGCTGACATTCTCGCTCGTGGCGCCGTGGTACTATACTTTGTGAGGGGGTTAGTGTCCTGAAGCCGAGTTTCGTCACCGTTTGGAGCGCTCACCGTACGAATGTCGGAATCGACAAGGACACTGGCAACTTTATGAATCTAGTGTGGTTTTGGATTTGACGTTCGTTTCGGGGCCTGCCGCGAGGTTGGCAGCGAACCAAGAATCCACCACACTGGCGAGGAACCGACGACCCGCGATGACGCAGATCAGCCGAAACACCCCGCAATTCTACCTCACGGCCCCTGCGCCCTGCCCCTATCTGCCCGGCAAGTTCGAACGCAAGATCTTCACCCATCTCATCGGCGAGTCGGCGCCGGCCCTCAACGACATGCTCACCCAAGGGGGGTTCCGGCGCAGCCAGAACATTGCCTATCGGCCGGCCTGCGAAGCCTGCCGCGCCTGCGTTTCGGTGCGGGTCTGCGCCGGCCAGTTCGTGCCGACGCGATCCCAGCGCCGGATCTGGAAGCGTAACGCCGACCTCGTCGGCGAGGAATTGCCGCCCCAGCCCTCGGCCGACCAGTATGCCCTGTTCCGGGACTATCTCGAGGCCCGTCATGCCGAGGGCGGCATGGCCGATATGTCGGTGCTCGACTACTCCATGATGATCGAGGACACCTATGTCGACACCCATGTCGTCGAATACCGCCTCCGCGGGCCCGACAGCGGGGTGACGCGGCGCGGCGGCGGCGACTTGGTGGCGGTGGCGCTGACCGATATCCTGGCTGACGGGCTGTCCATGGTCTACAGCTTCTTCGATCCCGGCCGGGCCAACCGCAGCCTCGGCACCTTCCTGATCCTCGACCATATCGAGCGGGCGCGCCGCCTCGCCCTTCCCTATCTGTATCTCGGCTACTGGGTCGAAGGGTCGCCGAAGATGGACTATAAGAGCCGGTTCCTGCCCCAGGAGCGCCTTTATCCATCGGGCTGGCTGCGGGTCGGCGGCTGACCAAATCAGCCAGACCAGTGGAATTTCGAATTTGACATTTGATCGAGCGGGCGCCGCGGACCGGGTATCAAATGTCAAATTCATTCCACGAGCGCGTCTAGCCACGGCTGCATTACCACGCTCTCCTGAGCGGTCGGCTCGGTGCGCGCACCGATGAAAACGGCAGCTTGGCGGGAGCGGTTCACCGCCACATGTGAGACATTCGCCGGAATGAACAGAAATTCCCCGGGGCGCACCACGTCGCGATGTTGCAGCCGGTCGCCCGACCACAGCTCCGCTTCCTCTCCGCTCAGCATATAGAAGGCGGTCTCGTGCCCGGCGTGGATGTGGGCCTGTGTCCGCTGTCCCGGCGCGAGCGAAACGGCGCCGAACCACAAGATTCTCGACCCGACCGTCTCGGCACTGATCGCGGGTTGATAATCGGAGCCCTGCGCCGCGCGGTAGCTCGCGCCTTCTCGAATGATGCTGGCTTTGGCTGAGGTCTTGGCCGAACTGCTGCTGAACTGAGATTTCGTGTTCATGGCGATCTCCCGCGCTGGACCGTGTAAGGATCGCCCATTGGCGGGCCAAAGGTCCCTAAGGCCTCGCGAAAAAGCCGGAAAATGTCCGAAACTGCGCTAATCTCCAGTTCATGGCAGTAGCGCGCTACGCTTTCGGTCCGTTCATACTCGATCCTGCCCGTGGCACGTTGACCCGCGATGGCACGGCCGTGCCTCTCGGCCATCGCGGATTCTGCCTTCTGCATGCGTTGCTCGCGGCCGGGTGCAACGTCGTCAGCAAGGCCGAGTTGATGGACGCTGCGTGGCAGGGCGCGATCGTCGAGGAGAGCAATCTCTCGGTTCAGATCGCTGCCCTGAGGAAGTTGCTCGGGCCGGCACCGTCTGGGACCGCATGGATCGCCACCGTGCCACGCATTGGCTACCGGTTCATCGTCGACCCCCTTGTCGCGCCCGATGCGGACCGCGTGGCGACAGTGCGCGCCAACAAGCCCACCATCGCTGTCCTGCCGCTCGCCAATCTCAACGGTATCCCCGTCGAGGACTACCTGGCCGACGGAATCAGCGAAGACATCATCGCCGCGCTCACGCGCTTCCGCTGGTTCCAGGTCATATCGCGCAATGCGTGCTTCGCCCATAAGGGCAGCCACGCGAGCCCGAGGCAGATCCATGACGAATTGGGCGCCCGGTATGTCCTCGAGGGGAGCGTGCGCATCGCCAGGAATCGGATTCGGATCGCTGTTCAGCTGGTCGATGCGACTTCCGCCGCCGAGCTTTGGGCGGAGCGCTATGACCTTCCGCTGAGCGACGTATTTGCGGTCCAGGACGAGATCGCCGAGCGCGTCGCCGGAGCCAACGAGCCGGAACTGCTGGTTTCTGAATCCTGTAACGCCGTCGCTCGGCACACCGGCAACATGACAGCCTGGGATCTGGTGCGCCGAGGCTCCTGGAGCTTTCACAAGATCACCCGGTCGACGCATCTTGCCGCCCGCGAGCTTTTCCGCGAGGCGTGCCGCATCGACCCTCTGCTGCCCGAGGCGCATATCTGGCGCGCCCGAGTTTCCGCCGGGATCCTGGCCTATGGCTGGTCGGAGGACACAGCCGCCGACCGCCTGGAAGGGCTGGAGGCGGGCCTACAAGCCATCCGGCTCGATGAGCGCGACCCGTACGCGCATTACGGGCTCGCCATTGCCAGCGCCTACGCGGAACGATTGGAGCAAGCCCGCCGGGCGGCGGAACGGGCGATTGAACTCAATCCCAGCTTCGCGCTCGGCCACCTCGTGTTCGGCATGGCGGCGCTGTTCGCCGGGCACGCACGAGACGCCACTTCCGCACTGGAGCGCGGCCTCTGGCTCAGTCGTCACGATCCGCAGAATTTTGTCTGGCTCAATCTCCTTGCCTGGGCGCATTTGTTCAGCGGACAGCCGGATCTCGGTCTCCGCGCCTCTGTGCAGGGACTCAAGGTCAGGCCGGACTGGCGTGCCAATCTCGAATCGGCGGCGTGCTGCCATGCCGCGCTGGGACAGTCCGATACCGCCCGAGGTTATCTCCGCGACATGGCTGCAATTACTCCCGTGGCGGGCGACGCGCTGGCCCCGTTGCGCGGCGCCAATCCGGATTGGGAGCAGCAGCGGCTCGACTTGATCCGGGCAGCAATGGAAGGCCAACCCAGCCGGTGACGCCTTGCCACCAAGGTACCGGAACGCATGTGTCCCGGCACGGCCGCCAGTTTGTGGCCTACGTATTATACGACGACCACCCCTGAATGCTTGGCCTTGTCCTCCGGCTCGACATGGATCGTGACATGGGTGCGCCCCAGCGCCTCGGCCAGGGCATGCTCGATACGGTCGCAGATGGCATGCGCCTCGCTCACCTTCATGTCGCCCGGCACCACCAGATGGAATTCCACGAAGATCGTCGGCCCGGCATGGCGGGTACGCAGATCATGGGCCTCGATCGCCCCGTCGGCATGCGCGGAGGTCAAGGCGCGGATGCGCTCCACCTCCTCCGGCGATGCGGCGGCGTCCATCAGTCCGCCCACCGAATCGCGGATCAGCGTGTAGCCGGACCACAGGATGCTGATAGCGACGAGCCCGGCCAGCAGCGGGTCGAGGACCAGCCATCCCGTCGTCGCCGCTAGGAAGATCCCCACCGCTACCCCGACGGAGGTGACGACGTCGGCCTGCAGATGGCGCCCGTCCGCGACCAGCACCGGCGAGCGCAGCCGCCGGCCTTCCCGGATCAGCACGGCACACCACGCCGCGTTTATCGTCGTTGCCACGGCGCTTATGGCAATGCCGGTCAGCGGGGCCTCGATGGGCATCGGCGCAAAGAAGCGCAGATAGGCTTCGCGGAAGATCAGCACCGCCGCGCCGACGATCAGCACGCCCTCGAAGACGGCGGAGAAATATTCCACCTTCTGATGCCCGAAGGGATGGGACCGGTCGGCCGGCTTGGCGCTAACCGTCAGCGCAATGAGGGCCGTCGCCGCCGCGGCAATATTGATGATGCTTTCCAGAGCATCGGAATAGAAGGCGACGCTGCCGGTGACGTAATAGGCCGCGAATTTCAGCGCGAAGACAATCGCGGCGATCGCGATGGACGCCAGTGCCAGGCCAATGGTTCGCTGCATGTGAGAGCCCGCTTGGGAATTCGGATGGGCGGCGCTGCCATGCCGCACGGTCGCCGTGACCGCCGAGTGGTCCGCCCGATAGCGAGCCCCCGGAACCGGCGCAACACTTATCTTTGCAGGTGCAAGTCAGTTTCAATTCAGGGTGGGCGCGAGCGTCTGGCGCGGCGGTGGAACCCGACCGCCCCGCTCCGTGTTCTCCATGGAACGCGGATCGGACCAGGGAGGCTTCCCATGGCACGCTGTGACCAATGCGGCAACGACTACGACAAGGCGTTCAACGTCACCATGGCCGACCGGAGCTGGACCTTCGACAGCTTCGAATGCGCCATCACCGCCCTCGCCCCGCGGTGTCCCCATTGCGACAACCGCATCATCGGCCACGGCGTGGAGAAGAACGGCGCCGTCTATTGCTGCGCCCATTGCGCCGGCGCCGACGGCATCTCGGAGCTGCGCGACCGCGCCTGATCCTATAGCATGGCACCGCGCATCGACGGCGTGCTGGAGACCGCGCTCTATGTCGACGACCTGGCGCGGGCGCGTCGCTTCTATGTCGAGATGCTGAACCTGGCCGAGCTGGTCGCCGATTCCCGCATGGTGGCCCTCGATGCCGGCCGCCGCACTGTGCTGCTGCTCTTCCGGCGCGGCGCCACGCTCAACACCGTGGAATTTCCAGGCGGCACCATCCCCCGCATGACGGCCACGGCCCGATCCACATCGCGCTTGCCATTCCACAGGCCGATCTTGCTGCCTGGGAAACCAAGCTTGTCGATTCCAGCATAACAATCGAGGGGCGAACGAACTGGCCCCGCGGCGGCCAAAGCCTCTATGTTCGCGATCCGGACGGTCATCTCGTCGAGCTCGCCACCCCGGGGGTTTGGGCGACCTACTGACCGGAGCCACGGACTGGCAGCGGACGGGAATTCGCCGCCGGATGTCGCATCCGGGCACGACAGCGTGTCCGGATCGGCTATGACCACACGGATGGCGCTGTCGCCTGAGAATATGGTATACGGTATCCGCAGCGGGGCGCCGCCCGGACCGGTGTAGCGGCCGCCGAGGGGAAAGCACGTCAGGAGGACATGATGAAGAGCGATATCGAGATCGCACGCCAAGCCAACATGCAGCCGATCGTCGAGGTCGCCGACCGGCTCGGCATTCCCGAAGCAGCGGCGCTGCAATACGGGCCCTGGAAGGCCAAGGTCTCGCTCGATCACATCGCCTCGCTGCAGGACAAGCCGGACGGCAAGCTCATCCTCGTCACCGCGATGACCCCGACCCCGGCCGGCGAGGGCAAGACGACAACCACGGTCGGGCTCGGCGACGGGCTCAACCGCATCGGCCGCAAGGCCATGATCTGCCTGCGCGAGCCCTCGCTCGGGCCGTGTTTCGGCATGAAGGGCGGCGCGGCCGGCGGCGGCTTCGCGCAGGTCGTGCCGATGGAGGACATCAATCTGCACTTCACCGGCGACTTCCATGCCATCGGCTCGGCCCACAATCTGCTCTCGGCGATGCTCGACAATCACATCTACTGGGGCAACGCCAGCGGCATCGATATCCGCCGCATCGCCTGGAAGCGCGTCATGGACATGAATGACCGCGCCCTGCGCCAGATCGTTTGCTCGCTCGGCGGCGTTCCCAACGGCTTCCCGCGCGAGGCCGGCTTCGACATAACCGTGGCCTCGGAGGTGATGGCGATCCTCTGCCTGGCCATGGATTTGGAGGATCTCGAGCGCCGGCTCGGCAATATCGTCGTCGGCTACACGCGCGATCGCCAGCCGGTCACCGCCCGCGACATCGAGGCCAATGGCGCCATGACGGTGCTCCTGCGCGATGCGCTCATGCCCAACTTGGTGCAAACGCTGGAGAACAACCCCGCCTTCGTGCATGGCGGGCCGTTCGCCAACATCGCCCATGGCTGCAACACGGTGCTGGCCACGCGCACCGCGCTCAAGATGGCCGACTATGTGGTCACCGAGGCCGGCTTCGGGGCCGATCTGGGGGCCGAGAAGTTCTTCGACATCAAGTGCCGCAAGGCGGGGCTCGACCCGGACGCCGTCGCCATCGTGGCCACCATCCGCGCCCTCAAGATGCATGGCGGGGTGGCCAAGGACGATCTCGGCAAAGAGAACGTCGCCGCGGTCAAGGACGGCCTTGCCAATCTCGGCCGGCATATCGAGAACGTCAACAAGTTCGGCGTTCCGGCCGTCGTCGCCGTCAACATGTTCTCCTCCGACACCGACGCCGAATATGAGGCGGTGCGCGCCTATTGCGCCGAGCGCGGGGTCGAGGCCGTCAAATGCACCCACTGGGCCGAGGGCAGCAAAGGCACCGAGGAGCTGGCCAACCGGGTCGCCGAGATCGCCGATAGCGGCAAGGCGCGCTTCAAGCCGCTTTACGAGGACAAGCTCGGCCTGTGGGACAAGGTGCGCACCATCGCCAAGGACATCTACGGCGCCGACGACATCACAGCGGACAAGGCGGTTCAGGACCAGTTCAAGCAGCTCGAGGACCTCGGCTACGGCCATTTCCCGGTGTGCATGGCCAAGACCCAGTATTCCTTCTCGACCAGCGCCAGCCTCAAGGGCGCGCCGACCGGCCACACCGTGCCGATCCGCGAGGTGCGGCTGTCGGCCGGCGCCGAGTTCATCGTCGTGGTGACCGGCGAGATCATGACCATGCCCGGCCTGCCGCGGGTGCCGGCGGCCAATGCGATCCGGCTCGACGACAAGGGCCAGGTGGCCGGGCTGTTCTGAGGCGCCGCTTGCCCGGTGGACACCGGCCGGATGGCCGCCCACCGGGCCCCCACCCCTGCCCCGCCTACTCGGCTGGATGGACCTTGCGTTCCTCCAGCTCCTCGGCGAGCCGCTTCTCGATGGCGCCGCGCGGCCGGGTCAGCCCGGCCATCAAATCGTAGAGCACCGGGGTCAGGAACAGGGTGAGGATGGAGGCGAAGCCGAGCCCACCCATGATCACCACACCGATGGCGTAGCGGCTTTCCGCGCCGGCCCCGCTGGCCAGCACCAGCGGCGTCGCGCCGAGCACCGTCGAAACCACCGTCATGATGATCGGGCGGAGCCTCAGGGACGAAGCTTCCAGCACTGCTTCGCGCACCGAGCGGCCGGCGTCGCGCAGCTGATTGGCGAACTCCACGATCAGGATGCCGTTCTTGGCCATCAGGCCGATCAGTAGGATGATGCCGATCTGGCTGTAGACGTTGAGCGAGTTGCCGGTGCCCAACAGCGAAAAGATCGCCGCGGCGACGGCGAGCGGCACGCTGAGCATGATGATCAGCGGATGGATGAAGCTCTCGAACTGTGCCGCCAGCACCAAGAAGACGATCAGGATCGCCAGGGCGAAGGTGACGGCGAGCCCGCCCGAGGTTTCCAGATATTGCTGCGACTGGCCGGAAAAGCCAAGCGTGGCCTCCGGCGGCAGCACCTCGCCCGCCGCCTCCTGCATGTAGGCGATGGCGGCGCCGAGATCGTAATCGGCATCGATGGCCGCCTGGATGGTGATTGCGGGAAGGCGGTTGTAACGCGGCAGCTCGGCCGCCGCCGCCCCCTCG
>SKQW01000353.1 GCA_007118805.1 Rhodobiaceae bacterium | reverse complement strand
CCTGTCCCAACTCCGGCGCCAGGCCGGCCACCAGACCCGCCCGAAGCACCTTCCCCCCGCCCCTTGCCGGCAAGCGCCCCGGATCGCATCCATATACGGCAGCGTGCCGCCATGATCGCAGTGTCGCTCCGCGCCGACGCATCTTGACCCGTCTCGGGCTTCGGGTCCTTAGCCGAGGGAACCCGGTGCACGTCACTGGCGTTACTACACGAGGTGGGAACGCCCCATCTGTATGTTCGGGGTAGTTGCCGAATGAAGAATGACCAGGCCACTAGGACCAGCCCCTGGGTTCTGAGCGGGGGGGCGAATGACGCGGCTGATCTTGTGGCAGCCCCCGGATTTCTCAAGCTACTCTATCGGTTCAGTGAACGCTGCCACCACGCCGCGTCGCTCGACGAGGTCTACAAGGCCGCGCTGGACACGATCTCCAGCGCGCTTCATTGCCCACGCGCATCGATCCTGACCTTCGACCAGACAAACACGATGCGGTTCGTCGCTTGGCGCGGCCTTTCCGAACCATACCGCCGGGCCGTCGACGGGCATTCGCCGTGGACGCGTGATACGACGAATCCGCAGCCCATCCTGATCGAGGATGTCGACCGAACCGGCCTTCCCGAGGACCTCACGCACATCGTCAAGAAAGAGGGCATTCGCGCGCTGGCCTTCATCCCGCTGACTGATCGTGGCCGGCTGCTCGGCAAGTTCATGATCTATTACGACGAGGTCCATCGCTTCAGCGATGCCGAGGTTGACCTCGCATGGGTGATTGCACGGCAGCTTGGCTTCAGTATCGAACGCACGCGCGCCGCGCAGGCCAGGGCGCACCTCGCCGCAATCGTGGAATCGTCGGACGATGCGATCATCAGCAAAGGCCTGAATGGCATCATCCGGTCCTGGAACAAGGGCGCCGAGAACATCTTCGGGTACAGCGCCGAGGAGACTATTGGAAATCCGATCCTGATCCTCATTCCGCCGGATCGACAACACGAAGAGCCGGATATTCTGGCGCGCTTGAGACGTGGGGAGAAGATCGATCATTACGAGACCGTGCGCCAGCGCAAGGACGGCACTCTGGTCGATGTCTCCCTGACCGTTTCGCCGATCCACGATCACACCGGTCAGATCATCGGCGCTTCCAAGATCGCCCGCGACATCTCCGAGCGCAAACGCGCCGATCAGGCGTTGAAGGATAGCGAACGCCGGCTTCAGGATCTGATCGCCGCGATCCCGGCTGCGATCTACACCACCGATGCCGAAGGCAGGATCACCTATTTCAATGATGGCGCCGTGGAGCTGGCTGGCCGCACGCCGACCATCGGCAGCGACGAATGGTGCGTCACCTGGAAGCTTTACACGCCCGACGGCAAGCCGCTACCGCACGATCAATGCCCCATGGCGATTGCTCTGAAAGAAGGCCGCCCGGTCCGCAACACCGAAGCGATCGCCGAGCGACCAGACGGCACGCTCGTTCCATTCCTTCCCTACCCGACGCCATTATTCGACGCGGACGGCAAACTTGTTGGTGCGATCAACATGCTGGTCGACATCAGCGAGCGAAAAGAGGCCGAGGCCAATCAGCGGCTCCTGTTCAACGAACTCAATCATCGCGTCAAGAACAACATGCAGTTGATTCAGTCGCTGGTAGATCGTGCTGCGGGCCAGGTCGGCAGGGCTGAGCCGCGAGTTATCTTCAAGGACCTGAGCAGCCGCATCCATATGATGTTCGCGGCGCAGCGCATGCTTTATGTGACAAACAAGCCAGCCCATTTCAGCGCCCGCCAGTTTGTTGCGGAAGTGTGTGACGCCGCGCAGCAGGCATTAGCCCCCGGTGTGAAGATCGACTACGAGGCCGATGACTGCGAATTGTCGAACGACATGGCGATGCCGTTAGCGCTGATCTTGAATGAGCTTCTGACCAACGCTATCAAGTATGGAGTCCATGGCGAGAGCCCGTTGATCCGTGTCCGGCTCATTGAGGATGGCGACGATCTCGAATTGTCGGTGGAGGACGGCGGACCGGGTTTCGATTTGAAGGATGTAAGCGCTCATGCCTCTGGCATTACGCTGGTGCGGGGCCTTGCCCGGCAATTGCGCGGGAGTTTTGACGTCTCGCGCATGCCTAGCCGCTGCAGCGTTCGATTCAGCGCATACGATGATTCCTGAGCGTATCGCGCTCGCCTCTGTCACTGGCGAAGCTGCGTGGGGCCCTTTCGCAGCGTTAGGGCCCTCTTGCGTGTTCGCCCGCGACGACCAGATGGGCGGTGCGAAGGGTCTGGCCATCGCTCCCGCCCTGCTGCTGGTTGAGGACGATTTCCTGTTGGCGGCGACCGCTGAGAGCGCCTTGCGGGATGCTGGCTTTGACGTCCGGGAAGTGGCGACTTCTGCCGAGGAGGCGCTGAATGCCGCCTCTACGACGCCGTTCACGCTGGCGGTGATGGATATCCGCCTGGCCACTCGCAAGGATGGCATCGAGTGCGCGATCGAGTTGTGGAAGCGCCATGGCCTGCGCTCCATCTTTGCCACCGCCCATTACGACGATCAAACGCGCCGGCGCGCCGAACCGGCTCAGCCGCTCGCCTGGCTGCACAAGCCCTACACGATGACCTCACTGGTGCTTGCCGTGAGCAACGCGGTGGATCAGCTCGGCGAGGAGCAATAGCGGCTCGGCGCGGTGCCCAGAAGCGGCAAGGCGCCAGCCGGACACCATGGAGCTCCACCACAGGCGCGAGGCAAGCCGGGTGGCTGGCGGGCACCTTCCGCCCCTGCCCCGTCCCTTCAAGCTCGGCAATCCAGCGCTGGCTTCCGCTTCCGCGGGAATGAGCGACGAACGGCACGGCCCCACCCCACCCGCTCATGCCCGCGTAGGCGGGCATCCAGCTAAGGCCGTGCCGCCGAGGCGGGACGGGCGACGGTGGGCGCGGCGGAAATCCCTCGGTGGTCATGGCCGGGCGCCGTCCCGGCCATCCACGTCAAGAGGCAGACAAGGCGCCAGCCGGACACCATGAAGCTCCACGACAGGCGCGAGGCAAGCCGGATGGCTGGCGGGCGCCTTCCGCCCCTGCCCTGTCCCTTCAAGGTCGGCAATTCAGCGCTGGCTTCCGCTTCCGCGGGAATGAGCGACAAATGGCACGGCCGCGCCTTGTATCTCGGAGACAGAGCTCCGTCTTGCCTAGCGTTGCTGGAGTCTTTCGTCGCGGCAACGAGCGACAAACGGCGACGCCGCGCCCCACCCCGCTCACGCCCGCGAAGGCGGGCGTCCAGCAAAAGCTGCACCCCAGGGCAAAGCTGGCGACGAGGGCCGCGGCGGAGAACGTCCCGGCGGTTATGCGATCGCTTCAATGAGGCGGAAGCGTTCACACCACAGGACCATGTCGGGGGTGAACTGCCCTGACCGTGCGAAATAGGCCTGGTGCGCCTCACGCCAATACGCCAGCGTGCGGTCCCCCTCCCCTTCGTCAAGAGCGAAGGCGGCGTCGACCTCAAGGAATCGCCTTTGCGTCAGCTCGACGGTTTCGATGATCGCGCGAGGCTGGCCCCGTCCGTCGAGCACCACCATGCGCTTGCCGATCTCGGTCGGCAGGCCGTCGCTCGCCGCCCAGCAGGTTGCGGTCTTCTTGCCTTCGACAACGAGTTCGGCGAGTTCGTCAGCGAGCGCCGGCCCGTCGCCGAACGAGAACGTCTCAAGAGATTGCCAATCCATTCGCACGTTCCCGAATTGGGTGGAATCGGCGCCAGGTGCCCGCTCGCTCAAGGGGCGCCGTCGCGATGCGCATGTCCGTTCGCGGCGCGGTCGCCGGGTAAGGTTAGACGACTGTCTCGCGGCAAGGTCAAGCTCAGCGAATGCGGGCCACAGCGCGTCGGATCGTGCCCGATACTGGCCGTCCACCAAGACCGGCGCCGGGCGATCGCCCCTGCTGCCTACCCCTTCCCCGGCAGCGGGTGGCCCGGCATCAGATCGTAGGGGTGCTGCCAGCCGTCGAGGGAGGCAATGGCGTCGAGCCAGCGCTGGATCGCCGGATGGGTCTCGGCGAAATCGACGCCGATCTCGTCCTGGTAGTACAGATAGCCGCAGGCCGAGATGTCGGCGATCGTCATGCGATTGCCGGCCAGCCAGTCATTCTCCGCCAGATGGGCCGAGAGGATCGCATAGGCGTTCATCATGCGCCCCTTGAGAAGCTCCATGGCGCCCGGATTGCTCTCCTTGGAGAACACGCGCAGCACACGATAGGTGCCGGTGTAGCTCGACAGCTTGTGATTGTCCCAGAACATCCAGCGCTGGATGTCGCGCCGCTCATCCTCGGAGGACCAGCCATAGCGGCCGGTCTGCTCGGCGAGATAGTCGAGAATGATGGCCGACTGGGTCAACCGGACATCGCGGTGCAGCAGCACCGGCACCTCGCCCATGACGTTGAGCTTGCGGTATTCCGGCGTCCGGGTCTCGCCATTGAAGAAGTCGACGAAGCGCGAGCCCCAGTCGCAGCCGGTCAGCTCCAGCATGAGGGCTGCCTTGTAGGCGTTGCCCGACTGGGCGAAGCAGTAGAGGTTGTATTCGGCCATGGAATGATGCCCCGCATTTCAAGGATGAGGAAACTCAAAGGGTAAGGATATCAAAGGGGTAAGGAACTGGCAGGGTGAGGACATGGCGCCGGCCCCGTGCCGGCGCGGCATAGCTGGACAGTGACGGGCCCAAGCGCAAGTGGAAGCCAGCCCGCGCCGCCGGCACCCCGATAATCGCCCCCGCACCGGCGGGCCGGCTCAGCGGCTCATCGAGATCGAGCCGCCCAGCTCCAGCCGGCCGTCATACTGGGTGGCGCCGGAGCGGGCCAGGCGGGCGAGCGGATTGCCGTCATTGTCCTTCAGCACCACCAGATCGCCCTCCAGGTTCCAGGCGCCCACATTGGTCAGCTCGGGAGCGGAGCAGTTGCGTGTCGAGGCGCGATAGCCGCCTTCCCAGCTTGTCAGGGCGACGAAGAGCTGGCAGCGGTCGCCTGCGGCGGCCACTGCCCACTGGCCCAGCACATCCTCCTGTGAGGGCGGCTCGGTCGCCGAGGGCAGCGCGGCGACCTGCGTGTCGCCGTCGAAGCGCCCATCGAGGTCCAGGGCGTCGGGCGGGGGCAGCGGCTGGGTGGTCACCTGGGGTGTCGGCGCCGCGGTCGGCGCCGGCGGGGGCGCGGCGCGCGTTCCAGGCGGGCCGAAGCGGCCGGAATCCCGGCTGCATGCTACCGCCAGGACGGCCACGGTCAGGATAATGGTCGTCTTCAAGGCAAGCGAGTCTGTGCGCATCTGCCCCATCCGCATCATCGCTCGGACCCTACAGGCCCTGACCGGCCGCGACAAGTCCCGGCGGCCCGGCCCGCCCGTGGCGCCGCAGCGCACTGCAGCTTCGTCATCCCATGGTCGGGATGGAGAATTCCGCCCCCTCCTTGACCCCGGACGGCCAGCGCGAGGTGACCGTCTTGGTCTTGGTGTAGAAGCGGATGGCGTCGGGCCCGTGCTGGTTGAGGTCGCCGAAGCCCGAGCGCTTCCAGCCACCGAAAGTGTAGTAGGCGAGCGGCACCGGGATCGGCACGTTGACGCCGACCATGCCGACCTCGACCCGCGCGGTGAAGTCGCGCGCCGCATCGCCGTCGCGCGTGAAGATCGCCACGCCGTTGCCGTAATCGTGCTCGGTCGGCAGGCGCACCGCCTCGTCATAATCCTTGGCCCGCACCACCGAGAGTACCGGCCCGAAGATCTCTTCCTTGTAGATCGTCATGTTGGGCGTTACCCGGTCGAACAGGCAGCCCCCCATGAAATGGCCGCTCTCATAGCCCTGCAGCTTGAAGTCGCGGCCGTCGACCTTGAGCTCGGCGCCTTCCTCAACGCCGATATCGACATAGCGCTTGACCCGCTCCAGCGCCTCGCGGGTGACCAGCGGGCCGAAATCGGCCTCATGATCGGACGACAGGCCGACCTTGAGCGATTCGACGCGCGGGATCAGCCGGTCGACCAGCGCATCGGCGGTCTTCTCGCCCACGGGCACGGCCACCGAGACCGCCATGCAGCGCTCGCCGGCCGAGCCGTAGCCGGCCCCGATCAGCGCGTCGACGGCCTGGTCCATGTCGGCGTCGGGCATCACGATCATGTGGTTCTTGGCGCCGCCGAAGCACTGCACGCGCTTGCCGTGGGCGGTGCCCGTTGAATAGACGTATTGCGCGATCGACGATGAGCCGACAAAGCCGATCGCCATGACGCGGGGATCCGTGAGGACGGTGTCGACCGCCTCCTTGTCGCCATTGACCACGTTGAGGATGCCGGCGGGCAGGCCGGCCTCGAGGAACAGCTCGGCAAGGCGCATCGGCACCGACGGGTCGCGCTCGGACGGCTTGAGGATGAAGGCGTTGCCGCAGGCGATCGCCGGGGCCGCCTTCCACAACGGGATCATGGCGGGGAAGTTGAACGGCGTGATGCCGGCGGTCACCCCCAGCGGCTGGCGCATGGAATACATGTCGATGCCGGGGCCGGCCCCTTCGGTATACTCGCCCTTGAGCAGATGCGGCACGCCGCAGGCGAACTCGACCACCTCGACGCCGCGCTGGATGTCGCCCTTGGCGTCGGGCACCGTCTTGCCGTGCTCTGAAGACAGCAGCCGGGCGAGATCGTCCATCTCGTCGCGGATCAGCTCCAGGAAGCGGAACATGACCCGGGCGCGGCGCTGCGGGTTGGTCGCCGCCCAGTCCGGCTGCGCCGCGGCGGCATCAGCGATCGCCGCCTCGACCTCCAATTTCGCGGCCAGCGCCACCTGCGCCTGAACTTCGCCGGTATTGGGATCGAAGACCTCCCCGAACCGCCCGCTGGTGCCCGGCACGGCCTTGCCGCCGATGAAATGCCCGATCTCGCGCGCCATGTCTTTCGCCTCCTCCTGGCCCCTCCCCGATGCGGCCGGTCCAGCTGGCCGGCCTTGCTGCCCTGCTAGCTATCGTCCCCTGGCGCCCGCGGCAAGTGGCGATGCCGGGGCCGGGCCGAAGCTAGGGACGAGGGGGACGAACTTTTTCGCCGGTTCGTCCACCGGTTCGTCCCGCCGCGATCGCGCCATAGAGCCATACCCCGCCCACCAGAAATCCGGCAAACACGTCGCTGGCGTGATGCACCGACAAATAGATGCGGCTGACCGAGACCAAGGCGATCAGCACCGCCGCCCAGAAAACAATCTCGAATCGCCAGCGAAACCGCGCCGTCCGGCGCGCCGCGACATAGGCGAGGACCCCGAACAGAGCCAGGGAACCGGTCGCATGACCGCTCGGAAAGGACGGGGAATGCGCGACGACATCGAAGGCAAAGTCGGGGCGCGGCCGGTCGATCAGGTGTTTGAGCGCCCAGGTCGTCGCATAGGCACCGAGCCATACGGTAAGCACCAGCGCCGCGTCGCGCCGCCGCCCGATGCCCCACAGCACGATCGCAGCCAGGGCTGCAATGGCAATGAGGCTCCCGGTATTGCCGACAAGCGTGATCCACTCGAAGAGCGCGATCAGCGCCTCATAGCGAACCGGATTAAGAAAAGAATCGACCGCCGCGTCGACTGGCGCCTGGCCGTCGGCGGCCTGAACATGAAGGGCAAGGCCGATCAGGGCCGCCACCATCAAGACAGCCGGCACCGCGCGATTGAGCGCGTTCCATCGCGCCGGATGCAAGCTGGCACGTGTCGGCGTTTGAACTGTGATTTGCCAAGCTAACCAATGGCCTAGGCCCAATCCGGCCGCCAGCACAATTACCGGCGCAAGGTTCGACAGGCTCATTCCGGGCGGTGGCAGACGGCCTCGATGTTGTGGCCTTCCGGGTCGCGCACAAAGGCTCCGTAATAGTGCTCGTGATATTCCGGCCGGAGCCCCGGCGCCCCGTTGTCGCTCGCGCCCGCGGCGATGGCGGCGGCATGGAAGCGATCCACCATGGCGCGGCCCTGCGCGGTGAAGGCGAGATGGATCGGCGGGGCGGTCGGCCCGCCCTCGGCAAGCCAGAAATCGGGCTTGTCACGCCCGAAGCCGGCAACGCGCACGTTGCCCGTCACTTCCGGCCCGAACTCCATCATCAGATGGGCGCCGAGCACGGGCATGATCTCTTCATAGAAGGCCTTGGCGCGCGCGAAATCGGCGACCTTGACAACGAGATGATCGAGCATCCCCGTCCTCCCCGTGCCCGCGGCGCCGACATGCTCAGCGCGCGGCGCTGACCGCTGCCTCGTTGACCTGATCGGGGCCGAACTCGGCCTCGCTTTCGAGCTCCAGCAGCTCGGCGAGGCGCGCCCGCGCCCGGTTCACGCGGCTCTTGATCGTGCCGATCGCGCAGCCGCAGATATCGGCAGCTTCCTCATAAGAGAATCCCGAGGCCCCGACAAGCAGAAGCGCTTCACGCTGGTCCGCCGGAATTCGCCCGAGCAGCCGGCGCAACTCCTCGAGCTCCACCTGCCCGAACTGCGGGGCGTGGGTGGACAGCCGCTCCGCATAGGCGCCATCCACGTCCTCGACCTCCCGACCCTTCTTGCGCATCTGGGAATAGAACTCGTTGCGCAGAATGGTGAACAGCCAAGCGCGCAAATTCGTGCCTTCCTGAAAGGACTTGAAATTGCTCCACGCCTTCACGAGGGTTTCCTGAACGAGATCGTCACCTCGCTCGGAATCGCCGGCAAGTGACATCGCGAAGGCGCGCAGACTGGGAATCAGGTCCAGTAATTGCTGACGTAACTCTGAGGAAACGGTCATACTGACGTTGAGTCCTGTTTTCGTTCAACCGGCTGCCAAACACTGCCACTCCCGGTCGGCGCCCCCAGAGCCGACCTTCGGGAGCCTTGACTGTTCACCTGTCAGTTTTCGTATTCCGCGCCTGCGACGACGAGCCGCTATCGGTGTCGCCCGACCGGCGGCCTTCCGCCTGCTCGAGCTGATCGAGCAGATGCACAAAGCGGTCGGGAACCGGCTCGCTCACAATTTGGTGGTACATGTGGCGCAATTCCCGACCGAGCACAGTTTGTGCCGCCGGTTCGAGCTTTGGCGCCTCGAGCGGGTCGTTATCTGAGTCCGCCATTGCCTCGCCATGTTTCATTTTTTTGCTCACGGACGGTTCATCTTCCTGTTGCCGTCAAATTCCATCCTACGATGATCGGTGGCCCTCCCCGATCCGGCCGCCAACCTAACCTATCGCCAACGCGCAACCGAGACCTATGTTCCATCGAGGGAACAATTGGTGGGCGGCATCCGTTAAGGATAGACAGGCGCTCCGCCGTGAGCACATAAACTTGCCCTAAATTCCGGAGTAAACGAAAGGTCCTCCAATGCCCGACACACTGGCGCAACAGATCGCCGCGCTCATTCCCTACCTGCGTCGCTTCGCGCGCGCCTTGACCGGCAGCCAGGCCAGCGGAGACGCCTACGTTGCCGCCGTGTTGGAAACCATTGTCGCTGACCCCAACGTGCTGGATCGCAAGGCTGATCTCCGTGTAGCCCTGTACAAGGCATTCTGCGAACTCTGGCAGTCGCTCGACGTCAATCTCGCTCCCGAGGACCAGGGTGGCCTAACCGAACGCCGGATAGATGCGCGCCTGTCGGTGATCGCGCCCCGCCAGAGGCAGGCCTTCCTGTTGACCACGGTCGAGGAGTTCAGCCTGGAGGAGGCGGCGGAAATCCTGGGTGTCAGTGTCCAGGAGGCGTCCGGTCTGCTCGACCAGGTTGGCGCCGAGATCGCATCCCAAATGGCAACCGAAGTCCTCATTATCGAGGACGAACCGATCATCGCCATGGATATCGAGACGCTGGTCACCGGGCTCGGCCATCGGGTGATTTCAGTCGCGCGCACGCGCGATGAAGCGATCACGGCGGCGCACCGGCACACCCCCGGCCTCGTGCTGGCTGATATTCAGCTCGCTGACGGAAGCTCGGGCCTGGACGCGGTCAACGACCTGTTGGTAAGCATGGACGTGCCGGTCATCTTCATTACCGCCTTTCCCGAACGCCTGCTTACCGGCGAAAAGCCCGAACCCGCCTTTCTGATCACCAAGCCGTTCCAGCCCGAAGTGGTCACCGCGGTCATCAGCCAGGCCCTGTTCTTCGAGGCTAAGGCCCACGCGCCGGAGCAGCGCGAAGCGAGAGCCTGACCCGCATCGTGGGATGGCCCATCGCTCAGGCGCCCTGCGCCCGCGCAGCGTGGCGGTCCAGCGTGCGTGCCAGAAGCGCGTCGAGCGCAGCGGCGGAAGCGGCCTGCGGCACGGCGCGAATCGGCAGCATCATGGTTTCGGCGGCCAGTCGCGCCAGGCTACCGGCACCGCCTTCGAGCCGCATCATGTCCTTCTCGGTCGTCACCAGCATCGCGTCATATCGCTCTGACAGGGCCAGCAACTCCGTGGCCTCCTGTTCGCTATAGGGATGGTGATCGCCGAACGCCCGGCATTCGACCGGGCGTGCGCCGACGCGACGGAGCGTGGCAAAGAACTTTTCCGGAAGGCCGATGCCGGCAAAGGCGATCACCGGCCGGCCGAGCAGCCTCGTCGCCACATCGGCCTCGGCGGAGAGCAAGGCACGCAGCACCGGCCGGCCGAGCCGATCCGCCGCGCTCTCCACATCCCCGGCCCGGGCGCCCTCGCCCATAAGGACCACGGCATGGGCACGATCGAGCTGGGCCTTCAGGGGCAGGCGCAGCGGCCCGGCGGGCAACGGCAAGGCATTGCCGAGTCCTGCTTCAGAGTCGACGACCAAGATCGAGAGGTCCTTGGCAAGGGCGGGGTTCTGGAAGCCGTCATCCATGACGATCGCATCGCCGAGCGTGCGGGCATGCTTGGCCCCTGCGACGCGATCCGGCGCAACGACGGTGGGCGCCTGTCCGGCCAGTATGAGCGCCTCGTCACCGACCTGGGCGGCGACGTCACGTTCCGGATCGACGACAGTCGGTTCGGTGCACCTCCCGCCATAGCCGCGGGACAGGAAGACCGGCCGCCGACCCATCGCCGCGAGGCGGGCGGCCACCAGTTGCGCCATCGGGGTCTTGCCCGCGCCGCCAACGGTGGGATTACCCACGCAGATCACTGGGATGTCGGCGCGCCACTGCGGACGCCGCCGGAAGCGTTGCCCGGCCACGGCCGAGTAGACCATTGCCGCCGGCATGAGCAGCGCCGCGCGCCAGCCCATTCGTTCCGTCATCCAGAATCGCGGCGCTCGCATCCTCACCTCCGGCGCGGCAGCCGCCCCAGGATCGGCTCGAGAGCCGTCAAGGTGCGGTCAAGCGGTCCGGCGAACCGCGCCAGCACGCGTGCGGCCGCGCGACACTGGGCCTGCCTTGCGTCCGGCGAAGCCAGGAGATCGCTAACAATGCCCGCCATGGCATCCGCCCCGCTTATCCTGACTGCGCCACTCTCGCCATCGAGCGCTGCATAGATCTCGGCGAAGTTCGATACGTGCGGCCCGTGGAGGATCGCAACTTCGAGCTTGGCTGCCTCGATCGGGTTCTGCCCTCCGTGCGGGACCAGCGAGCCGCCCATTAAGACCACTGGCGCGAGGCGGAAGGCCAGGCCCAGCTCGCCGATCGAATCCATGACGAAAATGTCGGTTTCCGCGCGCGGGCGCATGTCCACGGAGCGCCGTGCCGGCGCCAAGCCGGCCTCGGCGATCCGGCCGGCGACCTCGGCGCCGCGCTCGGGATGGCGCGGTGCCATCAGCGTCACGAGGCGCGGAAAGCGCGCGGCGAGCTTGCCGTGAGCAGCGATCACCTGGGCGTCCTCGCCCGGATGGAGGCTGGCCGCCAGCCAGCATGGCCGATCCCCGATGGCGGCAGCTAGGGCCGCGAGCTCGGCCTCGTCGGCCGGTGGCGGCGGGACGTCGAACTTCAGGTTGCCGGTGGCCTGCACGCCCGCCGCCCCCAGGACGGCCAAGCGATCGGCATCGGCCTGAGACTGGGCCAGGCAGACATCGAATCGACCAAGCAGAGCTTTGGCCATGGCCGATCCGCGCTGACGCCATCTCGCGAAGCTGCGCTCCGACATCCGGGCGTTTACTAGGGCCAGCGGAACGCCGCGCCTTGCGGTCTCGAGGATCATGTTGGGCCACAGCTCCGACTCGGCAAAGATCGCGGCGGCGGGCCGCCAATGATCGAGAAAGGCGCCAACGAAACGAGGCCCGTCGAGCGGTGCGAATTGGTGCATGAGACCCTCGCCGAGGCGGCTGCCCGCAACCCTCGCCGAGGTGACCGTTCCAGTCGTTATGAGACCGCTAACCGCCGACATCGCGACGATGCGCTCAAGAAGGGGCAGCACTGAGACAGTCTCGCCCACGCTAGCGGCGTGAACCCAAACCAACGGCCCGGCGGGCCGTTCAAGGCCCGGCGTGCCATAGCGCTCGCCAAGTCTTGCGCCATCCTCCTTGCCCCGCCGCAGCCGCCAGGCCAGGAGCGGCCCTGCTAACGGATGGGCCAGCCTCGTGGCGAGCCGATAGGCACCGAGAAGGCTCGACTCACCCATTGCCTCGCCGATCAACCATGGCATAGGCGCGCTCGGTCGCCTCATTGAGGCCCGCCTCGACGGTAAGCCGAGCCGCTTCGAGCGCAGCGTCATCCGCCCCGGCGGATACGTGAACCCAGTCACCGAGCGCCACCGCCGCGCGGCTGAAGGGCAGATTGATCGCGGTCCGGTCCCAATTGTTGAGCTCGATGCGCCGGCTGGTGGCCACAGCAACCGGCAAGATCGGACGGCCAGAATGCGCCGCCAGCTTGACGACTCCGAACCCTGCCCGCCGTGCTACCTTGGGCACATCGGCCGTCAATGCGACGTTGGTGCCGCGGTCCAGCTCGTTGACCATGGCGCGGAACGCCTGAAACCCGCCCTTCTTGAGAAAGCGTCCCGCCATGTCGCCCGATCCCCGGATCGTGCCGACGCCGAGCCGCTCTGCGGCAAGCGCGTTGAGCTCGCCGTCGCGATGACGCGATATCAGCACCTTCACCCTGTGATAGTCCCGCCGGATGAAGGGCACCATGAAATGCTGGCCATGCCACATGGCAATGATGAAGGGTTGCTTGGGGTCAACCAGCTCGTAGGCGTCCACCGGGTCAACCGTCATGCTGGACGTGAGGTACACGAGGCGCAGGTATGACGCCGCGAGGAACCCGCCGACGCCGAGCACCGGGCGGGAGGCCAGCGCGCGCTTCCAGATCGGGGCCCTTTTCAGCCGGGGACTAGTCCCCCGGGCCGGCGCGTCCATCAGGATCGGTCTCCGGGTCCAGCAGCCGGTGAAGGTGGACGATGAAGTAGCGCGTCTGCGCATCATCCACCGTGCGCTGGGCCGCTTCCTTCCAGGCATCGTAGGCGGTTCGGTAATTGGGGAAAATCCCGACGATGTCGAGCGCCTCAAGATCGCGAAATTCGATTCGGTCCAACTTCTTCAGTTCACCCCCAAATACGAGATGAAGCAGTTGCCGATCGGGCTCGCCTTTGCTCATTCGCTCGCCTCCGTGACCGTCCCGACATCCTTGCCGGCTGCCAGAATCGCTGCGTGCATGCGCGGGCCTGCGGCGACCAGCGGTGGATGCTGCGTGTCGGGCCGATTGAAGCGGACGGCGCATCCGGCCAGATCGCTGAACCGGCCGCCCGCTTCCTGCACCAACAGGGCACCCGCGGCAAGATCCCAGTCGCTTGCCGAAGACGCTGCCAAGGCGGCATCGAACGTGCCGCAGGCGACCAGCGCCAGTCGGTGGGCGAGCGACTTGGTGAAGGAGCGCCGGAACGAGTGCTCCAATGCCGACAGACCGGCAACGCGCACCGCCTTGCTGCTCGCCGCGATATGGGCGCCGGCGAGCGTGGCGCGCATGCCGATGGCAAGACGCTCCTCGCCGCGCCACGCACCGCCACCCTTGCTGGCACGCCACATGACATCGTTCACCGGGTCGAAGAGCACGCCGGCTACCGGCGCTTGGTCCTCGACCACGGCGATCGACACGACCCAGCCCGGCTCGTCGTCGACAAAGGCGCGGGTGCCGTCGATTGGATCGACGATGAAGACACGGCGCAAAGACAGGCGGGCGGGATCATCCTCGATCTCCTCGGACAGCCAGCCATAATCCGGGCGCGCCGCGCCGAGGCGCTGCTTGAGCATCCGGTCGATTTCGATGTCGGCCTCGGTCACCGGGGAGGAGTCGTTCTTGGTCCACCGGCGCGCGCCCTTGCCGAAATAGCCCATCGCTACCCGCCCCGCCGCACGGGCCGCGTCGCTGATCAAGCGCAGGTCGTCTGTCCACTCAGCGCCCGGCAACGGTCATCGCCTCCACGCGCAAGGTCGGCGCGTTGGTCCCGTAGCGCCATTCGAGGTCGTCGGCCGCGGCCAGCCCCAAGAGCATCTCGGACAGATTGCCGGCCAGGGTGATCTCGCTGACTGGCCCGCCAAGATCGCCATTCTCGACGAGGAAGCCGGAAGCGCCCCGGCTGTAATCGCCGGTGACGAGACTGACGCCATGACCGATCAGATCGGTCACGTAAAGCCCGCGCCCGGTCTCGCGGATCATGTCGCGGGCCGACAGCGTGCCCGGCATCAGCGCCAAATTGGTCGGCCCGGGAGAGGGGGCGGACCGCACGCCGCGCCGGGCGTGCCCGGTGGTGACAAGACCGAGCTCGGCGGCCGTGGCAAGGTCGAGCAGCCAGCTCTTGAGCACACCGTCGTCGACCAGGTCGAGTGGCGGCGTGGCGATGCCCTCGCCGTCGAAGGGCCGCGAGCGCAGGCCGCGTCGGCGCAGGGGATCGTCGAGGATGCGGATGCCTGCCGGAAGGATGCGCTGGCCGAGATGGTCCTTCAGAAAGCTCGTGCCGCGGGCAATCGCCGCGCCGCTGGCGGCCGCCGCCACGTGGTCGACCAGGGACCGCGCTACCCGAGGATCGAAGATGACCGGCATACGGGCCGTGTCGATCTTACGCGGGCCGAGCCGGCGCACCGCGCGCGAACCGGCGAGCCGGCCGACTTCCTCCGGGCTGTCCAGGTCCTCGTCATGCAGCGCGGACGAAAAGGCATAATCACGCTCCATTCCAGTGCCTTTCCCGGCGATCGCCTGGCAACTGACCGAATAGTGCGAGCCGAGATAGCTGCCGAGAAAGCCGGCGCTCGTCGCCACCACCATGCCGCCCAGCCCCCAAGAGGCCGACGCGCCGCCGGAATTAGTCACCCCGGCGACATCGCGGGCAGCCGCCTCGGCTGCCTGCGCGCGTGCAATTAGGCGGTCAGCGTCAGGCTGGCCGTGGTCGACGAGATCAAGTTCGGGAAAGTCCGCGCCCAGCTCGTCCGGGCCGGCGATCCGGGCATAGGGGTCTTCCGGCGCCTCGCGCGCCATCGCCACCGCGCGCTCGGCCAGCGCCTTGAAACCGGCTTCGTCCGGGTCGCTCGTCGATACCACGGCCTGGCGCCGCCCGATCAGCACCCGCAGGCCGAGATCGTCCCCTTCGGCCCGGTCAAGCTCCTCCAGCTCAGCAAGCCGAACCTGCGCCGACAGGGAGACGCCGCGAACCGCGACGGCGTCGGCGCTGTCCGCGCCCGCGGCGCGCGCTGCCGCCACCAGCGCCTCGGCGCGGCGCGCCAGAGCGGATTGATCAAAGGGGTCGGACATGTCCGGAAAGGGGCCTGCTGGAACGGGACGGGACTGACGGTGGTGTAGTGTGGCGGGCGGCTGCTTTCAAGCCGTGTTAACCGCGATCGCACGCGCGCCCGCCGGTCATTTCCCTTTAACCCAAGTATTTAAGCGGATTCGAAGAACTCCGCGTCATAGTCACTGCCAAGCTTGGGCGAGACCGGAAAGTCGGCGAAAGACCCAACAGGGAGTGCGAATATGAGGCGTCAAACCGCGGGCACCGCAGAGGTGCCCGGGAAGGGGACGGGTGCGTTCCGGCTCGACCCCTTCCATCTGCCGGCACGCGTCGACTACCCCGCGACGGCGCGTGCCGGCACCACCACCCAGACAGCGATCATCGACCGCGACAGGGTCGTGATCCGGCGCATGACCGGCGCCGGCGTGCCGCTCTATGTGTCGGTGCCGCTCAAATCCTATCGCGGCATTCTGCTGACCGATGCGGCGGGCGCGCCGGAGGGCGTGGCCCTGCGGCTCGACCATGCCAACCGCGATCTGACGGTGCCGCTCTACGAAGCCGCCGATGACGAGGAGGTTATTGCCGACTGGCAGGCCTGGGCGCAGGCGCTGGGCCGGCCCCTGCTCATCGCCGATGCCGACGGTGCGATCCACGAGGCCCAGCCCCGGCTCGGCGCACTCCGCATCCAGCGGCCCAAGGCACGCCGGGTCAACAAGTTCTTCGCCGAGCGGCGGCCCCGGTTCCTGACCCGCCGCAAGCCCGGCGGGCGGACGAATGGCGTTGTTCACCGCGAGGACGAGATCATCGCCCGTGACACCGCCGACTGAGCGCTTGCCGGGTTAGAGCGCGCCGAGCGCGGCATCGGCCACCAGCCCGGCGAACAGGATCCAGCCGAACTCCCGGTTGGACCGGAACAGCCGCAAGCAGCGATCGGGATCGTCGGCGTTCAGCGTGACGACCTGCCAGCTGAGATGGGCAGCGCCAACGGCAAGCCCGGCGAAGGCGGCCGCGCCTGCCCCCGCCAGCGCGAAGGCTGCCGCAAACAGCACGATGGCAGCGCAGTAGAAACCGGCAAGCCACGGCCGTGTCCGCGCCCCGAAAAGCAGGGCCGTCGACTTCACCCCGATCAGCGCATCATCCTCCTTGTCCTGATGGGCATAGATCGTGTCGTAGCCGACCGTCCAGGCAATGCCGCCGAGATAGAGCAGCACGGGTGCCAGCGACAGCTCCCCGAAAGCCGCTGCCCAGCCCATGAGCGCGCCCCAGTTGAAAGCAAGCCCCAGCACGATCTGGGGCCACCAGGTGAAGCGCTTGGCAAGGGGGTAGACCACGACCACGGCGAGGGAGGCGAAGCCGACGCCCACGGCAAACCAGTTGAATTGCAGCACGACCGCCAGACCGACCAGCCCGAGCGCCCCCATGAACAGCCCCGCCTGACGGACCGACACCTGCCCCGAGGGGATCGGGCGCGCCGCAGTCCGTGCCACGCGCGCATCGAAATCGCGGTCGATGATATCGTTCCACACGCACCCTGCCCCGCGCATGGCGACGGCCCCGATCAGAAAGAGCAGGAGATGCCACGGATTGGGGAACGCCCATCCGGCGGCCACCGCGGCCAGCGCGGCCGACCACCAGCAGGGCCATAGCAGGAGCCACCAGCCGATCGGCCGGTCGATGCGGGCAAGCCGCAGATAGGGCTGCGCCCAATCCGGCGCCAGGCGGCCCACCCAATGATCGCGCACCGCATCCAGGGTCGCGTCGCGTCCGTTGTTCTGAGGCATTCCATTCTGCAGGCTTTACCGAACCGCGCGCGGGACGATAGACGAGGATGCAGAGAGAATCGAGGTCAGGCTCATGCAGCTTCCCGATGCCCGCGCTCCACGGCTATTCATCGATGAACCGCTGACTGGCGGCGCCGAGCTGACCCTTGGCCGAGACCAAACGCATTATCTTGTCAATGTGATGCGCCGGGAGGCTGGCGAGGCCGCGTTGCTGTTCAACGGGCGCGACGGGGAGTGGGCCGCGGTCATTGGCGAGATCGGCCGGCGCAGCGCCCAGCTAACAGTGACCGAGCAGCTCCGCCCGCAGGCCGCACCACAGGACATACGCTACTGTTTCGCACCGCTCAAGCGCGCCCGCCTGGACTTCATCGCTCAAAAAGCCACCGAACTCGGCGCCGCCGCACTTCAGCCGGTGGTCACGCGATATACGGTGGCAACGCGGGTCAATATGGACCGGTTGCGGGCCAACGCCGTGGAAGCGGCAGAGCAATGCGGCGTTCTCTGGGTGCCCGACGTGGCCGAGCCGATGCCGTTGGAGCGCTGCCTCGCGGAGCGCGACAACGCCCGGCTG
>SKQW01000286.1 GCA_007118805.1 Rhodobiaceae bacterium | reverse complement strand
GGCCCGCCTGCTTCGTCGCCTTGGCCAGCTCCCGCAAAGCTGGCCCGTCATAATCGTCGCGAAGTGCGATCGCTGCCCCCATGGCGAATCTCCTCTGCTCCCATACCCAGGGAGACAGAATTCGCCAGCCTTGGGAATCCCCGAAGAGTCGCCCTCAGCGCAAATTGGTATAAGGTGCCAGACGGTGCCAGACACGGTAGGATGTATAACCCTCATCGCGTCTGGCACCCCACGGCTCAGATTTGATCAGCGCACAACGTAAACAACCTCACGGGTGCCCGGATCGACCAGCACCCTCTGGTGGTTCACATAGGCAAACTGGTATTCGTAATCGGGCACGGGGTGCAGCACGACCGGCTCGGGAAGCGTCGCGCCGACCACGACCTCGCCTTCCAGAAAGACCGGATCGACGGGCTGCTCGACGACGTATGTCGTCACCCTCGGCGGTGCGCTGATTGCGCCGCCCAGGGTGGCACCAGCCACGCCACCGATCGCCGCGCCGACGGGCCCACCGATGATCGCCCCCGTGATCGCGCCGCCGGCAGCGCCCGTGACGGTGCCCGTGGCCTGGGTATCATAGGTCCTCGTCGGGATCTCGACGCGGGTGGCCGCCTCTGGGACCATCATGGGCTCCTCGTCCACCTCATAAGCTAGGTATTCAGCATATACCCAGCCGGTCTGATCGGCGAAACTGACCTCACACCATGTCATTGCTTCATTGCATCCGTGGATCGTGACGATCTCATTGCCCGGCGCCACGGTTACGATCTCGTATGTCGGGCCAGGGCCCATCCGCACATTAAGATCGGTCACCACTGTGGCCGTCTGCGCCAGGGCTGCCGTCGGCAATGCCAACGCGCCCGCCAGCACCGCTGCAAAGCTTTTAGTCCTTGTCATCTTGACCTCCTTCAGGTCCTCGTTGAATGGCGCAATAACGCTGATCAACTGTGAGCAGTTCCCATCCCGACAAGTAACCGAATATTGCCAATTCCATCCGTAACTCACGCCGACCTGTGAGTGCAACGTCACCATAATCGTTATGACCAGCGCCGCTTCGCAATCATGGTGACGTACACTTGATTGCGTTCATTTTCCTTGGTCTGTTCTCGATTTCGGGACGCTGCTCTCACCGAGCTCTTGCGAGGCGATCTCTCTTCAATTGCACCACGGTGAGGAATTGCTCCTTGTCGAGGGGCTTGCTCAGCCACGCGAGTGGTTCAGCCTCGCGAGCGCGCCCGACAAAAAAACCGTCGAACTGGCCCGAAACGAACATCGTTGGAATGTCGTAGCGCTTGCGAATGACAACGGCGCCTTCAACGCCGTCCCTCTTTCCCGCCAAGCCGATATCCATGACGACGAGGTCCGGCCGCTCCGCCTCAGCTATCTGGATGGCTGTCCCGCATCTGTCAGCCACCCCGACAATCTCGCAGCCGGCGTCAGCGAGAGTGGTCTCAATGTCTATAGCCATCAGCGCTTCATCCTCGACGATGAGGACCCGCAAGCCCTGCTCTCCCTGATGCGCTCGTTGTTGCGCCGGTTGCTGCTCTGATCCCATGGTCCGGTTCCTAATCTGCACTCGAACAATCTCAATCTCGCGTGCACCTTTGGGTTCCGTGACCTGGATGACTTCGGGATGCGCCGAGCGCCCGGTTAGCTGCGCGTCAGCCCAGGCCGACACAGTAAAGGTCAACACGGTCCCAAGTCCGGACCGTCAGGCGGCACGCGGAATGGAACCGCCACAAATATCCCCGCGTTCTTGATTGGATCACTGCAATGAAAGAATGAACCGGTCCGCGATACGTGTGGCCGACTTCCAGGAAAGATAGCGGGACAGCAAGACTGATTTGGGAGGACTTGCCCCGTCAAATGCACCTGTATTCTCCGAGAACTTAAGCTGAAGCGTAATCCCTAGAGGGCCGCCTCGCAGCGGCTCCCTGGCAAGCGTGACCGCGCCTGACCATTGGCGCCCATACCGCCAGCGGATTGCCGCCCGGTCCGAGGAGGCAATATGGGAGTGCTCGCATCGATACCGGTGGCGACAAGGAGCAAGGGTGAGAGGGTCGATCTCAAGAGCGCATGCCTACCTTGCGAAGCTGATCCGAGATCGGTTTTCGTTGCGCAGGCGGCTCCTCCTGATACTGCTCATAAGCTCGGTGCCGGGGATGATCGTGGCGGTCTTTCTAGCCGCCAACGCCCTGCACAACGAACGAATCCAGATCGAGACGCATGCCAAGCGGCTGGCCGACATACAGGAGGCACAGCACGCAGCCGTGATCCAGAACGCAAGGATCCTCCTCGACACCACGGTCGAGATGCTGGCTATGCGCAACCTCAGCGATGCGGACTGCGCGCGCTTCCTCGACAATTGGCTGGACCGCTATCTCTCGTTCACATCGCTCACGCTGTTCGACGCCCGCGGTAACGTTGTGTGTGAGAATGAGGAGACCCTCTTGCCGAATGGCTTTCCCGACGACGATTTTGTCGAGGACGTGAGGGAGGCTGGGAGCTTCATGGTCGGGGACTACGTCTTGGGCCGCTCTGACATGTCCTTAATCATCGCGGCGCGGCCGGTCCTCAGCCCAGCCGGCAATTTTATCGGTGGCGCCGCAGTTGGCATCGATCTGCGATGGCTGGAGTTCCTCGCACGCCGCATGGATCTGCCCGCGGGAAGCACGATCACCGCTCTTGGTTCGGAAGGCAAGGTACTGAACCACTACCGCGCCGAAGCCCTCGGCGACAACGATGTCGCGGCGCCAGTCGAGACGCTCCCCGCGCCCGGGTATCGCTCGGAGATTGCGGCATTGGGCAGCGGCGTTCTCTATGGCGAGACCATGACCGGGAACCGGCGTGTATATGGATTCCAGCGCACTTCCGACGGCAATCTCACCATCGTCATTGGCCAACCGGAGTATCTCGAGTTTGAGCGCTATGGTGCCGCATTGCGCGACACGCTGGCCGCGCCGCTCACCATTCTCCTGCTGGCCCTGGCAGCCGCGGCCTATGCCAGCGAGGCGCTGGTGACGCGGTGGGTGCAGCGGCTGACCGATGCGGCCAAGCAGATGGCATCCGGCGACCTCGAGGTGCGGTCGAACGTGCCCCATTCTCGCTACGAGATCGGACGGCTGGCTGCCGCATTCGATAGCATGGTTTCCGTTATCCGACAGAGCCAACGCGAAATCCATCAGCGCGCCGAGCAGTACCGCAACCTGCTCAGCGAGCTCAACCATCGCGTCAACAACAACCTCCAGATCATCCGCAGCCTTATCCGCATGCGCACCCGTCAGCTCAACGACATCCAGGCGCAGGCAACCCTCGCCGATATCGATGAACGGATCGGTTCGCTCGCCGAGATCCAGCGCATGCTATACAACGACGAAGGCTCCGACGCCGGGGACAGGTATATCGAGCGTTTCGCACGCTTTCTCCATCGGTTCTACGCATCGGACAGCATCACGATAGTGACCGATATGCAGCCGCTTCGATTGCCGCGCCGCACGCTGGTTCCACTCGGCCTGATCATCAACGAACTGGTGGCCAATTCCCGTAAGCACGCTTTTCCCGCCGGGCGTCGTGGTGAAATAGCGGTGCACCTTCGCGCCCAAAACGGTCAGATGCTGCTTACCGTGGCAGATGACGGGGTTGACCTCGCTGAAGACCCAAGAGCGGCGCGCCGATCCGGCTCGATCGGCCTGGGCATCATCGAGACCCTGGTGCAGCAGATCGACGGGAAGCTGACAGTAGAACCGAGATCCCCCGGCAAGGCATTCCATGTCTCGTTCCCCGTGACTGCGCCCGGTGAAGAACGAGCTTCGGGTTGAGCCACCCTATGTTCTGCTCATCCTCTTCGCCACTTTGCCAGGGGGGTTCCCCTTGGCGCCACAATGTTCGGGCATGGTCTGATTCGTTGGCCGCGATTGCCAAGCCCCCCAGCCCAACAAGTGCGGCCAGCTTGCCCGTCGTGGTTTCGGCCGCGGCGGGCTTCATATTCGCTTTACCATGATCAGCCAATATGACCGAAGCGGGCGAAGTAGTGTTGCGTGACAGCCCGCCAGTGAGTGTTGTGCTGCCCGCTCCGGTTCGCCGGGGCGGGCTCTTGCCTACCATTGAACAGTCACCATCCGCTTCGAGGCCCGATCAATGATTACCTCGACGATCCGGCGTCAAGGCATGCTGGTGTCCCGTCTAAGGCGGCGAGACAGTCTTGCGGCTCCAGAACATCGCCCGACTTGCGGCAATTCCCGCGGATATAGCGATCGATAACGCGGACCACCTCGCCGCGATGTAGCGGTTTCATGGTAACCACGATTGCAGCCAAGAAGCGCAGACACAAGCCGCTCCGGTCCAATCCCGCCGGTATTTCTGTTGCGCCATCTCAATGCGGCGCACCCTGGGTCGCGCGAAGCAGGGTAAGCTGCTTCCGACTGGATGACGATTCCCGCTGGCCGAGACAGTGCAGCCCGCCCGGCTCACGCTGGGCGGGCTCTCCATTGATGATGTTTCGCGTCTTGCCTGCTGGTGGCCTGGCCAAGCTCAACGTCGGACAGAGCGGCGAAGGCTTTCTTCTTCAGCGAAAACGCCCTGGTCGGATTCGGTCAACACAAGACCTCGAGCAGCAGGACGCGGGGTTCGAGACTGAATCTGTTCACTAGCTGGGCTGAATTGCGCTGGGTTTAGCGAGGTCGGTCCGAACCCAAACGCGGTCTTTACAAGTGCTGATTGATTTGATGCCCGATCCGGTAGTGTCGACGTCTCCATACTGGTCAGGAACATTTCTCTTTCTTACGCGTTGGAGTATCGAAATGTTCGTGACTTGGTGAGAACCTGAGGAGAACGAAGGATGCGCAAGCGACATCTCTTGTCATCAGCCACCGCGCTGGTGGCGATTACAGCGCTTGCCGGATCGGCAAGCGCGCAGACCGAGGGCGACGATGCCGGGCAGGATGCGCAGGCGGCCGTCGGCGAGTGCGAGTTGGTTTTGCAGGAGATCGGCCAAGCCGGAATTGACGACGCTATCATGCAGGACATGCAGCTGATGCGAGATGGCGCGCTCAGGCTTGAAGAATACGGCAGGACCGATCTCTGCATCGGGATCGCCGAGGCCATCCGCGAGTTCGCTGATGACCCCGAGCAGGCTGCCGCGGCCGATGAGCCTGTTGCCGACGAGGATGTGGCGGAGGTTGAGCCCGAGGCGGACGAGCCGACCGACGAAGACCTTGCCGAGGCGCCCGCCGAGCCGGACGAGGAAGAGGCTGACATTGCCGAGGCCGAGCCGGACGAACTGGACGAGCCGGAGACGACCGCCACGACCGAGGCCCAGCTCGACGAACCGGAAGCTGAGGACACTGAAGCGGCCGAGCTGGACGAGCCTGCTGCTGCCGACGACGAGGAGGCGGCGGAACTCGATGAGCCCGCGGACACCGAAGCGCCCGAGATCGACGAGGAGGCCGAGGAGCAGGTGGCCGAGGCCGAGCGGCCGACCGAGACCTTCCTGACGATGCAGGAGGAGGAAGATCTCCTGGCTGGCGAACTGATGAATGCCGATGTCGAGAACCCTGAAGGCGAGACGCTTGGCAGCATCAGCGACGTCGTCATCCGCGACGACCTTGGCGTGAAGGCGGTGGTTATCGGCG
>SKQW01000123.1 GCA_007118805.1 Rhodobiaceae bacterium | reverse complement strand
GTTTCGGTGGTGGACAGCGCCGATGCCATCCGGCCGCAACAGGAGAATCTCAAGTCAAGGCTCTCCAAGCTCGGCGTTGCCGAAACGCATATCGAAGTCGTCGAGGATCGCGACGCCGCCAAGCGGATCACCGCCGACTTCCAGCAGCGGCCGACGGCCTTAGGCTGCCTTTCCACCCACGCTCGCCCGCCTGTCGGGGAGGCGCTTTTCGGCAGTGCTGCGGCTGAAGTGGTGCGCGGCGCCAAAGCGCCGGTCGTTGTCGCGGGTCCGAACTTCCGTCCACAGCAAGACCTGAATATCGAGTCCCTGTTGGTATGCCTGGATACCTCGGAGCTGTCCGAGGCCATTCTTCCGCTTGCGGCGAAGTTCTCCAAGCGTACCGGCGCCAAGCCCTGGTTGGTCCAGGTACTGCGCCCAGACCGCGCCGGCTTGAAAACAGCAAGCGACACGATGGGCGAGTCATCCTATCTTCGACGAGAGGCGAGACGGCTGCGGGACGACCAAGGCATCGCTGCCGAATGGGATGTCCTCCATGGCGATGACCCCGGGAAGTCCATTGCCGACTATGCCCGGGGTCTTCCTGGAGCCATGATCGCAATGACCACGCATGGGCGCTCCGGATTGTCCCAGCTTGTAGCGGGAAGCGTTGCTCATCGCGCAATCCGCAATGCCGATTGTCCGGTCCTCGTGGTGCGGCCGTGAAGACATGGCGCTTCCCGGACCCGTCCGGGCTCCTTCCACCCTGTCAGGTGATTGGCGTCGTATCCGCAAGAGGTGCGGTATGAACCGAAAGACGCTACGGGCCGCAAGCGACTCGGGCCATCCGCCGAGGACACCCGTGGACATAACTCGGCGCGAGGCGCATTTTCGTCAGGTGGTCGACCTCACCCATGCGCTTGCTCAGGATTGCCCGACTTTCTTCGGTAAGCGGCAACTGCGGATCGAACCGACCGCCAGTCTTGCAGAGGATGGGTTCCACGATGCGATCTGGCACATCGGCGAGCATACCGGTACGCATATCGACGCACCGTATCATTTCTCTGCCGATGGTGTCGGGCCCGCTGAGATTCCGGCCGACAGGCTGGTGGTGCCGCTCGCGGTAGTCGACGTACAGGCGCAGGCGGCCGCGGACCCGGATTATCAATTGACCCCGGTCGATATCGCACATTGGCAGAAGGTCCATGGCCCGCTCCCCGACATGTGCTGCGTCGCGATGAATTCCGGATGGTCTTCTCGCTTTGGCGGCGAGTCGTTCCGCAATCTGGGCGAGGACGGCTTGCTGCACTTTCCCGGTTTCCACGTCGATGCCGCCCACATGCTGATGATGACGCGCAACGTGGTCGGCCTTGCGGTCGACACGTTGTCGCTGGATCCAGGGCGTTCGCAGGATTTCGCCGTGCATCGCGCCTGGTTGCCAAGCGGGCGTTGGGGAATTGAAGCAATCGCCTCACTTGACGCCGTCCCGCCCAAGGGGGCGACCTTGGTGGTCGGGGCGCCAAAGATTGTTGGCGCTTCGGGCGGCCCTGCCCGGGTTTTCGCACTGGTGTGACCCGGCGGGGCGGACGCGAAGGCTATTTCGCCATCCGCTGGCGACCGCGGCGGTTTGGCATTCGGCCACCACGGAAACACAGAGCAACTTCAGGCAAGCTTGAGGAAGGGCATGCGCTGGCGCTGATCGCGCGTCCACAGCGACAGGCTGGCGCGGTGGTCGATCGTCTCGATGGCGACGATCAGCTCGGGATCTTCGAACTCCGCCCGCCCGGGCGTGCCCGCTGCGGCGAGCGCCTTGAGCAGCGCCTGCCCGATGCGCTGTTCCTCGAGATGGCTGGACAGCCGCTCCTTGAGGCCGCGCCGGTGCATCCTGATGTGGAACGATTTTCGGGCGAGCTCCGGCAGGATATCCGGCGCATGCGCCTCCACCCTGGCTTCCAGATCGGCGGCGTCGACGAAGTCGAAGGTGATACTTGCCGGCACGACGCGGGAGACGAAATTTGCAAGGCCGGGCGCCTCTGCGAAGCGATCGGCCAAGGCCTCGGCGAAGGCAACGGGATTAGCAACCTGCATCACCAGAACATTCGGGTAGCCCGTGCGGGCGACCGGTCCATGCTGCCTGAGCTCGCGCGCGGCATCCCGCCGGCCATAGGGCTGGCAGGTGACGACCACGTTCCAGTCATCCAATCGTGCTCGGTGATCGGCATGACCTGCCATCTCGCTTCCTTTCAGACGTGCGTCAGTCCGCACCCGCGCCGGGGCGATCGATTGAGGAAGTGGCGGTGCGCCTTCAGCCTCAGCGCTTGCCCCGTCGACATCCGGATTCCAATCGGACGGCAGCTGCGGTTCGACGAGAACCATGCCGGTGCCGTCCTTGCGCTCCTCGATCGTGACGCGCGCAACGCCGAAGCGCTCGAGCACCCAGGCATTGGTGCGCAGATGCTCGCTGACCCGCTCGGTGGTGAACCGCGAGACGCCGGAGGACAGCGCGAGAGGCAGCAGGATCTGATCGGCGAGATGGCGATCGAGCGCAGCCCCGCTGCGATGATGCGCAATGAGCTGCTCCACCGCCTCCTCGGCGACCCGCTCCGACGACTTGCCCCGTGCCCCGAACGCCATAAAGCCGCAGCGGCAATTGTCATATTCGGCGGTCAGGAAGGTTCCGGCGCCTGGACAGGCGGCGCCGGCCCGCTCGGCTACGATCTCAATCGGCGCATTGAGGCCCGAAAGCAGGGCGCGCGCCCTGTCGGTCATCCGCTGGGCGATATGCGAAGGCAGGTTGGCAGCAACGCCGCGTCCAAAGATCCGCCTGAGCCTGCCGCGGTCGACGAGATCGACCGGGTGCAACGCGCCGATCGCCTGTCCGCCATGCACCACCGCCTCGATCTTCCCCTGGCCCACCGGGTACCAACCTGAGGCGACGAGCGTGAGCTCGGCCTCGAGGCCGATCCGGTGAAGGGTCGGCAGCCAGGTCTCGGCCAGATAGACATAAGAGGGGCTCCAGGCCAGATGGGTGCCGCCGACAATGGAGATGCGGGATCGGCCGTCGGCAAGGGCGAGCGGCAGCAGCACGGTTTGCAGGATGAGCGGCGCCGCGCCGGCGCTGCCGCCAGGCCGCGCCTCGCCCACGTCAAAGGCATAGTCGCCTGCCTGGGGCGGCTTGCGTGGCAGAAAGGTGAGCTCGTTGGAGAATAGCTCATTCCCTTCAAGCTCGGCCGCACACAGGGCGCCCGTCGCACGGACCGCGGTCAGGTGCTGGGCCGCCAGGCCGGGCTGGCGGCGTCGGGCACGAATATTGGTGATCGCAACAGCCCGGCCAAGCGCAGTCGCCAGCGTGACGGCGGTGCGCAGGATCTGACCGCCGCCCTCGCCATAGCTGCCATCGATGGTCAAGACGTCCTGCATGGTGGCCCTGCTTCGGCGGCTGGCGGCGCCCCGCGGCTTCACGTCAAGCTGAAAGGAGCGTGGATCCGGATGTCCTGCGCAGTCCGGCCTTCAACGCGTCCTGCCGGCTGACTGGTCCCAAATCCGTTGCAACCGCCCACCCTCTGGAAGATTGAACCAGCCGAGCTCGTCGGACGAGGCATTGACGACGAGCAGCGCGCTGTCGGGATCCATGACCGAGCGGATGCGCTCGGCGGCCTCGCCCGCGCGGTAGGAGGAGGCGACATGCCACACCGACGGCAACACCTCGACCGCCTCGCCCAGTTCGGTGACTGCCTTTTCGATGCGTTTCTCCACCTCGCCCTCGGCGCGCGACCAACACACGATCAGATTGTCGGGCATTGCGGGTCTCCCCTCCCATGCAGCGGTGACTGCCGAGTTTGCGCAGTCTCACTCCTGACTGGAAAGCGTCAGATACATCAGCACGAGATAGACCGTCGGGATGACCAGCAGGATCATGGCCTGCACCAACGATGGCGCCTGACACTGGGTAATCAGCATCTCGTAGCCGATGAAGCTGACCGCGACGATGATCACGGCCAATCCGACATACCACGGCATCAGCCGGTTTCTCTGCCAAGGCATGGTTGAATTCCTTTCGGGGGCTTTGTGGTGGCGAGATCGCAGGTCGATCCCGGCTCCTTAAACCACCGGCCGACGATGACCTTCGTGATGGTCCCGTGATGTCTCTCTGCTCGGTGGCACAAGCTTCATAAGAGCCAGACCCGCCTGATGCAGCGAGTCAGTCACAGCGCCGGTTGGCGCGCCTTGCGCGAGGTCAACATCTGGCGCGCCAAGCGCAGATTGATGCCGATCAATGCCGGGTTACCTTCTTCCGGGGATGCTTCGGCTCCCCATGGAGGTTAGACCGATGACCATCAAGAGAGTGCTGCTGCCCTTGGCGGATCACAAAGACATTCGACCGCTTGCGGAAGCCGCTTTCCTCGTCGGGCGCCTGCAGCAAGCCCAGGTGCGCGGGCTCCTAGTGCAACGGGCGCAGCTCACCATTCCCTACACCGGCGAATATGTGGACCCGGATGCCATGCGCCGCATCGCCGAGGACGCGCGAAAGGAAAGAGATCACATAAGAAAGTCGGCACAGGAGCTCTTCCAGGACGTTTCGAAGCGGTTTCAGCAGGTCGAATTCGAGTTTTCCGCGCTTGAGGGAAACGTCGTCGACACTGTCGCGCACGCGGCGCGCCTGGCCGACATCACCATCCTGGATGGAGGCGCTCATTACGACAACGATGCCTGGCTTGACCTCCGCGATGCAACGCTCTTCCGCAGCGGCCGGCCGGTCCTGATCTCGCCCCGCGGCGGAATCGATGAGACCGCGCTTGATCGGGTCGTTATCGCCTGGAAGGAGGGTGTCGAGGCCGCGCGGGCCGTGGCGGCTGCGCAGCCATTCCTCCTGAATGCGAAGGAAGTTCATCTCATAACCGTCGGCGAAACCGCCGAGGCCACGATCTCGCTTGCCGACGTCGAGCAGTATCTTCAGCTGCATTATGCCGAAGTTAGAAGTGAGATGATCCCGCATACGCCGGGAGAAGACGTTGGCCGTATTCTTCTGGACAAGGCACAGGCGGTTGGCGGCTTGCTGGTGATGGGCGCCTACAGCCGCTGGCGCTGGCGTGAACAGATCTTCGGCGGCGTGACGGAGGCGGTGCTTCACGGGGCCCGTACCCCCGTCCTGATGATGCGCTGACAGGCGCGGCGCATCCCGCGGAAGGATTTGGGTTCGGCGGAATCAGCGTCAGTCGTTCCAGGAACCAAGACCAATGATCTCCACCGGGGAAGAGGTCGCCGCAATCGCCGAGCATGAGCATATGCCGGAGGTCGCTGCCGCGGCCTTCGCCAACTACGTGCTGGAGCAGGAACACGACCCCGCCAGGCTCAAGGAGATGATCGTCGATGACTTCCGGGTGGCGGTGCGGGCACGGCGGTTCGAGCACGCGCAGGAACTCTTCATGGCATTGCGCCACTTCCTGGCCGAGTATCCGCAGGCACGCTCACAGCGCGCCCCAGGGCGGTCGGGGAGGTAAAGCGTCTCTCACCACCCCTATGGCAGCTTCGGCGGTCGGGCTGTCTGCTGACCAGCCGCACTTTCTGCAAAAGCGTTGATCTGACGCAAGGAGGGGCGCAGCGCGGAATGCCAGCCTGCCAGGGCGAACACGATAAACAGAAGCAACGGAGAGGCATGATGGCACCCCGCAGGC
>SKQW01000214.1 GCA_007118805.1 Rhodobiaceae bacterium | reverse complement strand
ACGCGGTACCAGCGGTGCGACGGTGTTGACCACGCCCAGCGTATTGACCTCGAAGATGCGACGCGCCGTATCCGGATCCTCCCCTTTCGATCCGGCCAGCGATGCCGTTCCCCCGATCCCGGCATTGGCATAGACCAGGTCGAGAGGCTGTGCTCCGTCGCGCTCCTCGACCCAGGCGGTCATTGTCGCGGCATCGGTGACGTCGATGATGGCGCTGACGACCTCGGCGCCGGCGGCGCGACAGGCCTCGACGACCTCGGAGAGCCGGTCGGGGTCGCGTCCGGACAACGACAAGCTGGCGCCGGCGGCGGCATGATGCCGAGCGAGGGCGGCGCCGAGCCCGCTACTGGCTCCGGTTATCAGAAGGTGGGACCGCGGTTGTTTGTTGTGGCTCATCGAATGGCGCCGCCGGTGGAGGCGCGATCAGCCGGCCCGTACGCGGTCGTAAAGGCCGGAGTCGACATTCAACCGGGCAATCTCGGCAAGACAGGCCAGCATACCCTCGATCTGATCCGACGTATGGGCGGCCGAAATGAAGCAGCGGATGCGCGGTTTATCCCGCGGAACCCCGACCTGAACGATCGGCGGGGCATAGTAGCCCGCCTCGAGCAGCATGTAGGAGACCTGCATGCAGTGTTGCAGATCATCGAACAGGACGGGCACGACGCCTGCCCCCGCCGCGTCGCCCACATCCAGCCCGTGGCGGCGCGCCGTGGCGACGAAGTGTTGCGAGTTTTCATGCAGCTTCTTCAACCGCCAGGGTTCGTCGTGAATGATGTCGAGACAGGTGCGCACCGTTGCGGCGATCATGGGCGGTAGCCCGACACTGTAGACGAATCCCGGCAGGGTGTAGCGCAGCCAGTCGAGCACCACCTTTCGGCCGGCGATGAACCCGCCCGCGCTCACGAAGGACTTCGAGAGCGTGCCGATGATGAAGTCGATCTCGTTCGGATCGACACCGAAATACTCCGTCAGTCCGGCGCCGGTCGGACCGAGCACACCGATCGAATGCGCCTCGTCGATTGCCAGCCAGTAACGATGCTTCTGCCTGAGCTCCAGCAGGCCCGGCAAATGCGGAATGTCGCCGTCCATGCTGTAAAGCCCTTCGACGATGACCAGCACCCGTTCGAACTCGTGGCGTCGTTCGGCGAGGATGCGATCCAGGGCGGCAAGGCTGTTGTGGGCGAACTCGACGATCTCGGCCCGCGATATCTCGGTGCCGACCATGATCGAATTGTGCGACAGCTCGTCGACCAGGATCAGGTCGCGCTTGGTCATAAGGTGGCCGACAAGAGACAGATTGGCCATGTATCCGCTGACCATGGCGAGGGTGTCTTCCACGCCGAGGAACCGCGCCATGTCGCGTTCCATCTCGCCATGGATTCGCCGTTCGCCGCCAACCAGCCGCGATGCGCTGGCGCCCACGCCGATCGACATGATCGCCTCACAGGCCGCCTGTTTGACCCGGGGATCGTCGGCCAGGCCGAGATAGTCGTAATTGGCGAAGCTGACGAAGCGGCGCCCCTCCGCGTCGAATCGCTCCCTCAGCTCATCAAGCGGCGCCAGATAGGTATGGCCATTCGCCAGGAGCGAACTGCCTGCCAGTCGCGCGCGCTGAGCCGCGTATCTCTCGAGGTCTTTGCCTGGAGGCAGCTCAGTGCCGCGCATCGGAAATTGTCCCCCGCCGCCGACTACAGGGTTACCGGGCAACACATGCCGCCCAATCCCATCAGAATCCATACCAAGCCCTCACATACTCAGCAAGCAAAGCGTGACGGCTTGCGCGGCTTGCCGCACGGTGGAAGCATTCCCGTTCTGGTCGTCATGCAACCCGCCGGGGCGGGGGCGCGTTTAGCGTTGCACCTTGATCGGAGGCCAGGGATGACCGACACGGATGTCTTGCTTGTCGAGAACGCGAACGCGTCGCGTGTCAGTGCGGGGCTGGCCGAGGCTATTTCGGTTCTAAGCGAAGCCGGTTTCGACATCGACTTGCGTCGGCCCGAGACGCCCGACGAGATGGACGGCCTGATTCGACGCGAGGCGGGCGGCGAAAAGCGCGTCGTGATAGCGGGGGGCGACGGGACGATTCACGCGGCATTGCCGGCCTTGCTGGACAGGCAGTGCGGGTTCGGAATCCTGCCCCTCGGGACTGCCAATGACCTGGCCCTCACCCTGGGGATTCCATCGGACCCTGCCGCCGCTGCCCGTGTACTGATCGACGGCCATCGTCGCCGCATCGACCTCGGCGTGGTGAACGGGGTTCCCTTCGTCAATGTCGCCTCGGTGGGACTCGCCGTTCACATTACCAGGCGGCTTAAGGATGAGCGCAAGCGCCAGTGGGGCAGGCTGGGCTATCTTCTGACCGCGCTTGAGACCCTGCCGGAGGCAGAACCCTTCGAGGCCACGATCCATTGCGATGGCAGGTCCCACGCGCTTAACGCCCATCAGATCACGGTGGGCAACGGGGTCCACTACGGGGGCGGTATGACGGTGGCCGCGGACGCCGCCATCGATGATGGAGCTCTGGATGTGTTCGTGCTCGAGACGGCGTCGATTCCCAGCCTTCTCGCTATTGCTCCGGCGCTGCGCAATGGACGGCTGGTTGACGAGGCAGATGTCCGGACATTCCGCTGCTCCAGGCTGCGGATTGAGACTGATCCGGCCATCATGGTGAGCACCGACGGCGAAATCGCCGCCAGCACGCCGGCCGAGTTCGAGACCCTGCGCTCCGCGCTTGAGGTATTCGCGCCGCTCCCTTAAGTGGGCCGGACACCGCAGGCTGGGCCTGGCGGCCCAAGTCCGCTTCTCCCACAGAAATGGGGTCCTGAATGACCGTTGAGCAGATCATGATCTTCTCCCTGCTCGCGGTTCTGCTGGCGCTGCTCATGTGGGGGCGGGTCCGTTACGACGTGGTGGCTTTCGCTGCGCTCGCCATAGCGGTGGTGCTCGGGCTCGTTCCCGTCGAGCGGGCGTTCAGCGGCTTCGGGCACCCTGCGGTCATAATCATCGCGCTGGTCCTGATCGTCTCGCGCGGCCTCGTCAATTCGGGGGGCATCGGTCTGGTCACCAGGACCGTCGCCGACGGGGCGCGGTCGGTGAGCCGCCACATCGTGGTCATAGGGGGCATCGGCGCGGCGCTGTCCGGCTTCATGAACAACATCGCGGCGCTGGCGCTTCTTATGCCGGTCGATTTGCAGGCGGCCCGACGCGCCAAGCGCGGGGCTGGAGCGACCCTGATGCCGCTTTCCTTTGCGTGCATTCTGGGCGGATTGGTGACCATGATCGGCACGCCGCCGAACATCATTGTCGCGCAGTATCGCGGGCAGGCGCTCGATTCCAGTTTCCGCATGTTTGATTTCGCCCCCGTCGGGCTGGCCTGCGCGGTGGTGGGGCTGACTTTCGTGGCGCTGATCGGTTGGCGCCTTCTGCCGGAGGCGCGCCGCCAGCGCGATGCCTCCCAGGAGCTTCGCGAGCTGCATGGGTTCGTGGCCGAGCTGGTCGTGCCCAAGGGTTCGCCGGCCATCGGTCAGCGCGTGGCCGAGCTTGACGAAGTTGCCGAGGAGACCGACGTTGCAGTGATCGGGCTGGTGCGCAACGGCCGGCGACTGCCGGGCGGGGCGCGGCGCGAGGAGATCCAGCGCAACGACATCCTCGTCGTCGATGCCTCGGCCGAGGCCATCGACGGTTTCGTGGGAGCGCTGAAGCTTCGCTATATCGGCCAGGACAAGCACCAGAAGGAGGCGGGCGACGATCTGGCGCTGCTGGAAGTGGTGGTGCCCAGGGATTCGCGGGTCGAAGGGCGTTCCGCCGATGCCTCGCGCCTGCTCGGCTATTGGGGTGTGACGCTGCTCGGCGTCTCGCGGCAGGGCCAGCGGTTTCGCGACCGGGTCCGTGCCCTGCAGCTCCAGGCCGGCGACGTCCTGCTGCTGCTCGGTCCGGCCGAGCGCCTTAACGACGTAGCGCGGCGTCTCGGCACGATGCCCTTGGCGCAAGGCGACACCACGGTGTCGCGGCACGGCCGCGCCTGGCTGGCGGTGGCGCTGTTCGCCGCCGCCGTCATCGTCGCGTCGATCGAGATCACCACCCTGCCGGTGGCGCTGATGTTCGTGCTGGTTGCCTATGCCGTGACCGGTATCCTCCCCCCGCGACAGCTATACGACGCCGTGGAATGGCCGGTGATCGTGCTGCTTGGCTCGCTGCTCCCGCTCGGAGTGGCGCTTCAAGAAACCGGCGGCACCGAGCTCATCGCGGGCGCGCTGGTCAATCTGTCGTCCGACCTGCCGCCTTGGGTCCTGCTCGCCGTGTTCATGGTCGTCACCATGACCCTGTCGGATGTCCTGAACAACGCGGCGACGGCGGTGATCGCCGCCCCGCTGGCTCTGGAGATCGCGCTCCTGCTGGGCGCCAATCCGGATGCGTTCCTGATGGCGGTGGCGGTCGCTGCGTCCTGCGCCTTCCTGACGCCGATCGGACACCAGAACAATACCCTGATCATGGGGCCGGGCGGCTACGCATTCTCAGATTACTGGCGCATGGGGCTGCCGCTCGAAATCCTGATCGTGGCGACAGCCGTCCCGATGATCCTGCTGGTCTGGCCGCTGTGACCGCCGAGACTGAGCCCGGGGGGCTCAGCGCCGGATCATGTCGGCGGGCACGGAGGCGCCGTCCACGGTCTCGAACAGGCTGAAGACCGCGAAGGTATCCCGTTCGAAGCGCTGCGGCGCATAGGAGGCCGCACCCCGGGGGAGCTCGGCTCCGGTCCCGGCGCCACTGGCTTCGACGTCGGGCGCCTGGAGGTCCGACGGCGCCTGTGCCGCGGCCGCGCTGGCGGGCTGCGCGGCTCCGCCGGTCAGGGTTACGAGCCGGTTCCACACGCCGGCGAAGGCATCACCCACCGGGCTGAAGGCGCGGGCGCTGGCCGGCTGTTGCCCGGACGTACCTTCGGCCGTCGCCGGTGCTGCGGCCACTGCCGCTTCCTCGTCGCCGTCCATGGCGCTGCCCTGCTCCGTGATGCCTTCATAGGCCACCATGGTCGGGGCTTCGGACATCTGGGTCGGCTGTTGCTGGCTGCGGATCTCGGCAAGGGCGATCTGGAACTTGGTTTCGTCGCGCATCTGCTTGGCCGCCACGGCCTGGTCGATATGCGAGGGAACCTCGAGTCTCGGGCAGGCGGCGTTGGGCACAAGCCGCCGACCCGGCTCGGCCGAGTTCGCATTGAAGACATACTGCCGTTCGCAAACCGCCACCTCGGGCGGAACGCCAGTCACCTCGAAGTGATCGTTGCCTTCCTTCAGATTGCGCCAGAACGGCATGTGCGGGCTGTCGGCGTGGCGCGCCATGTTCTCCGGTGTCATGCGGAACGGATAGGCCTGGATCTGGAACTCGCGCTGTCCGCCGCGGAAGGCCTCGCGGGCCAGCGCGTAAATCTCCTCGATGACCGGATCGGTCATTGCGTAGCAGCCGGCCGACGAGCAGTCGCCATGGACCATCAAATGGCTGCCAGTGCGCCCATGCGAGCGATCGAATTTGTTGGGGAATCCAATATTGAAGGAGAGATGATAGCTGGAATTGGGGTTCATCTGCGCCGGGGTGACTGTATAGAAGCCTTCCGGCGCCTGCCGGTCTCCTTCGGCCAGCTTGGGCCCCAGCTCGCCCGACCACGCGCAGATCTCATAGGTGCGGAAATGGGCGAAGCGGCCGTCGGCTTCGCGCTTTT
>SKQW01000175.1 GCA_007118805.1 Rhodobiaceae bacterium | reverse complement strand
TCGGCGCCGAGGCCGGTGCCCGGCCCTGCCCATTGGGCGCCATCGCCGCCGCAGACACAGGCCGCGAGCGCCGCCGCGATGGTCGTGTTGCCGATCCCCATCTCGCCGACGACCAGCGCGTCGGCCGCCGGCGGCACCGCGTCCATGCCGGTGCGAAGGGCGGCCTCACACTCGGCTTCGCTCATCGCCGGGCCGGCGGCGATATCGCCGGTCGGCCGGTCGAGGTCGATGGCCCTGACATCGAGCGCGATCCCGCCGGCCTCGCAGATCTGGTTGATGGCCGCGCCGCCGCGCTCGAAGTTACCGACCATCTGAACGGTCACCTCGGGCGGATAGGGCGAGACGCCGCGCGCGGCAATGCCGTGATTGCCGGCAAAGACGAGCGCGTGAACCTTGTCGAGCCTCGGCGTGCCCTGCCATCCGGCGAGCCACACCGCAATCTCCTCCAGCCGGCCGAGCGAACCCGGCGGCTTGGTCAATTCACCCTGGCGGGCCTGCGCCGCGGCGCGGGCGCTTTCATCCGGCTGCGGCAGATCGGAGAGCAGCGCGTCGAGGTTCAACGCTTCGTCGGTGTCACCTCGAAATGTCACCCGGTCCTCCTTTCAACGTCAGCGGCAAGCCGGCGGTCACCAGCACGACTTCGTCGGCGATCCCGGCGACCCGCTGGTTGGCGAGGCCCGCCGCGTCGCGAAACCGCCTTGCCAGCGCATTGTCGGGCACGATACCGAGCCCGACCTCGTTCGACACCAGGATTATCGTGCCGCCGGCGTGCCGAACAGAGGCGATGAGCCGATCCGCCTCGGCATCGGGATCGCGCTCGGCAAGGATTAGGTTGGAAAGCCACAGGGTCAGGCAGTCAACGAGCAGGGCGGTGTCGTCGCCGGCCGCCTCCGCGATCGCTCCCGGCAGCTCCAACGGTGCCTCGACGGTCGCCCAACTGCTGCCGCGGCGGGCGCGATGGTGGGCGATCCGGTCGGCCATCTCCTCGTCGTTAGCCTCGGCTGTGGCGATATAGCAAAGCCGTGCGCCGGCCGCCTCGGCGCGCGCTTCGGCGTAACGGCTCTTGCCCGAACGGGCGCCGCCAAGCACGAGCAGGCATCTGCCATCGGCCATGGGGATCGCGTCCATCCTGACGACAAGCGGTTAGATCGCCCGCCTTGTCGGCGATGACGCGCCCCGGCGCAAGGCCACACTAGCGATAGAACAGCTCGACCAGCGCCAGCGGCACCGCCGGGACATAGGTTGCGATGATCAGGATCGTCAGCAGGATGGCGATGAAGCCGAGATTGGCGCGGGTGACCTGCCAGACATCGGCTCTGGCGATGGCGCAGGTGGTGATCAGGACGCTGGCCACCGGCGGGGTCTGCTGGCCGATGGCAAGGTTGAGGCAGACGATGATGCCGAAATGCACCGGATCGATGCCGGCCGCCAGCACCAGCGGCATGACCACCGGCACGACCAGGATGATCGCCGCTGCCGAGTGCAGGAAGATGCCGATCAGCAGGAAGAACACGTTGAGCAGCGCCAGGATCACCCACTTGTTCTCGGTCAGCGCCAGGATTCCCGCCGCGAGCTGGCCGGGAATGCGCATCTCGGTGAGATAGACCCCGACCAGCGCCGAGCCGGCCACCAGCAGCATGACCACGGCGGTCTGCGTTGCCCCGTCGATGATCGCCCGGTAGAGCTCGCTCCAGTTGAGGTCACGGTAGATGAACAGGCCGATGACGAGCGCGGCGAGAACGGCGAGCCCACCGCCTTCGGTGGCGGTGACGATGCCGCCGAAAATGCCGCCGAGGATGATGAGCGGCAGGAACAGCGCCCAGAAGGCGTCCTTGAAGGTCACCCACAGGCGGCAGAGATTGAAGATCTCCTCGACCGGCCAGCCATTGCGCCACGCATAGTAGTAGCAAAGCAGCATCATGCCGAAGCCGGCGAGCAGGCCGGGCACGATCCCGGCCACGAAGAGCTGCACGATGGAGGTCTGCGACATCACCCCGTAGAGAATGAGCGGCACCGAGGGCGGCAGGATGATCGCCAGCGTCGCCGAGGACGAGGTGACGGCGGCGGTGAAGGGGCGCGGATAGCCGCGCTTGTGCATGGCCGGGATCAGCACCGGGGCGGTGGCCGCAACGCCGGCGACCGCCGAGCCCGACAGCTCGGAAAAGAACATCGACACGCCGACATTGACCATCGCGAGGCCGCCGCGAATGAAGCCGAGCAGGGCCGAGGCGAAGTCGAACAGCCGGCGTGAGATGCTCGACGAGTTCATCAAAGCGCCGGCCAAGATGAACATCGGGATGGCCAGCAGCGGGAAGCTCTCCGCGCCGCCGAACATGACCATCGCGATATTGGGCAGATAGCCCATGCCTTGCGTGGACAGCACCGCGATCGTGCCGATCAGGGCAAGGCCGATGGCGATCGGCACGCCAATCAGGATCAGGGCGAACAGCCCGCCGAGCATGAGAAGGAGTGTCATGCCCGTCCCCGCTCACCATCCGTTGAAACCGTGGCTCTGTCCGCCGGCGGGATCTCCTCGCCCTCCTGCGACAGGGTCTCCTCGGCCTGGGCCATGGCCTTCTCGATTTCTTCCTGCTCCTGCGTGACGCCGGCGCGCACCTTGGCCAGATGGCCCGGCATGCTGAGGAGCTGAGCGATGACGAACAGCGCCGCCGAGAACGGGATCACCGAGTGGGTGAACTGCAGCGGCACCCATCTCAGCGAGATCAGGGTCATCCCGTCGATCATGGTGAGCAGCACCCATCCGGCCCAGGCGAGCACGATGAAGAAGCCGATGACGAGGCATTCACTGAAAATCGCAACCGGCATGCGCAGGGGCTGGGGCAGCGCCATCAGCACGCCTTCGACGCTGATATGCCCGCGCTTCAGCGCTGCGAGCGCGCCGGCATAGTAAGTCAGCCATACCAGCATCTTGGCGGCGACCTCGTCGTACCAGCCGGGCGAAGCCCCGCCGATATAGCGCCACAGGACCGAGTAGATGACCACCGCCGTCAGCATCACCATGAGAATGGCGGCGAGCACCTCCAGCAATTTCTCGAGTCCGCGCGCCAGTCGGTTGACGATCGCCATTGCCACGCTGTCGGTCCCTTAGAGCCCGTTCTGCCCGCCAGGCATGCCCGCCGCGCCGACCGGGCGGCGCCGTGGCGCCGGCCTGGCCTCCGCACCCGGAACCCGGGAGAGGAAATCTACGCCAGCAGGAAGGAAGCGGGTAATGATTTTAAGAACGAGCTCCCGCAGCACTGTGCGGGAGCTCGATTGCGTGGGCGGTCAGGACGCGCCGCCGAGTTCCAGCGCCTTGTCGATCAGCTCACCGCCGCCGGGGACTTCCTCGGCGAAGAGTTCGTAGATCGGCTGGGAGGCCTCGATGAAGGCGTCAGTGTCGACCTCGTTGACCTGGGTGCCGGCCGCCTCGATGACGCCGACCAGTTCCTCGTCCATGCGGGCTGCCTGCTCGTAGACATAGGCCTGGTTTTCCTCGGCCACCTCGATCAGGATCTGCTGGACGTCCTCCGGCAGCTCGTCGAAGGCGCGGCCGGTGGTGATATAGGCCGGCGTATAGACGTGGCCGCTGAGCGACAGGTAGTCCTGCACTTCCTGGAAGTTGCCGCCGGTGATCTGGGCCAGCGGGTTCTCCTGGCCGTCCATCACGCCGGTCTGCAGCGCCATGAACACCTCCGAATAGGCCATCGGCGAGGGATCGGCCCCGTATTCCTCGAACATGCGCACGCGCCAGACGCCGCGCGGCGTGCGCAGCTTGATTCCCTGGAGGTCGTCGGGCACCTCGATCGGGCGCACATTGTTGGTGATGTTGCGGAAGCCGTTCTCCCAGACCGCCAGCACCCGGTAGCCCTGATCCTCGAGCAGCGGATGCAGCGTCGGCCAGAAGATCTCCTCCTCGATCCGCTTCATGTGATCGCGGTCGCGCACGAGATAGGGCATCTCGAACAGGCCGAACTCGTCGGCGACCGAGGACATGATGGTGGAGGGCAACGAGAAGTGCAGGGTGCCAAGACGCAGGCGCTGGAGCATCTCCTCGTCATTGCCGAGCTGGCTGGAATGGTAGACGACCACCTCATACTCGTCGGGCAGCCGTTCATTGGCCACTTCGGCAAAATGCGAGGCGGACACCTGGAACAACGAATCCGGGCCGCCGACATGGCCGAAGGTAATCTCGGTCTGGGCATAGAGCGGCGAAGCCATGAGCGTCGCCGCGACCGCCACAACTGAAGTCTTCAGGAACCGCATGATGAGTGTCCTCCCTTCCTCGGTTTCCTCGTCGGGTCTTCTTGATCCCCGCCCCGGCGGCTCTTGGCGGCCGCCTGGGGCGCGAAGCATGGCTATTCCGCCGCCAGGCGCTTGTTGCTCCGATTGGCCGCCTCGCGCGCCAGATAGTCGAATGCTGCCTGCGCGCCGCCCTTCTCGTGCGGCACATTGGCGAGCTCCAGCCCCATCTCCACGCCCGACAGCGTGCCGGCCAGCATGAGGTCGTTGAAATCACCCAGATGGCCGATGCGGAACACCTTGTCGGCGATCTTGCCGAGCCCGCTGCCCAGCGACATGTCGAACGTCTCGGCGATGACCTTGCGTAGATGGTCGGCGCTGTGCCCTTCTGGCATGCGCACGGCGGTCAACGACCCCGAGTAATGGGCCGGCTCACGGCAGAACACCTCAAGTCCCCAGGCCCGCACGGCGCGCCGGGTCGCCTCGCCGTGGCGGGCGTGGCGCGCGAACACGTTGTCGAGCCCTTCCTCGTGCAGCATGTCGATCGCCTCGGCGAGCCCGTAGAGCAGATTGGTGGCCGGCGTATAGGGGAAGTAGCCCGCCTCGTTGGGGCCGGTCATCTCGTCCCACGACCAGAAGGATTTGGGCAGCCGCGCCGATGCCGCGGCGTCGAGCGCGCGCGCGCTCACCGCGTTGAAGCTGAGGCCGGGCGGCAGCATCAGGCCCTTCTGCGAGCCGGCCACGGTGACGTCGACGCCCCAGGCATCGTGCTCGTAAGGGATCGAGGCGAGCGAGGAGATGGTGTCCACCATCAGGAGCGCCGGATGGCCTGCGCGGTCGATCGCCGCGCGCACCTCCGGCACCTGTGTGGTGCAGCCAGTGGAGGTCTCGTTGTGGACGATGCAAACCGCCTTGATGGCATGGCTGGTGTCGTCGGCGAGGCGCGCCTCGATGGCGGAGGGATCGACGCCGGCGCGCCAGTCGCTCTGATTGAACTCGACATCGAGGCCGAGGCGTTCCGCCATGCCGCGCCACAATGTCGCGAAATGGCCGGTCTCGTACATCAGCACCCGGTCGCCGGGCGACAGCGTGTTGACCAGCGCCGCTTCCCAGGCGCCGGTGCCCGAGGCGGGATAGATATAGACCGGGCCGGTGGTCCTGACGATCGACTTCATGCCGTCCAGCACCCGCCGGCCAAGTTCGGCGAATGCCGGGCTGCGATGGTCCATGGTCGGCATGTCCATGGCCCGCAGCACGCGATCGGGCACGTTGGTCGGGCCGGGGATCTGTAGGAAATGGCGGCCGGCCACGCGCATCGCTGGAGTGCTCCTTTACCGTTTCGTCGGCACTGTTTCATCCGCCGCGCCATAATCAAGGGCGGCGTTACAGCGATCCTCGCTTGCCGATAGTGAATTATGAATTCATAATTCAGTCAAGCGCGCATTGGCCCGACGCGCATTGGCCCGACGCGCATTGGCCCG
>SKQW01000031.1 GCA_007118805.1 Rhodobiaceae bacterium | reverse complement strand
GACGTCCCCGACATAGTGCCACGCGCGCTTGAATTTTCTGAATTCCGCAGCGAAATCAGCTAGTTCGCCAATCGCGGTGTTGAACTTGGGCCTGGCGACACAAGGCGCGGCGGCGCCTCCTCCGCTCATCCCCGCTTTAGGCGGGGATCCAGCGCTGACCCGCCTCCACCATCTGGGCAAATGAAGGACACAGCGCCACGGCGGAAGGGGGCATCGCGGCCGCATCCGGCGGCGTGACGGGCCGCGCTTCGGCGTGCTAAGAGCAGGTCACGCGCCCGCCCCAAGTCACGAAAGAGGACCGGCCATGTCCGCCACCCGCACCGAGACCGATTCCTTCGGCCCGCTCGAGGTTCCCGCCGACAAGTATTGGGGCGCCCAGACCCAGCGCTCCTTGAGCAATTTCCGCATCGGCGTCGAGATCATGCCGAAGCCGCTGATCCGGGCCCTCGGCATCGTCAAATGGGCCGCAGCGCTGGCCAACCGGGACTTGGGGGCGCTGGAGCCGCGCCTTGCCGAGGCCATCGCCGAGGCTGCCCAGGAGGTGATCGACGGCCGGCTCGACGACAATTTCCCGCTGGTGGTCTGGCAGACCGGGTCGGGCACCCAGTCCAACATGAACGCCAACGAGGTGATAGCCAACCGGGCGATCGAGATCCTCGGCGGCACGCTCGGCACCAAGGACCCGGTCCATCCCAACGATCACGTCAATCGCGGCCAGTCCTCCAACGACGTCTTCCCGACCGCCATGCACATCGCCGCGGCCGAGGAGATCGCCAGGACCCTTGATCCGGCGCTGTCGCATCTCTTCATCGCCCTGAAGGCAAAGTCGGACGCCTTCGATCATCTGATCAAGATCGGCCGCACCCACACCCAAGACGCGACTCCGCTCACCCTGGGCCAGGAGTTCTCCGGCTACGCCGCCCAGGTCGACAACGGAATCAGGCGGATGAAGCAGTCGCTTTACGGCCTCTATGAGCTGGCCCAGGGCGGCACGGCGGTCGGCACCGGGATCAATACGAAAGCCGGATTTTCCGAGAGCTTCGCCAGGCATGTCGCTGAAATCACGGAGCTTCCCTTTGTCACCGCGCCCAACAAGTTCGAGGCGCTAGCCGCCCATGACGCCTATGTCTCGGCGCATGGGGCGCTCAACACGGTGGCGGTGTCGCTGTTCAAGATCGCTAACGACATCCGCTTTCTCGGCTCCGGACCGCGCTCCGGCCTCGGCGAGCTGATCCTGCCGGAGAACGAGCCCGGCTCGTCGATCATGCCGGGCAAGGTCAATCCGACCCAGTGCGAGGCGCTGACCATGGTGTGCACCCAGGTCTTCGGCAACCAGGCCGCCATCACCTTCGCCGGCAGCCAGGGCCATTTCGAGCTCAACGTCTACAAGCCGGTCATGGCTTACAACATGCTCCAGTCGATCCGGCTCATCGCCGATGCCGCGGTCAGCTTCACCAACAAGTGCGTCGTCGGCATCGAGGCCAATGAGGCGCGCATCCGCGAGCTCATGGAGCGCTCGCTGATGCTGGTCACCGCGCTCGCCCCCCGGATCGGCTATGACAAGGCGACCGAGGTCGCCAAGACCGCCCACAGGAACGGTACCACGCTGAAGGAGGAGGCGGTGCGGCTCGGCCATGTCACCGAGGCCGAATTCGACGAGGTGGTGCGGCCGGAGAAAATGGTGCGGCCGGAGTAGGGGAGCGCGCGGGTTATGACCGGCACCGTCAATCTGCGCACCGCCCGCAAGCGCAAGGCGCGCGCCGAAAAGGAAGCCCGCGCGACGCAGAACCGCGCACACTTCGGGCGCAGCAAGGCCGAGAAGGCGCGTGACGCGGCCGAGAAGGAGAACGTCGCGCGCCATGTCGAGGCCCATCGGCGAGAGCCTCGTGACGAGGCGTGACGGCGGGCTACGCAAGCGTTCGGTGACGATCGCTGGCCATCCAACCAGCGTGTCGCTGGAACAGCCGTTCTGGGACGCCTTGGCGGAGATTGCGCGGGGCCGGGGGATGTCGCTCAACGCCCTGGTGGCGGAGATCGATTCGGCCGAGCGGGAGGTCGGGCTGTCCGCGGCGATCCGGCTCTATGTGCTGGCCCACTACCGCGCGCGCGCCGCGCATGGCGACCGGATTTCAGATGTCGGAAACGCCGAGGGAACCCCGCCCCCTCACTGCTGAGGGGAGGGCTGCGGCCGGCCGGCGCCGGCGAAGGGCGGCACGATGTTCATCGGGCCGCGCGCGGGCTGCTGCGCGGCGGGGGGTGGGCCCTGGACCGGCGACGGTGCGGCGGCCGGGGGGCGCTCTTCGCTCAGCGCATCGCGGATGAGCTGTTCCAGGTCCCGCGGTGTGGGTTCCGCCGGTACCGGCTCCGCCTCGGCGGCAGGCGGCGCTGCCTCGGCGGCAGGCGGCGCTGCTTCGGCGGCAGGTGGCGGCGCCTCGACGATGGCGCCCGGATCGATGACCTCCACCGCCGGCGTCTCGCCGTCCTCCTCAGCGGCCACGTCGCCGGGCTCTGCATCCGGCACGTCGTCGATGCGGCGCAGACGTTCCTCGCGCTCAGCCTCGAAGCGGCGCTGCTCGGCCTCGAAGCGCCTGACCTCCCGCTGGCGCTCGTTGCGCAGCCGCCGCTGTTCCTCGAGCTCCTCGAGCCGCTCGACCTCCCGCTCGATGGCCCGCGTCGTCAGATAGTCGATGAGCGGGGCGACATCGATGGTGCGGCTCGGCGCCGCGAGCGGCCCGGCAAACAGCATGGAGACCTCTTGCATGCGCCCCTGGGCACCGGTGGCCTCGGCCCGCAGCGTCCATTCGGAAACCAGGTCGAGCGTGGACAGGTCGACCGTGGCCGTGGCGAGGGCGTCGATCGGCGCGCCGTCGAGCCGCACATTGCGCGTGCGCGCCACGCCGCCGGCCAGGGTGAGCGAGCCCTCGGCCCGGCCGAACCGCATCGAGCCAGCGTCGAGGCGCCGGGCAAAGGCTTCGTGCACTGCGTCCTCGTCGAGCTCCGGCCCCTTGTCTGCGGCGTCCACCGCATAGGCGAAGGCGTGCGGATTCATGTGCCGGATCACGCCGTTCTCGACGACCACGGAGCCGCTGCCCGACAGGCTGGCCACCAGCGCGCTCATGCTGCGCCCATTGGCCGCCAGCTCGGCGCTGGCCGACAGCGACCCGGCTGCCACGGCGCGTCCGTTGCGGCGCCAACCGAAATCCTCCAGCCGGACATCGGAAATCTCGACCCGGCTTTCCATCTGCATCGACCCGTCAAGCTCGGCCAGCTCCAGATCGCCGCCGATCCGCCCGCCGAACAGGCTGCCTTCCAGCCGTTCGATGGCGTAGCGGCCTGGCGTCAGGGTCAGGTCGAGGCTGGCATTGCGCGCCGACACGGCGCCGCCCAGATTGAGCCGGGGCGTGGTCAACCGCAGCTGGGCGCGCAGCCCGGCGACATCGATGGGCGTGAAGGCTGCTGCCGACCAGATGGTGCCGTCAAGCGGCTGATTGCCTTCAGCGGTCGGCGCCTGTCCCTGGACCAGCTCGATCAGCCCGGGAAGGTCGAGCCTGTCGAGCGCCAGGGCGCCATCCAGTGTCGGAGCGCCGGCGGCCAGATCGAGCGTGAAGGAGCCTTGGGCCTTGGTCGGCCCCGCACGCAGGGTTGCCTCGGACAGGCGCCAGATGCCGTCGGCCGCCGACAGCCGGCCCGAGAGGTCGAGGTTCGACAGGGCAACATCGGGCAGCTCGATGCCGACCGAGGCCAGAAGGCTGGATGGATGCCGGGTCGCCAGATCGAGCATGCCGTCGACCTGGGCACCGCCGCGCTCAAACAGGCGAATGTCGCCGGCACTCTGCCATTCGATTCCGGGGCCGGAGCCATCGAGGGCAAAGGCAAGCGCGTTGTCGAGGCGGCCCTGAATGTCGAGGGTCAGACGCCCCGCGCCGTCTGCGTCGGCGTGCCAGGACGGCTCGATCTGAGCAAGGAGCCGGGAGCCGTCCGCATTGCCGGCTTCGAGGCTCCCCTCGATATCGGCCTCGTCGGGGCGATCGACCGGGCCCCGAAAGCTGAAGTTGCCGGCCAGGTCGGTGTCGCCGGCGGTGCCGGCAAGCGAGGCCGCGATGCGCTGCCCTTGATCGTCGGCGCTGGACAGGGCGAGCGAAACGGTGGCGTTGACCGGCACCAGCACTTCGGCGCGGGCGCTCAGCACGCCGGATGCGGCATCGAAGCCGGCGGCTGCGAGCAGGTCCGCCACAGTGTCCAGCGCCTCGGCGTCGATCTCAAGGTCAAGCTGCCCGACGGGCCCGTTGGCGAAATCGGTCAGATGCCCATGGCCGTCGATGCGGGCACCGCCGGCATCGCCGACGCGCAGCCGATCGATCCGCAGGGTGCCATCCGACGCGGCCACCACCACTGTCACGTCGTTGAGGTCCGCCGCTGGGGTCTCGACCGTCCCGGCCTCGATGGCAATGTCCAGATTGGCGCGGCCGATGATGGCGAGGAGGTCGGTCATCCTGTTGGCGCCGAGGCGCGTCATGGCCTCCCGGGGGACTCGCTCTGTTTCGAGGCGGGCGACAAGGTCCGGCCGCGCGCTGTCCGGTGAACCGCTATAGGCGAGCTCGCCGGAAACCCGCGTGGCGCCGCTTTCGAAGGCCAGCTCACTGAGGTAGACGCCCTGCGGGTCGATATCCAAAAACGCCTCCGCGGAGAGCTCTCCCGAAATCCCGCTCAGTTCGGGGAAGCGTTCCCGGTCCTCGAACAGCCAGGTAACCAGAGAGCTTGCCTGACGTGAGTGAATGGACAGTCTGCCGGACAGCGTGTCGGACGCCTCGCCGCCATTCGGCGATCCGGAAAAGCGCGCCTGAGTGAAGCCCGGCCCTTCGGCTTGGGCTTGCTTGATCTGCCAGCCGTGCTCGCCCAGGCCCAGCTCGGCGGTGACGTTCTCGAGAAGGTTGCCGGACAGGACGATGGAGCCGACCTCGAGAGTCAGCTGGCCGGCGCCGAGACCGGACGTCGCGGACAGAAGTTCTTCGAGGCGGGTAAGAGCCGTCCGCGGGCTCACCGGATCGTCGATGCCGCCGCCATAGACCCGGTCGAAATCGAGCTGACGGGACTGCAAGGAAACCTCGAAGTGCGGTTGGCCGGCCAGCTCGAGTTCCGCTCGGCCTTCCAGGGAAAAGCGTTCGGTCTCGTCGCCAATCGTGAGGGCGAGTTGCTCCGAGGAGACCTGCCGCGGCGTGGCAACAATCTCGCCCTGGACGCGCCAGGGCGGGGTCCCATTGGCCTCCGACTGGGCGATGGTCGCCGCGCCAAGGAAGCGGGTTCCGGTGTCGCTGCCGATTTCAAGCCGGCCGTCGAGGTCGACGGCAAGCGGCCGGTCGGCAGGGGTCACGGAGGCGGTGAAGCGCATAGACCCATTTTCGTTGAGGCGCCCGGTACCCAGCCGCATGCTGTAACGCTTGCCGTCGACCAGCCCGCTGCCCTCGAGGCGGAAGGGCCCTGTCAGGGTGCCCGCCGAGCCCGTGGCGTTCACGCCCGTAACGTCGAAGCGTTCCCCGCCGCCCGGATCGTCGAGGATGAAGGTGCCGTCGACCACTTCGAAGCGCTCAAGGCGGGTCCTGTCGGTGGGCAGCGGCAGAATGTGCTGGTCCCGCCCGGCCGCCCAGCCCAACCTGCCTTCGTCGTCGACGGTCAGGGTGATACGCGGCCGGGTCAGCACGATTTCCGATATCTCGAATTCCCCGCTCAGCAGGGGCGTCAGCGCGGCACGCACGCGCACCCGTTCGACCCCCTCCGGCTCGCCATGCGCGGCGCCGATGCGCACGTCGTCGGCAGTCAGACGCGGAAACGGCACAAGGCGCACCTCCAGGGGGCCGGCGAGTTCTACCGGGCGCCCCAGAATCTCGGTGACCTGGGCTTCGAAATAATGGCGATGGTTCGACCAGTCGATGAAGAACGGCGCTGCAAAGGCAGCGCTGAGCGTCAGGAGCAGCGCGATTCCCAGCGACAACAAAAAGGCGTTCAAAGGTGATTCACCTCTCTAAGGGTCCCCCGCCTGTGCCGTTCGCCCCCCGATTTGCGCGCCCTCAAATCCGGACGAGCTTGCCCGGATTGAGGATGTTGAGCGGGTCGAGCGCCTGCTTGATCGCGCGGAAATAGCGCACGGTGTCCCCGAGCTCGGCGTCGAGATACTTGATCTTTCCCTGCCCGATGCCGTGCTCGCCGGTTGATGTGCCGTCCATTTCGAGCGCCCGTGCGACCAGCCGCTGCATCAGCCCGTCGGCGCGCGCGACCTCGTCGGCATCGGTCATGTCGCACAACAGGCAGAGATGGAAGTTCCCGTCGCCGACATGTCCAACGATCGGCGCGACCAGCCCGTTCTGCTCGATATCGCCCTTCGTCTCGATCATGCACTCCGCCAGCCTTGATATAGGCACGCAAACGTCGGTTGCTATGGCTTTGGCGCCGGGCCGCAACTGAAGCGCCGCCCAGTAGGCATCGTGCCGCGCCTGCCACAGCCGCGTGCGCTCCTCCGCGTTGCGGGTCCAGGCGAACGGGCCGCCCCCGAACTCCTCGGCGATCGCCCCGAAGGTCTCGGATTGCTCGGCGACGCCGGCGGGCGAGCCGTGGAATTCAAGGAACAGGGTCGGCGTCTCGGCCAGATCGAGCTTCGAATGCGCATTGCAGGCGCGCACCTGCACCTCGTCGAGGAGCTCGATCCGCGCAACCGGCACCCCGCTCTGGATGGTCAGGATGACCGCCTGGCAGGCCGCGTCAAGGCTGGGAAACGGACACACGCCGCCCGAGATCGATTCGGGGATGCCCTGAAGCTTGAGCGTGAGTTCGGTAATGATCCCAAGGGTGCCCTCCGAGCCCACCAGCAGCCGGGTGAGATCGTAGCCGGCCGAGGACTTCTTCGCCCGCCGGCCGGTCCGGATGATCGTGCCGTCGGCCATCACGGCGGTCAGGGCCAGCACATTGTCCTTCATGGTGCCGTAGCGCACCGCGTTGGTGCCGGAGGCCCGCGTCGCCGCCATGCCGCCGAGGCTGGCGTCGGCGCCAGGGTCAATGGGGAAGAACAGCCCGGTATCGCGAAGATGGGTGTTGAGCTCAGTGCGCGTCACGCCGGCCTGAACGGTGCAGTCGAGATCCTCGGGATGGACCGAGAGCACCTGGTTCATCCCCCGCAAATCGACGGAAACGCCACCTTGCGGGGCATTCACATGCCCTTCGAGCGAAGTGCCGGTGCCGAATGGTATGACCGGCATCCGGTAGGTCGCGCAGATCTCAACCAGATCGGCGACCTCCTCGCTGGTGTGGGCGAAAACCACGGCGTCAGGGGGTTCATTGGCGTACCAGGTCGTCGTATTGGCGTGCTGCTCGCGGACCGCAGCGCCGGTCGAAAAGCGTTCGCCGAAGCGCTGGGCGAGAACGGCGAGGGCCCGGCCGCGCTCGTTTTCCGCATCCGGCCGTGTCTCGGCCACTGTCATCGGCCATCCTTCCTTGTTGGCAAAAAATCGGTCATGTTGCCCGCAACCTACCAGAAAGCCCTGTGTCGCTGAAACGGCGCAGTTAGATGGATGATAGTTACGAGATGACCATGGATCGATCCGCCACCGCTCCGTCCACCAGCGCCGACACCTCGTTCGGCGCGCCCTTTCGCTCCTCGGTCATGACCGTCGAACCGGCATGGATCGATTATAACGGCCACCTCAACATGGCCTATTACAATGTATTGTTCGATCGCTGCGTCGACGAGGCCTTCCTCACGCTGGGCCTTGGCCCGGACTATGTGCGCGCCCGCAACGCGTCCTTCTTTACCGCCGAGGCGCATCTTTGCTACCTGCGCGAGCTACACGAAGGGGCGCCGGTCTATGCCACCTTCCATCTGCTCGACTATGACGCCAAGCGAATCCATGCCGTCCAGGAGCTGTTTCACGCCGAGGAGGGTTGGCGCAGCGCGACCAGCGAAGTGATGACCCTGCATGTCGACATGGCGGCGAAGCGCGTCAGCCCTTGGCCGGAGGACGTGATGGCGCAGCTCGAGGCGATGCGCCGGGCGCATGCGAAGCTGGAGGTTCCCAGGGAAGCCGGCCGGTCCATCGGGATTTCCCGCAAGGCGCGGTGATGACCGCCTGACCAGGAGCGCAAGGTGCGCGGGCTCGTCGACAGGACCCTCGATCAGGCCAGGGGCTGGGTTGCACCGAATCTGCGCTTCTTCATTCGCAACCGGCATCCGCAGGTTTGGGGGCTGGCGGTTGCCGTCGGCATCACCGCGGCCATCGGATCCATCCTGTTCCGGCTGGCCATCGGCGTGGTCCAGTTGCCGTGGATCGGCACCATGTCGGAGCAGGTGGCCAGTGCGGCGCGCGAGGTGCCGTGGTGGGTCGTGCTGCTGGCGCCAGCGCTGGGCGGGCTGGTCGTTGGCTTGATCGTCGATCGCCTTCTGCCTGGCCGGCGGAACGAGGCCGTCGCCGACGTCATCGAAACGAGCCACTTTCCCAGCCGGCGCATGCGCGTCGTGCCGGGGCTGGGCAATGCCCTGGTCGCCGCCCTGTCGCTCGGCTCGGGCGCCAGCGCCGGGCGCGAGGGGCCGGTGGTCCATCTTGGGGCGACGCTCGGCAGCGGCTTTGCGAGCTTGGTCAATCTGCCTCAGGCGGCACACCGCACGCTGCTGGCCTGCGGCGTGGCGTCAGCCATATCGGCGTCGTTCAACGCACCCATCGCGGGGGTGTTGTTCGCGCATGAGGTGATCCTGCGCCATTACGCGCCGTCGGCCTTCGTGCCGATCGTGATCGCCTCCGTGCTGGGCGCGATCATCACCCATCTGTGGTTCGGCAACTTCCCCGCCTTCGTGGTGCCGGAATACCAGATCACTTCCTACTGGGAGGTGCCGGCCTTCTTCCTCCTGGGGATCACCTGCGCGGTGGTGGCGATCCTCTTCCAGTTCGCGCTGATGGGCACCGATCGGGTGGCCAGGCGCGTGCCCATGCCGCTATGGCTGCGCCCGGTGGTCGGGGGGCTGATGGTCGGCGCCATCGCGCTGATGTTTCCTCAGGTCTTGGGCGTCGGCTACGAGGCGACCGACCAGGCGCTGCAGCAGCAACTGCCGCTCCTGCTCATGCTGGCCCTGATCGTCGCCAAGACGGCCGCCACTGCGATCACGCTGGCCAGCCGATTCGGCGGCGGCATCTTCTCGCCCTCGCTCTATCTCGGCGCGATGACGGGCGGCGCCTTCGGCATCATCGCCGGTAGCGCCTTTCCCGACTTCGCGTCGAGCCACGGCCTCTATGCGATTCTCGGCATGGGCGCGGTGGCTGGCGCGGTGCTCGGCGCGCCGATCTCCACGACAGTCATCGTCTTCGAACTGACAGGCGGGTATGCCGTGACCATGGCGCTGCTGTTGACGGTGTCGATCGCCAACGGGCTGACCCAGGCGGTGCACGGCAAGAGCTATTTCCACTGGCAGCTCGAGAGCCGCGGCCTGTTCCTGCAGGAGGGGCCGCACAAGCGCATCGGTCGCCAGCTGCGGGTCGCCGACTTCATGCGCCCCGTGGAGGCCGGGCAAGGCGAGCCGTTCGATCCGGACAGCGCGCCGTGGCTAACGCCGAGCGACACGCTCGAAGTGGCCCTGCGCCGATTCAACGACACCGACGCAGCGCGCATAGCGGTGGTGGCGGAGGGCAGCACGGCGCAGGTGGTGGGTTGGGTCTATCAGACCGAGGCGCTCGATCGCTTCGCCAAGGAGATGATCGCGGCCAGCGTCGAGGAACACCGCTAGGGCGATGGGCGTGGAGCGAGGGCGTATCAGGGCAATATCTCATTCCTCCGGCGCCGGGACATGGGAGCTTGTCCTGTGCCGCCCCACACCGCAGCTCGCCCCTTATGTGCGCGACTATCACGGCTATCGCGAGCGAACCGCAACGCCGGTGCGCCGGATCGAGGTCACCACGCCCGCGGCGGTGGTGATCGTCAATTTCGGACCGGCCTGGCGTCTCGGCGACGGCCGGGCGCCGGAGCGGATGGCGACCCATGGCAGTTTCGTTGCCGGCCTCTACTCGACCTATGCCGTCAGCGAGAATACCGGCGCCTCGCACTGCCTCCAGTTCAATCTCACGCCGCTAGGCGCGCGCCGCATTCTCGGCCTGCCGTTGCATCATCTTGCCAACCGCATCGTCGACCTGGCCGACGTCTTGGGGAAGGAGGCCCTTGAGCTTGAGGAGCGGATCGCTGACACGATCGGCTGGCCGGCGCGCTTTGCGCTGCTGGACGAGTTCCTCGAGGCCAGGATCGCGGCTGCGGCGCAGGTGAGCCCGGTCGTGCTCGCCGCCTGGCAGCGGCTCGAGCGGTCGGGGGGTATGGTGCCGGTATCCGGCTTGGCCCGCGACCTCGACATCAGCCGCAAGCATCTGAGCGTGCGCTTCCGGGAGGCGTTCGGCTTGCCGCCTCGCACCGTGGCCCGCCTGTTGCGGTTCCGCCGCGTGATCGATGGCTTGGCCGCCGAGCAGGCGCCGCGCTGGAGCGAACTGGCCGTCGACTGCGGCTATTACGATCAGGCGCATCTGATCCGTGACTTCCACCAGTTCGCCGGGATGAGCCCGCGCGCCTTCATGCGCAGCCGGCTGCCCGACGGCTCGGGTGTCATCGACGATCTCGGGCTATGAGGTAACATCCGTCCAAGACGCGAGGCCAGAACTTGCTCATAAGCCGGGGCGATGCAACGCCCGGCGAAAGGTGCAACATGACGCAGATTATTCCCTGTCTTCAGTACCGTGACGGACATGGCGCGATCGCCTGGCTCGAGCGGGCCTTCGGCTTTGTGAAGCATGTCGCCTATGATGGCGAGGACGGACAGGTGGCCCATGCCGAGTTGCGGCTGGGCGAGGCCTTCATCATGCTGGGGTCGAACGAAAACCCCGTCTTCAACTGGAAGAGCCCGCGTGACGCCGGCTATGTGACCCAGAGCGTCTATATCGTGGTCGAGGATCCCGATGCCCTGTGCCGACGTGCGCGCGAGGCAGGTGCCGAGATCGTCCGCAATCTCGAAGACACCGATTACGGTTCGCGCGAGTTCAGCGCGCGCGATCCGGAGGGCCATCTGTGGCATTTCGGGACCTATGCGCCGGGCTGAAAGGCGCGCGGCATCCTCGCCTCTGTCGGTTGCCGCGCCGGGGCCCATATTGGGATAGTATGACGCTTCCCGAATCGCCCGAGCCCGGTTCACCATCGCCCCATGTCCGACCGACGCGACGTCCTTGCCCCGACAGAACCGCTGCCGCCTGAAGGCGGTATCGCCGCGCGTGCGCGACAGGCGGCCGCGCCGCCCTATCTGGCGGGGCTGAACGAGGAGCAGGGTTCTGCGGTCCTGGCCACCGAGGGGCCGGTGCTCGTCCTGGCAGGCGCCGGCACCGGCAAGACGCGGGTCTTGACCACGCGCCTTGCGCACATCCTGGCCACCGGCAAGGCGCGGCCCGGCCAGCTTCTCGCCGTCACCTTCACCAACAAGGCGGCGCGCGAGATGAAGGAGCGGATCGGTGAGCTGATCGGCGAGTCCGTCGAAGGCATGCCGTGGCTCGGCACCTTCCATTCGATCGGCGTGAAGATCCTGCGCCGCAATGCCGATCTGGTCGGGCTCAAATCCGACTTCACCATCCTCGATACCGACGACCAGATCCGCCTTTTGAAGCAGATCATCCAGGCGGAGAATCTCGACGACAAGCGCTGGCCGGCACGCCAGCTTGCCTGGTGGATCGATCGCTGGAAGAACCAGGGCCGCACGCCGGCCGATGTGCCCCAGGGCGAGGCCTTCGCCTTCGCCGGCCGCGGCGATGAACTCTACAAGCTCTACCAGGAACGGTTGAAGATCCTTAACGCGGCCGATTTCGGCGATCTGCTGCTCGAGCCAATCCGCCTGTTCCGCGACAACCCCGACGTGCTCGCCGAGTATCACCGGCGGTTCCGCTACATTCTCGTGGACGAGTATCAGGACACCAATGTCGCCCAGTATCTCTGGCTGCGGCTGCTCGCCCAGGGCACCGGCAATCTGTGCTGCGTCGGCGATGACGATCAGTCGATCTATGGCTGGCGCGGCGCGGAGGTCGACAACATCCTGAGGTTCGAGAAGGACTTTCCCGGCGCCACCGTAATCCGGCTTGAACGCAATTATCGCTCGACCGCCAACATCCTGGAGGCGGCTTCCCACCTGATCTCTCACAATGAGGGGCGCCTCGGAAAGACGCTGCACACCTCCGAGGAGGCCGGCGAGAAGGTCAGCGTCACCTGCGTGTGGGATTCGGAGGAAGAGGCGCGCCAGGTCGGCGAGGAGATCGAACGGTTGCAGCGCGCTGGCGAACGGCTCGACGAAATGGCGATTCTCGTGCGCGCCTCGTTCCAGATGCGCGAGTTCGAGGACCGATTCATCACGCTCGGCCTGCCGTACCGCGTCATCGGTGGCCCGCGCTTTTATGAGCGGGCGGAAATTCGCGACGCCGTGGCCTATTTCCGGGCGACGGTCCAGCCGGCCGACGATCTTGCCTTCGAACGTATCGTCAACACGCCGCGCCGAGGGCTCGGCGATGCGACGCTCAGGGCGTTGCACGATCATGCCCGCGCGCAGCGCATTCCGCTCATGCAGGCGGCGTCGGCGCTGACCGAGACCGAGGAGCTGAAGCCGCGGGCGCGCAACTCCCTGCGGGCACTGTTGACCGATTTTGCCCGCTGGCGCAGCCAGCTCGACCAGCTTCCCCATCCCGAGCTGGCGGCCCTCATCCTGGAGGAATCCGGCTACACCGACATGTGGCAGCAGGACCGCTCGCCCGATGCACCGGGACGGCTTGAGAACCTCAAGGAGCTGCTGCGCTCGATGGAGGAGTTCGAGTCGATGGCCGGGTTCCTCGAGCACATTTCGCTGGTCATGGAGACCGATTCGGGCGCCGACGAGGAGAAGGTCAGCCTGATGACGCTGCACGCGGCCAAGGGGCTCGAATTCGACATCGTGTTCCTGCCCGGCTGGGAAGAGGGCCTGTTCCCCCATCAGCGCGCTCTCGATGAGAACGGCCGCGCCGGCCTCGAGGAGGAGCGACGGCTTGCCTATGTCGGGCTGACACGGGCCAGGAAGCGGGCGCGGATCTATTTCACCTCCAACCGGCGCATTCACGGATTGTGGCAGTCGACTGTATCGTCACGTTTTCTCGACGAACTGCCCGAAGCGCATGTCGAGGTCGACGACGCCGCGCCCGGCGGCTATGGCGGCTACGGGCATAGCCGGTTTGATGAACGCGAGCCCTTCGCCAACAATTACGACACGCCGGGCTGGCAGCGGGCCCAGCGCAATCGCGGCCGGGCCGGACGCAAGCCGCATGTGCTGCCCGATCTGATCGAGGGCGAGGTGATTGCCCGTTCGGCCGGGCCGGGATCGGCCTATTCGGCGGGCGAACGCGTGTTCCACCAGAAGTTCGGCTATGGCCGGGTCACGGCGATCGACGGCAACAAGCTGACCGTCAATTTCGAGACATCAGGCCCCAAGCGGGTGCTGGATTCCTTCGTCGAGCGCCATTGAGCCATGTACCGCCTGCGAGTTCCAGCGCGCGATGAAGTGCACGCCCATGCCATCAGCGATGCACTGATCGGGGCGCTATACCCCGAAACCAGAGCGGCGGGGCTGGTGGAGACCGAGAAGGGGTGGCTGGCCGAGGCGTTCTACCTCGAAGCACCCGATGAAGACGCGCTCGCCGACTATCTCGCCCGTGTCCTGGATGGCCAGGGCGACGATCTGGCCCTCATCGTGGAGTCCATCGCCGACCGTGACTGGGTAAAGGAAAGCCTCGCGGCGATGCCACCGGTCTATGCCGGGCGCTTCGCGGTGTTCGGCGGCCATGACCGCGCCCGCATCCCGGCCAATGCTATCGGCGTCGAGATCGAGGCCTCTCAGGCTTTCGGCACCGGCCATCACGGCACGACGCTCGGCTGCCTGTTGGCGCTGGACGGGCTACTCAAGAGGCGGCGGTACCGCCAGCCGCTCGATATCGGAACCGGCACCGGGGTGCTGGCAATCGCGCTTGCCAAGGCCTTGCGCGTGCCGGTGATCGCCACCGATAACGACCCGGTGGCGGTGCGGATTGCGCGCGAGAACACATCCGCGAACGGGGCGGGCGGGCAGGTGCGCGCGATCGTCGCCGACGGCGTGCGCCATGTCAATCTGCGCCGACAGGCGCCTTACGATCTGATCGTTGCCAACATTCTGGCGGGGCCGCTGATCCGGCTTGCGCCCGAGGTCGCCCGCATTAGTCGGCCGGGAACCTCGGTGGTGCTTTCGGGCCTGCGGAATCGTCAGAGGCGGGCGGTCGAGGCGGCGTGGCGCAATGTCGGGTTCTGCCTCGATCGCCGCCTCGTCATAGATGGCTGGGCGACACTGTTGCTCGTCGCCCGGGGTCGCGTCAGTAGCCGGCGCCGGAATTCCAGTGCGCATACTCCTCGCGGGTCAGGCCCGACTCGATCAGCCGGTCCTCGCTGAGGCGGGAGAGCGCCTGGGCCACGTTGCGCCGCGCTGCGCGCGTGCGTCCTGCCAGCATCCGGTCGAAAACGCGGCGCAAGACGCCACGACGTGCCCGCACGGCCTGACCAACCTCATAATCGAAAAACGCAGCGTTCGCCATGGCCCCAATCCTTTCTGAAACCGGGTGGATCGTCCTGATGCCCGCGAGATAATCGAAATTGCGGCGCTTACCAGCCACGCGGATGCATGCCTGATCTGCCCTTCTTGCAATGCAACATAGTGGCCGACAATTTTCCGGCAGGACGCTCAAAAATCGTATGTTTTTTCGACTTGTTGCGGTGCACCATTTCAGGGTGGTTCCGGGGGCCAATCGTGCCGCCTCATCGCGGCGCTGTTCGGCCCGGCGTGGCGGTTGAGCGGCAATGTTTGCGGGGGCGGGGACAAGCAGGTAGTGAAGACCGGCAGTATCATGACGACGTGCATCCGGTCGCTCAACCACTGACAAGCATTACCTTAAGCCGGTGATCGGGGGATGAGCGGTCCGGGATTTCAACCTGAAGAAGCATGCCATGTTTCAGACCTTCGACGAGGTGAGCGACCCCGGCCTGGGAGCCGGGCGGCTGCGGCTATTGCGGGAGGAATTGCGGGGCAGGGGGCTCGATGGTTTCCTGGTTCCACGGGCCGACCAGCATCAGGGCGAGTATGTCCCCCCATGCGCCGAACGGCTGAAATGGCTGACCGGCTTTACCGGCTCGGCGGGCATGGCGGTCGTTTTGCTGGATCGCGCCGCGATCTTCGTGGATGGGCGCTATACCCTCCAGGTGCGCGAGCAGGTCGACACGGCGCAGTTCGAGCCGCTGCACCTCATAGATTATGGCTGGGAGAAATGGCTCGAAGAGATTCTGGGGGCCGGCGCGCGGCTCGGCTATGATCCATGGCTTCACACCATGGCCGGCCTGCGCAAGCTCGAACGCGTGGCCGAGGCGACGGGGGCCGAGCTCGTTGCCTGTCCCGACAATCCGGTCGATGCTGTGTGGGAGGACCGGCCGCCGGCGCCGCTTGGCGAGGTGACCGTGCATCCCGAAAGCCTGGCGGGACGTCCGGCGGAAGCCAAGTTCGCCGAGATCAGGGGGGCGCTGGACAAGTCGCGCGCCGACGCCACGGTGCTGACGCAGCCCGATTCGATCGCCTGGGCATTCAATATCCGGGGCCGGGATGTCAGTCACAACCCCGCGCCGCTCGCCTTTGCCGTGATTCCCGCCCAAGGCCGCCCAACGCTGATCATCGCGCCGGGCAAGCTGACGGAGGCCTCGCGAGGCTATCTCGGCGCGCTGGCGGATCTGTCCGAACCGGAGTCGTTCGGCGCCGTGCTGGATCGGCTCGGGGCCGCACGGGCCAGGGTGCGCCTCGACCCGGCGACGACGGCGCGCTGGATTGCGGCGCGCCTTGAGGCGGCGGGCGCAACAATCGTCAAGGGCGACGATCCCTGCGCGCTTCCCAAGGCTACCAAGTCGGCGGCGGAAATCGCCGGGGCCCGAGCGGCGCACCGCCGCGATGGCGTCGCCATGGCGCGCTTTCTTTATTGGCTCGACTGGATGGCGCCGTCCGCAGAGGTCGACGAGATCGGCGCGGCACAGGCGCTGGAAGGATTCCGGGCCGAGACCAGCGAGCTTCGCGATATCTCCTTTGACACCATCTCCGGGGCAGGGCCGAACGGCGCCATTGTGCACTATCGCGTGACCACGGCGACCAATCGCAAGCTAGAGCCTGGCACCCTCTACCTCGTCGATTCGGGTGGCCAGTACGCGGACGGCACGACTGACATCACCCGAACGATTGCCATCGGCGCGCCAACGCCCGAGATGCGGCGAAATTTCACCTTGGTCCTCAAGGGCCACATCGCGATCGCCACGGCGCGCTTTCCCGAAGGCGTCAGCGGGGCCCAGCTCGACACGCTCGCCCGTTACGCGCTGTGGCAGGCCGGGCTCGATTACGATCACGGCACCGGGCACGGCGTGGGAAGCTACCTCAACGTGCATGAGGGACCGCAGCGAATCGCCAAGACCGGAACGGTGGCGCTGAAGCCCGGAATGATCGTCTCAAACGAGCCCGGCGTCTATCTAACCGGCGCATACGGCATCCGCATCGAGAACTTGGTGCTGGTGCGCGAATCCGAGGAGGTGCCGGGCGGCCGCAAGCGGCTCCACTCCTTCGAGACCCTGACCCTTGCGCCGATCGACCGGCGGCTGGTCGAGCCCGGACTGATGAGCGAGCCGGAGATCGCCTGGCTCAACGGCTATCACGCGCAGGTTCTGGCTGAGATCGGCCCCCAGCTCGATGCCGGGACCCTAAGCTGGCTGGAGCAGGCCACAGCGCCGATCGGTTAGCGGCGCCCCCGCTGTCATGGATTTGTGCGATCTGGCATTGCCGTATGACGGGATTCGTACCGCATTTCATTGAATGCGGCTCCCGCGTGACCTATAACCCCTCGCAGTGTCGGCGCAGATTGCCCGGCGAGATATCAACGATTCAACGACAGCGAGGGTTCCATGCCCTGGAGTAACCAAGGCGGAGGGGGCTGGCGCTCAGGCGGCGGCGGTCCCTGGGGCGGCGGTGGCGGTTCGCAAGGCGGTGGGGGCGGTCCCCAGCCTCCGGACCTTGAGGAAATGCTGCGCCGTGGACAGGATCGCCTGCGCAGCGCCCTGCCGGGCGGCTCGCTTGGCGGAAAGGGGCTGTTGCTCGGTGCGCTGGTGCTGGTCGCGGTGTGGGCGGCCAGCGGCTTCTATCGCGTCGAACCGGACGAGCAGGGCGTGGTGACGCGCTTCGGCGAGTTCGTCCAGATGACGCAGCCCGGCCTCAACTATCATCTGCCCTGGCCGATCGAGGCGGTGCAGACACCGAAGGTCACGCGCGTCAACCGCGTCGACATCGGCTTTCGCATCTTCGAGGACGGGCGGACCGAGGCGGCCCGCGACGTTCCCGAGGAGAGCCTCATCCTCACGGGCGATGAGAACATCGTCGATGTGGACGTTGCCGTGTTCTGGCTCATCAACAATGCGCCGGACTATCTGTTCAACATTCAGCGGCCCGATGCGTCCGTGAAGGCGGTGGCCGAGAGTGCATTGCGCGAGGTGGTCGGCCGCAGTCAGCTTCAGCCGATCCTGACCCAGGCCCGCGCGGTCACCGAGCAGGCGGTCATGGATCTGATGCAGCAGACGCTCGACGAATACGGCGCCGGCATCCAGATCACGCAGGTGCAGTTGCAGAAGGTCGACCCGCCGAGCGCGGTGATCGACGCGTTCCGCGACGTGCAGGCGGCGCGCGCCGACCAGGAGCGCATGCGCAACGAGGCGCAGGCCTACGCCAATCGCGTGGTCCCGGAGGCCCGCGGTGAGGCCGCCCGCATCATCGAGGCGGCGAGCGCCTATCGCGATCAGACGGTCGCCGAGGCCGAAGGTCAGGCCGACCGTTTCGTCATGGTCTATGACGAGTATGCCCGGGCACCCGACGTGACGCGCCAGCGCCTGTTCCTCGAGACGATGGAACGTGTCTTCGGCGACACCGAGAAGATCATCATCGACGACGCGGCAGGGGCCTCCGGCGTGGTGCCCTATCTGCCGCTCAACGAGCTGCAGCGCCAGCCGCGGCCGATTGCGACAGGAGGCGAGCAATGAGCCGACCCCTACTCGGAGGCTTTCTTCTGCTGATCGCGGTGGGGCTGTTCCTGGCCTACAGCGCCCTGTTCACCGTGCATCAGACCCAGCAGGCACTGGTCCTGCGCTTCGGCGAGGTGCGTACCGTAATCACCGAGCCGGGCCTGCACTGGAAGCTGCCAGTGGCCGACAATGTGGTGATGATCGACAAGCGCATTCTCGATCTCGACTCGCCGGT
>SKQW01000382.1 GCA_007118805.1 Rhodobiaceae bacterium | reverse complement strand
TGGCCCCAAGGCTCATGTCGACGGCTTCCGCTATTCCGACGCCATGCAGGAGGCGGCCGAGGCCGGCGAAGTCTGGGGCTATGAGGAGCTCGACGGCTATCTCGCCGATCCGCGCGGCTACATGCCGGGCACCACCATGGCCTTCGCCGGAGTGCGCGACGACGAGCGCCGCGCCGCGTTGATCGCCTATCTGCGCGAGCTCACGGAGGATCCGCCGCCGCTCGAGGGCGAATAGCCGCGCGGCCCGCACGGCCTTTGGAGGCCCGCGCAGCCTTAAGGGGCCATGAAATTTCTGTCATAATGCGGTCAGGTGGTGTAACGCGCCTAGATGATAAGCTACGGGGGTCGACGGGGAACTTGAAACCTGCTGTGGAGGACCCATGCCCACGAGGATTCGGCGACTTGCGCTCGCCCTCGTATTGACCTTTTCCGGCGCCGGTTTCGCCGCCCATGCCGATGATGACTGGCGCCATGGCCTCTCGCTGTTCGGGGACCTGAAATACGACGCCGACTTCGCGCATTTCGACTACGTCAATCCCGACGCGCCCAAGGGCGGCACCTTCCGCCAGTCCTCCATCGGCACATTCGACAGCCTCCAGCCCTTCACCATCCGGGGCACGCCCGCCGCCGGCCTGGGGCTGGTCTACGACACCCTGATGACCGGCGCGCTCGACGAGCCGAGCTCCGAATACGGGCTGATCGCGGAGGCGGTGCACTACCCCGACGACTATTCGCAGGTCACCTACCGGCTCCGCCCCGAAGCCCGCTTTCACGATGGCGAGGCGATCACCCCGGACGACGTGATCTGGAGCCTCGACGCCCTGCGTACGGCCCATCCCTTCTACAATGCCTATTATCGGCATATCGAACGGGCCGAGGAGACCGGGGAGCGCGAGGTTACCTTCTTCTTCGACCAGGCGGGCAATCGCGAACTCCCGCAGATCACCGGACAGCTTCCCGTTCTGCCCAAGCATTATTGGCAGGGCACCGACGATGATGGCAACGAACGCGAGTTCGCCGCCTCGACGCTGCAGCCGCCACTGGGCTCCGGCCCCTACAGGATCGGCCGGGTCCAGCCGGGCCGCACCATCACCTATGAGCGCGTCGAGGATTACTGGGCGGCCGACCTGCCGGTCAATGTCGGCACCCACAATTTCGACGAGATCCGCTACGAGTATTTCCGCGACCAGACGGTGGCCCAGGAAGCGTTCCGTGGCGGCACCTTCGATTTCACCGTGGAGAACAGCGCGCGGCGCTGGGCGACGGCCTACGACTTTCCGGCCGTCAATCGCGGCGACGTGGTGCTCGAGACCTTTCAAACGCTCAACGCCGAGCCGATGCAGGCCTTCGTTTTTAATACCCGCCGCGACAAGTTCGCCGATCCGCAGGTGCGCCGAGCGTTCAATTATGCCTTCGACTTCGAATGGATGAACGCCAACGTCTTTTACGATCAGTACGCGCGCACCTCGAGCTACTTCGAGAACTCGGAACTCGCCGCTGATGGCCTGCCCGAGGGCCTGGAGCTGGAGATTCTTGAAGGGATTCGCGATCAGGTGCCGCCCGAGGTATTCACGGAGGAATACGCAAATCCGGTTGGCGGCGACCGGCGCCGCAATCGCGACAATCTGCGCACCGCCACACGCCTGCTGAACGAAGCGGGCTGGGAGGCGCGCGACGGCGTTCTCACCAATGTCGAAACCGGCGAGCCGCTGCGCGTGGAGTTCCTGCTCGTGTCCCCCGACATGGAGCGCATCGTGAACCCCTATCTGCGCACCCTCGGCCAGCTCGGCATCCAAGGCAATGTGCGCACCGTGGACGTCTCGCAATATCGCAACCGGCTCGACAATTTCGACTTCGACATCGTCGTGGCGAGCTTCGGCCAGTCGCTGTCGCCGGGCAATGAGCAGCGCGATTACTGGGGCTCGGAAGCAGCCGAGACGCCGGGCAGTCGCAACCTCATCGGCATTCAGAACCCGGCCGTCGACCACCTGATCGAGCGCATCATTTTCGCAGACGATCGCGACGAGCTGGTTGCCGCCTCGAGGGCGCTCGACCGGGTGCTCCTGTGGAATCATTATCTCGTTCCGCAGTTCTACTCGCCGGAGATCCGGACTGCACGGTGGAACCGGTACGGACTGCCCGACGACATGCCGGACTACGGCTTCTCGACCACGATCTGGTGGTGGGACGAGGACAAGGCAGAGACGGTGAGAACCGGATCTTAACCAAGCTGCGAAAATTTCGGTGGCAGGCATGATCCCCGCCTTCGGGCAAGGATGTCCGCCCCCCGGGGTTCCAGAATGGCCGTCGAACGGGGTCCTTGTGACCATGAAACGGCAATAGTGCCATACCACTGAGGTCTCATGGGCGCATACGTCATCCGTCGCCTGCTCCTGATGGTTCCCACGCTCCTGGGAATCCTGCTGGTGACCTTCATCATCATCCAGTTCGCGCCGGGCGGCCCCATCGAGCGGATCATTTCGCAGCTCCAGGGCACCGACGTTGCCGCCACGGCGCGTATCGGCGGCGGCACAGGCGGGGATTTTGCCCCCGGGGCCTCGGGCGAAGGTGGGGATGTGCAGTCGCGCTATCGGGGCGCGCAGGGGCTCGACCCCGAGTTCATCCTTGAGCTTGAACGCCAGTTCGGCTTCGACCGGCCGGCCCATGAGCGCTTTGGGCTGATGCTTTGGAACTATCTGCGCTTTGATTTTGGCGAGAGCTACTACCGCGACATCTCGGTCATCGACCTGATCATCGAGAAGATGCCGGTCTCGATCTCGCTCGGCCTGTGGATGACGCTGATCGCCTACATGATCTCGATTCCGCTCGGCATTCGAAAGGCCGTGCGCGATGGTTCGAAATTCGACACCTGGACCAGCGGCGTCGTCATCATCGGCTATGCCATTCCCGGCTTTTTGTTCGCCATCCTGCTCATCGTGCTGTTCGCCGGCGGCAGCTTCTGGCAAATCTTCCCGCTGCGCGGGCTGGTCTCCGACAATTGGCACATGTTGCCATGGTACCAGAAGATCCTCGACTATTTCTGGCACCTGACATTGCCGATCATCTCGATGGCGATCGGGGCCTTCGCCACCACGACGCTTCTGACCAAGAACTCGTTCCTCGACGAGATCCGCAAGCAATACGTGATGACGGCGCGCATGAAGGGGCTGAACGAGCGCCAGGTGCTCTACGGCCACGTGTTCCGCAACGCCATGCTGATTATCGTGGCCGGCTTCCCCGGCGCCTTCATCGGCGCCTTCTTCACCGGCGCGCTGCTCATCGAGACCATCTTCTCGCTCGACGGGCTGGGGCTTCTGTCCTTTGAATCGATTGTCAACCGCGATTATCCGGTGGTCTTTGCCACTCTCTACATCTTCTCGCTGATGGGGCTCATCGTGAACCTCATCTCGGACCTCACCTATACCTGGATCGATCCGCGGATCGATTTTGAGACACGCGAGGTCTGAGCCGATGGACACCACGGTGGAAAAGGCCCATCCGCGCACCACGACGCCGCCCCCCACACCCGGCACGCAAGCGGTTCCGCTGCGCCCCGGACGCCGGCCGCTCCTGTCGCCGCTCAATCTGCGCCGCTGGCAGAACTTCAAGGCCCATCGGCGGGGCTACTGGTCGCTGTGGATCTTCGTGGTGCTGTTCGGGCTCAGCCTGTTCGCCGAGTTCCTGGCCAACGACAAGCCGATTCTCGTTCAATACGAGGGCGGCTACTACACGCCGATCTTCAGCTTCTATCCGGAGACCACCTTTGGCGGCGACTTTCCCACCGAGACGGATTATCGCGACCCCTTCGTGCAGGAGCTGATCGCCGAGGGCGACGGCTGGATAGTGTGGCCGCCGATCCGCTACAGCTACAACACGCCGAATTACGAGGTCCCGGTCTCGGCCCCGGCGCCCCCCTGGTGGATGATGACCCTGGAGGAGCGGTGCCGGAACTATGAGCTCGGCACTGCCGATCCCAACTGCACGCTCGGTAACTGGCACTGGATGGGCACCGACGACCAGGCGCGCGACGTTATGGCGCGCCTGATCTACGGCTTCCGCCTGTCGGTCCTGTTCGGACTGATCCTGACCATCTTCTCCTCCATCATTGGCGTCGCCGCCGGGGCCGTCCAGGGCTATTTCGGCGGCTGGACCGACCTCATATTCCAGCGCGTTCTGGAGATCTGGACAGCGGTCCCCTCGCTTTATCTGCTGATCATCATCGCCGCCTTTTTCGAGCCGACCTTCTGGATCCTGCTCGGCATATTGCTGCTCTTTTCGTGGGTGGCGCTGGTCGGCGTCGTGCGGGCGGAGTTCCTGCGCGGGCGCAATATGGAGTATATTTCGGCAGCCCGCGCCCTCGGCGTCGGCAATGCCACGATCATGTTCCGCCATCTCCTGCCCAACGCCATGGTGGCGACGCTGACCTTTATGCCGTTCATCCTCAACGGCTCGATCACCACACTCACCTCGCTCGACTTCCTCGGCTTCGGCTTGCCGCCTGGCTCGCCCTCGCTCGGCGAGCTGCTGGCCCAAGGCAAGGCCAATCTGCAGGCGCCGTGGCTCGGCCTGACCGGCTTTTTCGTCATCGCCATTATGCTGAGCCTCCTGATCTTCATTGGCGAGGCCGTGCGCGATGCCTTCGACCCGCGCAAGGTGTTCAGATGACCAGTCCGCTTTTGTCCGTTGAGGACCTGTCGGTCGATTTTCGCCAGAGCGATAACGTGACCCATGCCGTGCGCGGCGTCTCGTTCGACATCGCGCGAGGCGAGACGGTTGCCCTGGTCGGCGAATCGGGCTCGGGAAAGTCGGTCACCGCCCTGTCGGTGCTCAAGCTCCTGCCCTATCCGGCCGCCTCCCATCCCAGCGGCCGGATCGTCTTCAAGGGCGAGAACCTCCTCGCCCAGGACGAGACGGCGATCCGCAAGGTGCGCGGCAACGACATCACCATGGTGTTTCAGGAGCCCATGACCTCGCTCAACCCGCTGCACACGGTGGAAAAGCAGATCGGCGAGATCATCAAGCTCCATGAGGGCCTGTCCGAGCGCAAGGTGCGCGAACGGGTCATCGACCTGCTCAACCAGGTCGGCATCGCCGAGCCGGAAACCCGCCTGAAAAGCTTCCCGCACCAGCTTTCCGGCGGTCAGCGCCAGCGTGTCATGATCGCCATGGCGCTGGCCAACGAGCCGGACCTGCTGATTGCCGACGAGCCGACCACCGCCCTCGACGTCACCGTGCAGGCCCAGATCCTCAAGCTGCTGCGCGATTTGCAGCAGCGCATGAACATGGCCGTATTGCTGATCACCCATGATCTGGCGATCGTGCGCAAGGTGTCGGACCGTGTCTGCGTCATGTCCCAGGGCGAGATCGTCGAGCGCGGCGAGACCCGCGAGATCTTCGACAATCCCCAGCATCCCTATACGCGCCACCTGCTCGCCGCCGAGCCGAAGGGCGAGCCGCCGTCGGCCGACCCAACGGCACCGGTGGTGCTAGAGGCCGACGATCTGAAGGTCTGGTTCCCCATCAAGCGGGGGCTGCTGAAGCGTACCATCGGCCATATCAAGGCGGTCGACGGCATCGACATCAAGGTGCGCGCGGGCCAGACGGTGGGCGTCGTCGGCGAGTCCGGCTCCGGCAAGACGACGCTCGGCCTTGCCGTGCTGCGCCTGCTGTCAAGCAAGGGCCGCATCGTCTATCTCGGCCGCGAGATCGACGGCTATTCCTTCAAGAAGATGCGGCCGCTGCGCAGCGAGATGCAGATTGTCTTTCAGGATCCGTACGGCTCGCTCAGCCCGCGCATGGCGGTCGGCGACATCATCGGCGAGGGGCTGGAGATCCACGGCGCGCGAATGGGCTACGACGCGCGCCGCGCGCGGGTGGCCGAGGCGCTGCTCGAAGTCGGGCTCGACCCTTCCGCCATGGACCGCTACCCGCACGAATTCTCCGGCGGCCAGCGCCAGCGCATCGCGATCGCCCGCGCCCTCGTCCTGAAGCCGAAATTCCTGATGCTGGACGAGCCCACCAGCGCGCTGGACATGAGCGTGCAGGCCCAGATCGTCGACCTCCTGCGCGACCTCCAGCGCCGCCACGACCTCGCCTATCTGTTCATCAGTCACGATCTCAAGGTCGTGCGGGCGCTGGCCAACGACGTCATCGTCATGCGCGAGGGAAAGGTGGTCGAGCACGGGCCCGCCGCCCAGGTCTTCGATGCGCCGCGCACCGACTACACCAAGGCGCTGATGGCCGCCGCCTTCGACATCGAGGCGTCGCCGGAAGGCGTGGTGGCGCAGTAAGAGCCCGTTTGAGAATTCGGTTGGGCTCTAAGGCCAGTTAGTCCGCCGCCAGCGCGGGCCGGCGAATGCAGGTCAACTCAAGCCCCTGCCCCGCCATCCGCTCCAAAGCTTCAGCCAAAGGCTCGATTACCGTCGCCATGAAATGCGCGTTGGCGTGCAGCAGGCGCCCGCCACCGGCGTAGAAGCCGACATGGCCGGCCCAGAACAGCATATCGCCGCGCGCCAGGCGGGACGGGTCGCGATGGTCCAGCAAGCGGCCAGCTGAGCCGGCCTGCATGTCGCTGTCGCGCGGGCAGGCAATGCCGCATGCGGCAAGGGCAAGCTGAATGAGCCCCGAGCAGTCGAGGCCGAGACTGGTCCGCCCGCCCCACAGATAGGGCGTGCCGACGAACCGTTCAGCCACCCCTACCCAGTCCGCCTCGCGCGCGTCGAGCGGTGCGAGGTGGCGCATCGGCACAAAGCCGGCATCGGTTTCGGCGAGGGCGCCCTTCTCTGCCACCAAGGCGAGGCGCGCGCCCAGGCTGAGCGCCATGACGGGCGGCAGCTTGATATCGGGTCCGGGAAAGGCAAAGCTCCGCAGCGCCGCGACTTGATGGGTCTGCACCGGCCCCAATTCGCCCAGCGCCGCGGCGGGCAGCCAGCCGACATATCCGTCGGTCTTGAGCTGGCCCCAGGCCCACCCCTCCGCCGTCTCCTCGAACACCCGCACCGTCTCGCCGCGCAGCGCCTCTGTGTCGAGCGCCGCGTCATGTCGCGGGGCCCGACGAATAGGCGCGGAGGCGGCCACCACACATCGATCCTCGCCCTCGACGAAGCGTTCCGCCTCGACACACCCCGCCAGCCGCCGGTCCGCCAGATCGGGCCGGTAGGCATTGAGGCGCGGGTCTGGCTGGTCGCTTTCGGTCATAGCACGGTCATGGAAATTCTTGCCGACGTCCCCTCAATCGGCGCTTCCGGGCGCTCAAGGAACATTGAGTGGGCTCCGATGGTTCATGCACGTTCAATCGTGACGTAAGGAGTCAATCGTGAAAACGCTCAATCTCCTAACCCTACTGATCGTGATCGTCGGCGGGGTCAACTGGGGGCTTGTAGGTCTGTTCGACTTCAACCTCGTGGCGGCGATCTTCGGCGCCGGTACGGTCGTCACCCGGATCGTCTATGTGCTGGTGGGACTGTCCGCCCTGTATCAAATCTATCCGTTCTCGCTGGCGACGCGGATAGACGAAGCCCCGGCTGAAGCCGCAGGTGGCAGACGTTAAGGGCTCGTCCATTCCCCGGTCAGCCGGGATAGCGTGCCGAGAAAACTTCGAAAAGGGCTCGGATCGCTTGGGCTTCGCCGCCTTCGGGCCGACCCGGCCTCGATTTCGCACTCCAGCCATAGATGTCGAAATGGACCCACCGAGAGGGGCATCGAATGAAGCGGGAGAGGAACAGGGCGGCAGTGATCGAGCCGGCCATGCCGGCGCTGCCCGTATTATCGATGTCGGCGACCTTCGACGTCAGCATGTCCTCGTAGGGCCGCCAAAGCGGCATGCGCCAAACCGGATCGTAGACCTTGCGCGAGGCATGGGCGATGTCGCCAGCCAGCGTCTCGTTCTCAGTATAGAAGGGTGGCACGTCGGGACCGAGCGCGGCCCGGGCGGCACCGGTAAGGGTCGCCATATCGATGAGGAGCTGGGGATCCTCCTCGCCGGCGAGCGCCAGCGCGTCGGCAAGCACTAGGCGGCCTTCGGCATCGGTATTGCCGATGCTGACGCTGACACCGGCCCGGCTGCGCAGCACGTCCCCAGGCCGGAAGGCACTGCCCGAGATGGCGTTCTCCACCGCCGGCACCAGCACCCGCAGACGCACCTTTAGCGCGCTCGCCATCACCATGGCTGCCAGCCCCAGCGCCGCGGCTGCACCGCCCATGTCCTTTTTCATCAGCGCCATACCCGAGGCCGACTTGATGTCGAGCCCGCCTGTGTCGAAGCACACCCCCTTGCCCACGAGCGTCACCCGCGGGGCGGCCGGGTCGCCCCAGCGCATGTCGATCAGCCGCGGCGCCCGGTCGCTTGCCCGCCCCACCGCATGGATGAGCGGAAGCTGGGCCGCGATCAACTCCTCGCCGAGTATCGTCTCAATGGTCGCACCGTGGGATTCGGCGAGCTGGCGCGCCGCCGTCTCGAGCTCCGGCGGCCCCATGTCATTGGCCGGCGTGTTGATCAGGTCGCGGGTCAGCTCGACGCCGCTCACGATCGCCGCGAGGCGGTCGAGATCGACGCCGTCGGGCACTGCGAGCTTGCTTTGCACCCGGTTCGAAGCCTCCGTCCGGTAGGCATTGAACCGGTAGTGGCCAAGCGCGAAGGACAGCGCGGCAAGGGCTGGATCGTCCGGCCGCCCGACCAGCCGGTAGATGCCGGCCGGCAATACCTCGGCAAGCCGACCGGGCAGAAACGGGGTGCGCTCGGCGGAATCGCGCCCGCCCAGGCCGAACAGGACCCGGTCGAGCTTGCCGGCCGCATCGGGCAACAGCGCAACCCGGCCCGGCTGCGCCTTGAAGCCGATGGACGCCGCATAGGTGCGCTGCATCTTGGCCAGCCCGTCGAGCTGGTCCCGCTGGTCGCCGTCGATCAACTGGATCGGTGTTGCCCCGTCGGCCATGGAGGAAGGGAGAAGATGGTCGATCATGCGCAGTCCTGCGTTCCTCTGGGCGCATCCTCACGAAGCATTGGGGCAGGTTTTCCCTTCTCCCGCTTTCAAGCCGGGGCCATTGCGAAGCTCTGCTGCGCCGCGTCTTAACCCATCATTAGGGTTAATGTTTTATGTGGAGAGGAGTCAAAACACTTCGACAATTTTCCGTAAGGTCATCGTTCGGCGAAAACGTGTCATGTTCCAAACCTCCCTGCGCGCTGGTTTCATCGCGGTGCTGGCCGGCGCCCTGCTGGTCGGCGGATGCTCGCGGTCCAACGATTCCAGCAATATCACCACCCAGTCCATCGGCCAGTCCGGCCAGGTGACGGACGCGCAGCGCCGCCAGGTTTCCCGCCTCGCCGAGCGTCACCGGCGCAATCCGGAAGATCCCGAGGCCGCATTCGCTTACGCCAGCGGGCTGGAGGCGATCGGTCAGGGCGCGCAGGCCCTGGCCGTGCTGCGCCGGACCAGCGGGGCCCGGCCGAACGACGCAAGGCTGGCATCGGCCTTCGGGCGCGCCCTGGTCCGCCAGGGCGAGTTTGAGGACGGGCTGGAAGCTCTCCAGCGCGCCGAGCAGGGAGGCGCCGCCGACCGGCGGACCCTCGCCGCCCAGGGTGCCGCGCTCGACCAGCTAGGCCGCCACGACGAAGCGCAGGCCCGCTATCGCCGCGCCCTGGAGGGAGCACCGGACGATCCCAACCTGCTGGCCAATCTCGGTCTGTCGCTGGCCCTGAGCCGCCAGATCGACGAAGCCGAATCGGTGCTGCGCCGCGCCGCCCAACAGCCAGGCGCGAATGAGCGGGTTCGCCAGAATCTGGCTCTGGTGCTGGGCCTTCAGGGTAAGTTCGACGAGGCAAAGGAAGTCGCCCGCCGCGATCTCGACGACGACGCAGCCTCCGCGAGCATCGCCTATCTCCGCCAGATGCGCACCGAGCCGGACCGCTGGCAGGAGATCAAGCAGCACGACGGTCAGTCCAGCTAGTCTGATCAGCAGCCCAATAAAAGTGCCTTTGACCGGTATCAAGGCCGCCGGCGAGACATTAGAGTTGCCTGAGCGCCTGTCGCGCTGTCCGCGCCAGACGCGCGGCGCGTGGCCTGCGATTCCGGGAAGGGAGGCACTCCATGACCATTAAGGATATTCTCGTTCATGTGGAGACGGAGGATGGCGATAGCGGCAATGCCCGAATCGCCTACTCGCTGTCGCTTGCGTCGCGGTTCGACGCGCATTTGAGCGGGCTCGCCCTGGCATTGCAGCCGACCATGCCACCCATGGTCATGGGCGAGGTTCCGGGCACCCTTCTGGAATCCCAGCGCAAGGCGTCGATTGATGCCGCCAACCGGGCTGGTGACGGTTTTGCCGCCGCCGCCGAGCGCGCCGGCGTTGCCTTCGATCGCCGGGTGGTGGAATGTTCCGAGAGTGCCGCCTCTTCGGTTTTTGCCTCGCACAGCCGCACGACCGATCTCGTGGTTGCCGGCCAGTCGGCACCTGACGACAGCATTGCCCTGCACGAAATGCTCATCGAGGCGGCGCTCTTCGATAGCGGCCGGCCGCTCTTGATCGTGCCCTATATCGAGCGGGCGGAAGCCCGGCTCGATCGGGTGCTGGTCGCCTGGGACGGCGGCCGCGAGGCTGCCCGCGCGGCCCATGACGCCCTGCCCCTTCTGGCCAAGGCGCAAAACGTCGAGATCCTCGTCATCGGCCAGGACATACCGGCGGCGGCCTCGCAGGAGCCAGGTGCCGACCTTGCGCTTAACCTCGCCCGGCATAATCTGAACGTGACGGTTAAGCGCATGGGAAGCCCCAGTTCGAGCGCCTCGGATGCCATCCTGTCCTACGCCTTCGATGTCGGCGCCGATCTGATCGTGATGGGGGGCTACGGGCATTCGCGTCTGCGCCAGTTCGTGATGGGCGGCGCCACGCGGGGCATCCTCGAAAGCATGACGGTTCCGGTGCTGATGTCGCACTGACCTCGGCCAATCATCCGCTCATAAGAGGCAGGACAGAGGAACTGCATGACCATCCGCAACCTCGGCTCTGTCTTCGCCCCGAAATCGGTAGCCGTGGTGGGGGCGACGCCCCGCGATGGCGCCATCGGCAATATCGTTCTGCGCAATCTCAGGGCGGCGGGCTTTGCCGGCGAAATCCGGCCGGTCAATCCGAAGCATGCCGAGATCGCGGGCCTGAAGTGCTTCCCGGACGCCGCCGCCCTGCCCGAAACCGCCGATTTGGCGATCATCGCCACGCCGCCGCGCACGGTCCCCGACATCGTGGCCGAGTTCGGCCAGCGGGGCACGCGCGCCGCCGTGGTCATCAGCGCGGGCTTCGGCCAGGGGCCGGACTCCTTGCGCCAGCAGCTTCTCGATGCGGCGCGACCCAACACGCTGCGCATCCTGGGCCCCAACTGTCTGGGCCTGCTGGTGCCCGGCATCGGCCTCGATGCGAGCTTTTCCCACGATGCGCCACACGCCGGCGACCTCGCCTTTCTGTCCCAGTCGGGCGCGGTACTGACCACCGTCATCGACTGGGCCAACGCCCGCAATATCGGCTTCTCGGCCATGGCATCGCTGGGCGACATGGCCGATGTCGATTTCGGCGATCTGCTCGACTGGTTCGCCGCCGACATCCATACCCGCGCCATCCTCCTCTATGTCGAGGCGATCACCCATCCCAAGAAATTCATGTCGGCGGCGCGCGCGGCGGCCCGGGCCAAGCCCGTCATCGTGGTCAAGGCCGGGCGTCACGCCGAGGCGGCGAAGGCCGCAGCCTCCCACACCGGGGCGCTTGCCGGGGTCGACGAGGTCTACGATGCCGCCTTCCGGCGCGCCGGCATCCTGCGGGTCTTCGACCTCGACGAGCTGTTCGACGCGGTGGAGACGCTGAGCCGGATCAAGCCGTTCCGGGGCGACCGGCTCGCCGTTCTCACCAATGGCGGCGGCGTCGGGGTGCTGGCAGTCGACCGGCTCGTCGACTTCGGCGGGCGGTTGGCCGAACTCTCCCCGCAGACCGTCGACGCCCTCGACCGAGTGCTCCCGGCAACCTGGTCAAAGGCCAATCCGGTCGACATCATCGGCGATGCCGGACCCGAGCGCTACTGCCAGGCGCTTGAGCGCATCATGGACGATCCCGCCGCCGACGCCGTGCTGGTCATGAACTGCCCCACGGCCCTATCCTCGGGGGTGGAAGCCGCCGAGGCGGTGTCCCGGACGGTCGGCGAGGCTCACCGCAAGCACTTCCCCCGCAAGCCGGTATTCGCCTGCTGGCTCGGCGGCCCATCCTTCCAGGACGCCCGGCAGGTGTTCGACCCGGCCGGCGTGCCGACCTTCTCCACGCCGACCGAAGCGGTGCGCGGCTTCACCCATCTCGTGCGCTACTCCGCCGGGCTCGACGCGCTCATGCGCACCCCGCCGAGCCTGCCGGAGGCCTTCGCGCCCGACATCGACGTCGCCCGCGCCCTCGTGCGGACCGCTCTCGCCGAAGGGCGGGAATGGCTCACCGCGCCGGAGATCGGACATCTCTTCGATGCCTACCGTATCCCGATCGCCGCCGCGCGCGCCGCCGCGACGCCGGCGGACGCGCGGGATGTGGCCGAGCGTATCCTCGCCGAGCATCCCGCCGCCGTGGTCAAGATCATGTCGCCCGACATCCTGCACAAGACCGATGTCGGCGGCGTGCGCCTTGAGCTTACCTCGCCGGCCGAAGTGGAAGCCGCGGCCCGCTCGGTCATGGAAGCGGCGGTGCGGATGCGGCCCGACGCGCGGATCGAGGGGGTGACCGTCGAGCCGATGATCGAGCGCAAGGGCGCCCGCGAACTCATTCTCGGGGTCACCGACGACGCGCTGTTCGGCCCCGTCATCCTGTTCGGCCAGGGCGGGACCGCGGTCGAAGTCATCCGCGACAAGGCGGTCGCCCTGCCGCCGCTCGACATGGCGCTCGCCCATGACCTCATCGAGCGCACGCGGGTCGTCGGCCTGTTGCGCGCCTATCGCGCCGAGCCCGCCGCCGACATCGACGCGGTGGCGCTGACGCTGGTCAAGCTGTCGCAGCTCGTCGCCGACATCCCCGAGATCCGCGAGCTCGACATGAACCCGATGCTCGCCGATGCCGACGGCGTCATCGCGGTGGACGCCAGGGTCCGCGTCGCCCCGGAGGGCAGGCGGGACCGCCACGGGCTCAATCCGCGCTTCGCCATCCGCCCCTATCCCGCCGAATGGGAGCGCGAGCTCACCCTGGCCGACGGCACGACGGCAATCGCCCGGCCGGTCAAACCGGAGGACGAAGCGCTCTACGAGGCCTTTTTCGAAAAGGTCGCGCCGGAGGACATGCGCCTCAGGTTCTTCACGCCCAAGCCCGACCTGTCGCACCGGTTTCTCGCCCGGCTCACGCAGATCGACTATGGCCGGGCCATGGCCTTCGTGGCGCTCGACCCGGACAGCGGCGCGCTGCTCGGCGTTGTGCGGCTGCATTCCGACCCCGATGGCGAGCGCGCCGAATACGCCATCCTGGTGCGCTCCGACCTGAAGGGCAAAGGCCTCGGCTGGACGCTGATGGAGCTCATGATCGCCTATGCCCGCGCGGTCGGCCTGTCGGAGATCCATGGCGAGGTGCTGAGCGAGAACACCACCATGCTCGAAATGTGCCGCGACCTCGGCTTCGCCGAGGCTCGCGACAGTGAGGATCGCGGCGTGGTCCAGGTGACGCTACAGCTGATCTAGCGCGGTTTCCGTTCACAGCTTGTCGCTTGGCGGCGGCATTGACATCATATGCGCGGCGCAGATCCGTGAGTGGGAGTAGTCGATGACTGCTTACAACGCCGTGCGTTTTCGGGTGAGGCCCGGCATGGAACGCGACTTCGAAGCCGCCATCCGCCAGGAAATGCAGGCCGGATTTCCAGGACTGGCAAAGGCGGTTCTGATCAAGACCGGCGAACAGACCTACTGCGAGATCGGCGAATGGGACAGCTATGACAGCATTGTCGCGGCACGCCCGGCCATGATCGCCGGCCTCGACAAGGTCCGCCACATGCTCGAGGAGCTCGGCGACGGGCTGGGCGTCACCGATGCGGTATCCGGGCAGGCCGTCGCCACCTTTGTCAGGGGCGGGGGCGAATCGGTTCAACCGACGGCCTGACTGGCACTACGGGCCGCCAATCTCCCGGACGCGGACATGCGCGACGGCGGGACACCGAGCGATCGCCCCTTACCCGCTCGCCCCCTTGCCGCCGCCGGCCGCCATCATGCGCATGGGCAGGCGGGAGGTGTAGGCGAGCAGCGCCACCGGCAGCAGCCCGACCGCGACGATCGCCAGCGCCGCCAGCGCCCCGTTCTCGACGCGGGCAAGCGAGGCATAGGTGTAGACATGGGTGGCCAGCGTATCGAATCCGAACGGCCGCAGCAGGATGGTCGCCGGCAGCTCCTTCATGGAATCGACGAAGACCAGGATCATCGCGGTCGCGACCGCCGGTCGCAGCATCGGCAGATGCACCTCGCGCAGGGTGCCGGCGGCGGTCCGCCCCAATGAGCGCGACGCCATGTCGAGATGCGGCGTCACCCGCTGCAAGCCTGCCTCAAGCGCGCCGTAGGACACTGCGAGGAACCGTACCACATAGGCATAGACGAGGGCGGCGATGGTCCCGGTCAGGATGAGGCCCGTGCTGACGCCCAGCACCGAGCGCATGGCGCCGTCGACCGCGTTGTCGAGGGCGGCCATCGGCACCAGCGTGCCAATCGCCAGGATCGTGCCCGGCACCGCGTAGCCGATGCTCGACAGCCGCCCGGCGGCGACGAGCGTGCCCGAGCCGGTCAGCCGGGCGCTGTAGGTCAGAAGCAGGCCGATCAGAACCGCGACGCACGCCGCCACCGCCGAGACCATCAGGCTGTTGCGCACCAGGACCCAGAATTGCGGCCCGTAATTGGACGAGAAGCGGCTCGCCGCGAATTCCGTGAGCAGGGCGGCGGGAATCAGAAATCCGATGATGACCGGCGCGGTGCAGACGAGGACCGCCGCCGCGGCGCGCCAGCCGCTCAAGGGATGGTCCGGCAGCGCCTGGATGCGGCGCGAGGTATGGTGGAAGCGCTGCAGGCGCCGGCCGCGCCGTTCGAGCCAGATCAGCGCGATCACGAACAGCAGCATCACGCAGGCGATCTGCGCGGCGGCGCCGAGGTCGCCGCGATTGACCCAGGTGGAATAGACCGACAGCGTGAGCGTGTTGACGCCGAGATATTCCACCGCTCCGATATCGTTGAGCGCCTCCATGGAAACCAGCGTGATGCCGACCACGATTCCAGGCCTGGCCAGCGGCAGTGCGACCTGGAAGAAGCTGGTCCAGGCCGAGCGGCCCAGCGTGCGCGACACGTCGATGACGCACATCGACTGCATCAGGAAGGTGGCCCGCGTCGTGAGATAGACATAGGGGTAGAGCACGAAGGCGAACAGGAAGATCGCCCCGCCGAGGGACCGGATCTCGGGAAACCAGTAGTCACGTGGGCTGGTCCAGCCGAACAGGCCGCGCAGCGTCGACTGCACCGGGCCGACATAGTCGAGGATCTCCACATAGGCATAGGCGATGATGTAGGTGGGCATGGCCAGCGGCAGCAGCAGTAGCCACTCGAAGACGCCCCGGCCCGGAAAGCGGCACATCGCCACCAGCCATGCCGTCGCCACCCCGATGATGCCGGTCAATACGCCCACGCCGATCAGCAGGCCCAGCGTGCGCAGCGTGGCGCCGGGCAGGATCGTGGCCGCCAGATGCGCCCAGATGGCCGGGTCCGCCGACAGTGCCAGGACCAGCAGCGTGATAATGGGGGCAAGCGTCAGCGGGCAGATGACGCCGAGGATCAGGATGCGCCAGCCGAGATGCTGAGGGCGAAGGCCGTTACGCCTGCGCAGCGTTCCCAGGGTCTCAGTCTCTGCCGTCATCCGACGATCCTCGGCGTTCAGCCTTAGTTCGGCCCGGTCTCCGGCGGCAGGAAGCCGGTTTGCCAGAGCAGCCTGGGGCCGACCGCGCCCAGCCGGAGATCCGCCCCGGCCAGCGCCGTCGCATAGTCGCGGCCGCATTCGAGCACCCGCTCCTCGCCGGCCGCGCCGACAAGCGCGCACGCCGCCGCCCGAGCGGGCCCCCAGGCCGCCATCTGGCAGCCGGTCACCATGCCAAGGGCAAGGCACTCGTCCCGGCACATACCCCGGCAGCACGGTGGATAGAAGTCCACCGGCTGCTGACTTTCCTGGCACAGCACGCGGACCAGCGCCGAAAGCTCGGTCATGACCGGCTTGGCCCGCTGCGGCCCGAGATGCTTGGCGTGCTCGTTCCACACCGCCTCCCAGCAGGCGATGTCGCCGGTCGAATAGCCGGCCAGCCAGCCGCGCAGCCCAGCCAGCACCAGCCGCTCCGCCGGCCGCGACAGACAGGCCGCGCACAGGTCGTTCCGTTGAGGAGTCATGGCGCTCATCCGCTCGCGCCGAGGGACACCGCTGCGGCGCCCCCTTTGGCGCGCCTCCTCACGAGCGGGGACCGTCCTCGTAGCCAACCTTGTCGACCAGTTCGCTGGCGGTGGCGCGGTTCTCCGCAATGGTCGACAGCGGCAGCTCGTCGACCCTCAGCTCGCCCCAGGCGGCCACTGTGTCCGACACCGGCACGCCCTCGACCACCGGATATTCGTGGTTGATCTCGGCGTAGATCGCCTGCGCCTGGTCCGATGTCAGGAACTCGATGAGCTGGACAGCGGCTTCCTCGTTCGGCGCATGCCGCGCAAGAATGACGCCCGAGACATTGACGTGGGTGCCGCGATCCTCGCCATTGGGGAACAGCAGCTTGAGGCCGGCCGCCCATTCCTGCTGCTCGGGCTCCTCCTCATTGGTCTCCATCAGGCCCATGTAATAGGTGTTCATGATCGCGATGTCGCAGGCCCCAGCATGGATGTTGCGCGCCTGGCCGCGGTCGTTGCCGCTGGGATTCATCGCCAGATTGTCGCGCAGGCCGGCGAGCCACTCCTCCGCATAGTCCTCTCCGTGATGGGCGATCATCGAGGCGAACAGCGCGATGTTGTAATTGTGCTGGCCGGGCCGGGTGCAGATGCGCCCCCGCCATTCGGGATCGGCCAGCTCCTCATAGGTGATCGTATCCTGCTCGACGCGCTCGCGCGCCGCGATCACGATGCGCGCGCGCGCTGACAGGCCGACCCAGTTGCCGTCGGCATCGCGCAGATGCTCGGGCACGCGTTCAAGAACCGGGGCATGCGTCACCGGCTGGCTGATGCCGGCATCGATCGCCCGCTGAAGCGTGCCGATGTCGACCGTCACCAGCAGATCGGCGGGGCTGTTGGCCCCTTCGGCGCGGATGCGCTCGACCAGCTCCTCGCCGCCAAACAGCGCGTTGACGGCAATGCCGGTTTCCTCGGTGAAGGCGTCGAAGAGCGGCTGAATCAGATCGGGCTGACGGGTGGTGTAGACATTGACCTCGTCGGCCTGGGCGTCGGCAGCAATACCGCCGAGACCGATTGCAAATGCTCCAAATACGGGAAGAAAGCCGGCGCAGAGCGGCCGGCCGCGCTTGTTCGTCATGGAAACCTCCAATCGGCAGGGGTCAAGGCCCTGTCATCAAAGGCAGGGCACCGTCCTGGCGCCCCGTGGCAATGGAGAATTTCCCAGCGCGCGCACCAAGTCAATAATTGTAGAGAAAAAAAGTCCACTTCACTTTTGACTTAGAATAATTCTAACAATACAGCTCAACATGCAACCCGCCGCGCACGCGCCGACTTGATCATTGCCAATGAAAAAGGGGCGGCCGAAGCCGCCCCTGGACTTTCCCTTCAGTGGCACCGGACTTAGAAGTCCATGCCACCCATGCCGCCGCCACCGGGCATCGCCGGGGCCGCGCTCTCCTTCTTGGGCAGCTCGGCCACCATCGCCTCGGTGGTGATCAGCAGGCCGGCGACCGAAGCGGCGTCCTGGAGCGCGGTGCGCACGACCTTGGTCGGATCGACGATCCCGGTCGCGACCATGTCGCCATATTCCTCGGTCTGGGCGTTGAAGCCGTAGGTCGACGACTTCGATTCCAGGATCTTGCCGACAACGATCGAGCCTTCGACGCCCGCGTTCTCGACGATCTGGCGAACCGGCTGCTCGAGCGCGCGCAGCACGATCTTGATGCCGGCCTGGACGTCGGGGACGTCCGAGGAGAGCTTGGAGATCGCCTCGCGCACGCGCAGCAGCGCAACGCCGCCGCCCGGCACGATGCCTTCCTCGACCGCGGCCCGGGTCGCGTTGAGCGCGTCGTCGACGCGATCCTTCTTCTCCTTCACCTCGACCTCGGTGGCGCCGCCGACACGGATCACCGCGACACCGCCGGCCAGCTTGGCCAGCCGCTCCTGCAGCTTCTCGCGATCGTAGTCGGAGGTCGTCTCCTCGATCTGGGCCTTGATCTGGTTGA
>SKQW01000072.1 GCA_007118805.1 Rhodobiaceae bacterium | reverse complement strand
CGGGGCGGGACGGACCGTGGCGCGGATCCTCAAAGCGGGCCAGCCATACCCGATTGTCGTGGAACGCCGCGCCACCATAGGGGGCAACGGGATCGGCCCCGGTCAGGACGTTGATGCCTTCGCCATCCCCGAAAGCGTCATTGGGCCATATCCCCTCGCAGACGAGCACGCCCCGGCGCACTCCCTCGAACAGGCGGGCATGCAGCGTCACTTCGCCGCGGGCATTGCCAAGCCGCACCGGATCGCCGTCAGCCACCCCATAGGCCGCGGCATCCTCGGGGTGAACGAGAATCTCCGGGCGCCCTTCCCGGCGCCGCGAGGTCTTGGTCTCGTTGAAGGTCGAGTTCAGGAAGCCGCGCGCCGGCGAGGTCGCCAGCCGGAACGGATGGTCATCGTCTGCCGCCTCGATGACCGGCCAATGATCGGGCAGCGACGGCATGTCGCGCCACGGCCCCATCGGCCCGTCATTGGCCGCGCGCACGCTGGTCCAGTCGGGGCGGAAGCGGAACTTGCCGTCCGGGTAATCGAAGCCGTCGAGATAGTGCGCCCGCTCGAAGGACGGCTGAAGATCGAGCCAGCGCGTGTCTTCGAGCTCGGCATAGGTCCCGTATCCCGACGCCTGCAGCATCCAGTCGATATGCTCGCGTGCCGTCATCGCGAAGCCCGGATGCGCGGCGCCGACGCGGGCGGCGATCTCGCACTGGACATAGTGATTTTCGCGCGCCTCGCCGGGCGCCTCGACGAGCTTGGGCCCGAGCATGAGATACTGATGGCCGCCGCCCTTGTAGATGTCGTCGTGCTCGAGGAACATGGTGGCGGGCAGCACGATGTCGGCCATTCTGGCCGTTTCGGTCATGAACTGCTCGTGGACGCAGACGAACAGATCGTCGCGGGCGAAGCCCTGGCGGACCAGCCGTTGCTCGGGCGCCACCGAGGCCGGATTGGTGTTCTGGATCAGCATGGCGGTGACCGGCGGCCCGCCCTTGAGCGCCGCGGGGTCGCCCGTGAGGATCGCCCCGATGCGCGATTGGTCGAGCTTGCGGGCCTCGGGCTTGCGCGCATCGAGCCCCTGCACCATCGTCGCGTCCAGGCGGTAGATCGCCCCGTTATTGTGAAAGGCGCCGCCGCCCTCATATTGCCAGGCGCCGCTCACCGCGGCGATGCAGCTTGCCGCATGCATGTTCGCAGTGCCGTTGCGGCTGCGCGTGAAGCCGTAGCCGAGCCGGAAATAGGTGCGCTTGGTTTCACCGACGAGGCGCGCGAAGGCCTCGATTTCCGCGACCGGGAGCCCGGTGATCGCCGAGGCCCAGTCCGGCGTGCGGGTGGACAAATGGGACTCCAGTTCGTCCGGACAGTCCGTCCACCGGTTCAGATACGCCCGGTCGGCCAGCCCGTCGCGGAACAGCACATGCATGACCGCGCAGGCCAGCGCCCCGTCAGTGCCTGGCCGCAGCAGAAGCGCCATGTCGGCCTGGCGCATGGTCTCGGTCATATAGACGTCGATGGCAACGATCTTCGCCCCGCGAGTTTTCCGCGCGGCGACGGCATGGGTCATCACATTGACCTGGGTCGCCACCGCATTGGTGCCCCAGATCACCACGCAGTCGGACCGCGCCATCTCGCGCGGATCGGGGCCGGCCAGGCGCCCCGTGCCGGCAATGAAACCGGTCCAGGCGGGATTGGTGCAGATAGTGTCGAACTGCAGCGAATAGCCCTTGGCGTGGCGCAGCCGGTGAATGCCGTCGCGCTGCACGAGGCCCATCGTGCCGGCATAGTGATAGGGCCAGACCGCGTCAGGGCCGTGTGCGGCTTCGGCCCTGAGGAACGCCTCCCCGACCAGATCGAGCGCCGCCTGCCAGCTTATGGGCTCGAACTCGCCCGAGCCCTTCTCGCCCTTCCGGCGCAACGGATAGAGCAGCCGGTCCGGATGATGGAGGCGCTCGGCGTAGCGCGCCACCTTCTCGCAGATCACCCCCGCCGTATAGGCGTTGTCGCGCGCGCCGCGGACCCTGCCGATAGTGCGCGAATCGATGAGCTCGACATCGAGGGCACAGGTCGATGGGCAATCATGCGGGCAGGCCGAATGGCCGATGCGGGAGACGACGGGCTTGTTCATGCATGCAGGATAGGACGCAGCGGTGCCGTTGAGAAGGCTTGGGCAAGGAAAATGACCACGCCCTCGAAAATTAGGTGTTGACCTAAGTATTGACCTGTATAAGTTAGGCATATGCCTAACAATTCGACGCAGCTTGACGACACATTCAAGGCCCTTGCCGACCCGACGCGCCGCGCCGTGGTGGAGCGGCTGACCCGCGGCCCCGCCGCGATGAGCGATCTGGCGCAGCCATTCGCCATGGCCCTGCCATCGTTCCTGCAGCATCTGCGCATGCTGGAGCGCTCCGGCCTGGTGCGATCGAAAAAGCGCGGGCGGGTGCGCACCTACACGCTTGCGCCACAGCCCTTGCAGAGGGTCGAGCACTGGCTCGACCGTCAGCGCGCAGTGTGGGAGCGCCGGCTCGACCAGCTCGACGAGCATCTTCAAACCATGAAGGAAAAGGACCCATGAGCCACGTTCGCGCCCATCAGCCCGATCCGAGGCTCGACCTCGTTCTGGAGCGCGTGGTCGATGTGCCGCGAGAGTTGGTGTGGAAGGCTTGGACCGATCCCGAGCAACTGAAGAAGTGGTTTACCCCTGCGCCCTGGGAGACCGTCGACTGCGAAATCGACCTGCGCCCCGGCGGCATCTTCCGAACCGTCATGCGCTCTCCGGAGGGCAAGGAGTTCGACAACGGCGCGGGCTGCTATCTCGAAGTGATCGAGAACGAGAAGCTTGTCTGGACCAGCGCCCTCGGGCCGGGCTTTCGCCCCGTGCTGCACCCTTCTGGCTGCGACGGCGAAGAGGACATGCCCTTCACCGCCGTCATCATGTTCGAGCCCCACGATACCGGCACGAAATACACCGCAGTGGCGATCCATCCGGACGAGGCAGGCCGGCGGCGGCACGAGGAAATGGGCTTTCACGACGGCTGGAGCGCGGCGCTCGATCAGCTCGTCGCTGTGGTCAAGAGCTGGTAGCGGGCCCTGCCTCCTTCACCTCACACGGAAAGCTGCGCCTTCGGCCGGGCCGCCGTCTGACGCGCGCTCAGCCAACGATCTCGTCCGCACTGAAGCACAGGGCAATCTCCTGCTTTGCGTTTTCCGCGCTGTCAGACCCATGCACCGAATTGCGCTCGATGTCTTCCGCGAAATCGGCGCGGATCGTCCCCGGCGCTGCCTCGCTAGGATTGGTCGCGCCCATCACCTCGCGGTTCTTCGCCACCGCGTCTTCGCCCTCCAGCACCTGGAGCACGATGGGGCCGGAGGTCATGAAGGCGACGAGATCGTTGAAGAACGGCCGCTCGCGGTGGACGGCATAGAATGTCTCGGCAGCCTCCTTCGTCCATCGGGTGCGCTTCTGGGCAATTACGCCGAGGCCGGCGCTCTCCAGCCGGTCAATGATCTTGCCGGTGATATTGCGGGCGGTGGCATCGGGCTTGATGATGGACAGGGTGCGTTCGATCGCCATAACGGATCGGCCTCTCGGTGCAAGGGAACAGGGGGCGGAAACGCCGGGATCTTCCGGCTGGCGGGCCTTATAGCGACCGGCTCGCCGCGCGGCAACCTTTCAGGCGCGCTCCCGTCGATGCCGCCCGAACGGCGAGACTCAGGCAGACTTCCGACTTGCGTAACGCGTCTAGTTCAGAGAAAACTGCGCTTGGCATACCAAATCGCAAAAGGAGGGACACCCATGACAATCAAGCCGATGACCACCTTCGCAAGCGTGGCCGCATTGGCGATTGCTGCGACAATCCCATTATCGGGCGCGGCACAGGCCGAATACCCGGAGCGGCCGATCACCATGTATGTGGCCTGGGGCGCTGGCGGCGGCACCGACGCGGTGGCGCGCATTCTCGGCTCACTGCTCGAAGGCGAGCTTGGTCAGCCGGTCAACGTGGTGAACCGCACAGGCGGCTCCGGCGTGGTCGGTCACTCGGCAATGGTCGAGGCCGAACCCGACGGCTACGAGCTGGGCCTTGCGACCGGCGAGATCGGCATGATGCACTGGCAGGGCCTGACCGAACTCACTTGGGAGGATTTTACCCCCATCGCCCTGGTCAATGAGGATGCCGCGGCGGTCCAGGTGCGCACCGACGCGCCGTGGGACAACATCAACGAGTTGCTCGACGAAATCCGCGAGAGCGAGCCTGGCACCTTCCAGGCCACTGGCACGGGGCAGGGCGGCATCTGGCACCTTGCCATCGCTGGCATGCTGTATGACCTCGACATCGATCCGGCGAAGGTGCCGTGGGTGCCGAGCGAAGGCGCTGCGCCGGGCTTGCAGGACCTCGTTGCTGGCGGGGTCGACATCGCGCCGGTATCGCTCGTCGAGGCGCGCTCGCTGATCGAGGCTGGTCGGGTCAAGTCGCTTGCCCTGATGGCGCCGGAGCGGGTCGCCATGTTCCCCGACCTGCCGACGCTTGAGGAAGAGACCGGCTCCACCTGGTCGGCCGCGGCGTGGCGCGGCGTGGTCGGCCCCAAGGGCCTGCCGGATGACGTCGTGGAAACGCTCACCGAAGCCGTGGAAAACGTCTACAACTCCGATGAGTTCCAGGAATTCATGGAGGCGCAGGGCTTTGGCATGGTCTGGGCGTCGGGTGACGACTTCGCCAACTACATGGACAACTCCAACCAGTCGCTCGGCGAGGTGATGCGCGCCGTTGGTATCGCCGAGTAAGCGGTCCACACTCAGCGAATCGTATCAGCATCAAGAGCCGGAGGCCGCGAGAGCGGCCTTCGGCCTGATCGGGCGACATTCCCCGCTACGACGATACGGCTAGACGCCATGCGTTTCAGCGACACGATGCTTGGTATCATGCTGCTGGCCTTCGCGGTCGCCGTGGCCAGCTATTCCTGGACGTTTCCGGCGATTCCGGGTCAGCAATATGGTGCGGCCACCTTTCCGCTGCTGATTTCGGTGGGTTTCGCCGGCTGCGGCGCGGTCCTGTTCGTTCGCGGCATACAGGAGCGCGGCGTTCCGCTGATCGCCCGCACCGACTGGACCCGCCGTCCGGGTGCGATGGTAGCGGTCTTGACCACGATCAGCCTCGTCCTCGCCTACATTCTGTTTGCCCGACAGATCGGTTTCATCCCGATGATGGTGGGGATCCTGGTCATTCTGTTCTGGCTCCTGAGGGTGCCGTGGTGGCAGACTCTGCCGATCGCCATCGCCGCCACCCTCGTGACCGATTACGTGTTTCGCAGCCTGCTGCTGGTGCCGTTGCCTTTCGGCATCCTGCCGCGGCTGCCCTGGTAGGCGTGAGCTAACCGGACATGGACGCGCTGGTTCAGGCCTTCGAACTCGTCTTCCAATGGCAGGTGATCGTCACGGTCGTCTCTGCCGCCCTGTTCGGCCTGCTGGTTGGCTCGATTCCCGGCCTGACCGCCACCATGGCCACTGCCCTTCTGGTGCCGATCACCTTCTTCATGGACCCCATTCCCGCGGTGGGCGCCATGATCACGTGTGCGGCGATGGCAATCTTCGCCGGCGACATTCCCGGTACCTTGCTGCGCATTCCCGGCACGCCGGCCTCAGCCGCCTACACAGACGAGGCCTATGCCATGACCCGGCAGGGGCGAGCCGAGGTCGCGCTCAGCGCCAATCTGCTCTATTCGGCGATGGGCGGGCTGTTCGGCACCGCGGTGCTTATCTTCGCCGCGCCGACGCTCGCCGAGATCGCGCTCAAT
>SKQW01000172.1 GCA_007118805.1 Rhodobiaceae bacterium | reverse complement strand
CGCCAGAAAGGCTCTGGGCAGCGATGTGCTTCTTATGGTTGATGCGAACGGCAATTATACAGTCGACGTGGCGCTTGAGAGCATGCGTCGCATTACACTGTACGGAATCTACTGGTATGAGGAACCTTTGGCGCCGCTGGACTTTCGGGGGTATGGGGAGCTCCGCGCCCGGGCGCCGATGCCGATAGCGGCCGGCGAAGCCCTCTATACAGCCTTCGACTTCCGGCGGCTCGTCAATGAGCGAGGCGTGGACGTGCTCCAGCCTGACATCACTTTGTGCGGAGGGCTCGCTCAGGCGCGCCGTATCGCGGACATCGCGCTTCTAGAGCATCTTCGCATTTCACCCCACGTGTGGGGGTCGGCCGTCGGGCTGGCGGCCGCGTGCCATTTCGTTGGGGCTCTGCCCCGCTATCCCCATGCTGGGAACGAACCCTACCCCATCATGGTAGAGTATGATGTTGGTTTGAATCCGTTGCGAGAGGAGATTCTGCGCGAGCCGCTCAAGGTGGTAGACGGGCGAATCGCGCTGCCCACGGGTTCGGGACTCGGGATTGAGATCGATGAGGACGCTTTGCAGCGCTTCGCGACGCGCTGGCAAGGCACATAAGGCATGATTTCCCCAAACCATCGCGCCCAAGGAACCGATGCACCGGGGAAGATGGCGGCACGGCCTCGACTGGCGCGAGCGACAACGCGCGTGCCTGTCCTTCGCGTCGAGAATCTGCAGATCTACTTTGAACTTGAGGACGGACGCGTGCTGCGGGCCGTCAACGGCGTCTCCTTGAGCCTGGCACTTGGAGAGACGCTCGCTATCGTTGGCGAATCTGGATCCGGCAAGTCAGTGACAGGCATGTCGATCATGCGCATCCTTGGCAGGACGCCTGCCCGCCACGCAGGCGGATCGGCACTATTCACACTGAAGTCGGGTGAGCAGGTTGACCTCATGACCGCGCCAGAACGCCGGGTGCGGCGCATCCGCGGCCGAGAGATCGCAATGATCTTTCAGGACCCCTCGTCATCGCTGAATCCAGTTTTTCCGGTCGGCGATCAGATCGCTGAGGGCTTGCGGATTCACCAGGGCCTGTCGCGCGAGGCCTCAGTCGCGCGCGCCACCCAGCTGCTGGCGCTGGTCGGCATCGCCGACCCGCATCGCAGAATCGGTGAATACCCGCACCAGCTTTCGGGCGGCATGCGCCAACGCGTCATGATTGCAATGGCCCTTGCATGTGACCCACGTTTAATGATCGCCGACGAGCCGACAACGGCGCTCGATGTGACGATCCAGGCCCAGATCGTCGAACTTCTCAGGGAGCTACAGCGCGAACGCGGCATGGCGATGATCTTCATCAGCCACGATCTTCACCTCGTTGCGGGGGTCGCCGACCGGATCGCCGTGATGTATTGCGGTCAAGTCGTGGAAGAGGGGCCCGTCGAGGAGGTCCTCGACAAGCCGCGCCATCCTTACACCATGGCACTCTTGGAATGCATACCGGAGCGTGACCAGGCGACGGGTGCCCCCGTGGTCCGGCCCATTCCGGGCCAGATCGCCGATCCGCTCAATCCGCCCGCCGGATGCAAGTTTCACCCGCGATGCCGCTATGCGGTGAAGGCCTGCCGCCAAACCGACGTCGAACTGGAAGCGGCGGCACAAGGCCACATGACGCGGTGCATTCGATGGAAGGAGCTGCAATGAGCGGTAGCGGTCTCGCCAGGGACCAGGTGGCACCGAGGCCCGCGCTGGACAGTTCGGCTCATGGCGCGACAGCCGTAAATGGCACAACGGCCGGCAATTCCTTGATCCAGGTGCGAGGCATCACCAAGCACTTCCCCATCACAAGGGGCATACTGGCGCGCACCGTCGGCCAAGTCCGTGCGGTCGAAGATGTCAGCCTGAGCATCGATGCAGGCGAAGTCGTCGGAGTGGTCGGCGAATCTGGCTCAGGCAAATCAACGCTTGGGCGGGTGATCCTGCGCCTTCTCGAGCCGACCGCCGGCACGGTGCATTTCGACGGCACTGACGTCACCCGCCTGCCGCGAGCAGAGTTGCGCGACTTCCGGCGCAACATGCAGATGATCTTCCAGGACCCCTATGGCAGCCTGACACCGCGAATGAAGATTGGCGCCTCCATCCGTCAGGTCCTAAAGCTTCACAAGATATGTCCCCAGGCCGAAATCGACGACCGCATTGCCTCGATGCTTAGGCGGGTCGGCATGCAACCAGATCATGCCAACCGCTATCCCAATGCCTTTTCCGGCGGGCAGCGCCAGCGGATCGCCATCGCCCGCGCGCTGGCCGTCGCGCCTCGCTTCATCGTGGCCGATGAGCCAGTTTCGGCGCTCGATGTGTCGATCCAGGCGGAAGTCGTCTCACTCCTCCAAGAGCTTCAGCGCAGCTACAGGCTGGCCATGATGTTCATCAGCCACGACCTTTCCGTCGTGGAGGTCATCGCGCAACGGGTGATCGTGATGTATCTCGGTCGCATCATGGAAGCCGGGGCCACGGCGAGGATATTTTCCAATCCCGGTCATCCCTATACCGAGGCTCTGCTATCTGCAATTCCGCGACGAAACACGACGCAGCGGCGCATCGTGCTCAGCGGAGAGATTCCGAGTCCCTCCTCGCCCCCCTCGGGCTGTGTCTTCAGGACACGGTGCCCCTATGCCATCGCTGATTGTGCGGATATCGTCCCGCCGCTCCGCCAAGTCGACTCGACCCAGTGGAAAGCGTGCATCCGGGATGACCTAGGGCTGGCAGGAAGCGGTTGAGCATGCGCACGGCATTCCTGATCGGTGCCGGCGGCTTCGTCGGGTCGAATGTCGCCGCCTCCCTCCTGGAGGCTGGTTGGCAGGTTCACGCGTTCGGTCCGGCAACACCGCTCGTCCACTCGGTAAAGCTTTCGGAGCGCATCATGCGCACCGAAGGGTCAGTCGAGGACCGCGCGGGCATGGAAGCCGCCATGACGGCCAGCGGGGCGGAGATCGTGATCAGCTTTGCCGCGTATTCCGCTGGCAGCACAGGACTTGCGCGAGCGGGGGAGGAAGATCCCGATCGAGCCATGGCTGTCAATGTCGACGGCTTTCGCAAGACGCTGGAGGCCGCTCTTGCCACCGGCATCCGCCGGGTCGTCTGGTCATCTTCGACCACGGTCTACGGTCCTGCGGATCTCTATCCACGCCAGCCGGTAGATGAAGACGCAATGCTCAGACCGCGGCTGACCTATGGCCTGACCAAGGCAATGGCCGAGCAGATTGCCGTCTTTTTCCGCGACCGTCATGGACTGGAGGTCTGTTCGGTGCGTCTGCCCTTGGTGTTTGGACCGGGCCTCTGGTATGACGGTGCTGCTGCTTCCCTCATGGCCACCCTGCGTTCCGCGCGCCCAGGCGCACGTCACGTACTCGAGGGGCACGGCGCTTCCTTCGATCTCATGTATGTCCCCGATGCTGCGGCGGCCTTCGTGGCGCTGGCCGAGGCGGACGGGCCCCTGGCGGATCGCTATAACGTCAACGGCTTCACCACGCGCTTTGCGGACATCGTGGCAACCATTGGCCGCGCAGTACCGGGTTACGATGTGGAATTCCGGGAGGTCGCGCCCGCACTTATCTTTCCGCTCATATCATCGGAGCGGATCGTCCGCGACATCGGGTTTCGGCCGAAATTCGATCTTGAGTTGGCCGTGCAGCATCACGTGAAGGAACTGAACAGCCTGGAGACGCGATAATGCTCGAAGACAAGCTGAAGGCGCTGGGCTATTCCCTGCCGGAACCGGCCAAACCGGCATTCGAATACGTGCCCGTCGTCGTGCATCAGGGCATCGCCTATGTGAGCGGTCAGCTTCCCAAGGTGGACGGCGAGACGCAGCTGGGCGGGAAGGTCGGAGCCGAGGTCACGTTGGAACAGGCCGAGGAAGCTGCGCGAATCTGCATCCTGCAGGGCCTGGCCTGCCTCGTCGATGCTCTCGGCAGCAGCGCCAATATCGAGCGGATCATCAAGGTCAACGGCTATGTCGCTTCCGCGCCGGGTTTCAACGATCAGCCAAAGGTGCTCAACGCCGCGTCGTCCTTGCTGGTCGATGCTCTTGGAGAAGCGGGACGTCATGCGCGCGCCGCGGTCGGCGTTGCCGAACTTCCCCGTAACGCGCCGGTGGAAATCGAGATGATTGCGGCGGTCAAGACAAGCTGAGCCGACATCTTCTGCCAGCCGGTGGAGGGACCCGCATTATGGCCGATGGGTGGTACGAACTGTCAGAGATGACCTCGACGGAATTTGCTGATGCTCTCGGGGAGATTCGCCTGGGCCTCGTGCCGGTCGGCGCGACCGAGCAACACGGGCCGAACCTCGCGCTGGGAACCGATTATGTCATTGCTCATCGCTTTGCGCAGCGCTTGGCCGTACGGATCCATCCTTTGGGCGTGGTTGTGCCGCCGGTGGCGGTCGGCTTGTCCTATCACCACTCGGGATTCGCCGGTACGCTTTCCCTGTCGCCAGAGACGCTGATCGCCATATGCGTCGACATTGCCCGCGCGCTTCGGGATCAGGGACTGACGCACATTCTTTTCGTCAATGGCCACAACGGGAACAATGCCTTGCTCAACGTCGCGGCGACAAAGATTCGGTATGAGTTGGGAATGCCATCGGCGGTGGCCTTCTGGTTCCAACAAGCAAGTGATGTCGTAAAGCAGGGGGCGCGCACCGTGCGGTATGGACATGCTTGCGAGATCGAAACGAGCGTCCTTCTCGCTCTCGCACCTGAGCTTGTGCGCCGCCATTCACTGGAAGCGGGCGACATGAAGCCGGTTCGTCTTGAGCACGCCTTCAATAACCAGCCATTCTTTCATACGGTCCCAGTTCCGTTTGATGAACAGACGGCGAATGGCGTGTTCGGCGATGCGCGTCTTGCCAACCGTCAGATCGGCGAGCAGATTGTCGAAACCGCGCTCACCCGGTCTGAGAGTTTCGTCAGGAGCTTCCTCAATGACGGATCGGCAGGGCAGGCAGGTGCCAGTGTTTGAGGCGCCGAGACACATCTGGTGTTGCGGCCAAAAGCCGACCGGTGTTCCAACAGCAATGGGAGGGAACGATGTCTAGAAGTCCAACCATAGGAGGGTTCAATCGCCTGAAGGCTGCCACGCTCGCCGGAGCTGCGGGACTCGTCCTCGCCGTTCCGGCAAGTGCCGATATCAGCTCCGAGCTTTACGGACCGTCAGCCGAAAATCCCCAGCGAGGTGGCTCCCTAACCTACGGATCGATGGTAGAGCCGCCCGCGCTTGATCCGTTTCATGAAGGCGCGGATGCGCGGATCCGGGTGACGACGCTTATTTATCAGGGACTGTTCTTCGAAGGCGAGGAGGATGCTGTTCCACTGCTTGCCACCGATTTCGATCTGTCGGACGACGAACTCGTCTACACGTTCCATCTGCGCGAGGGTGTGCGGTTCCACAACGGCGATGAGATGACGGCCGAAGACGTCAAGTACTCCTATGACTATATTCGCGATCCCGACAACGGCTCGCCCGGTGCCGGCGATTTCTCGATGGTCGATTCCATCGAGGTGGTCGACGACCATACGGTCGAGTTTCACCTTGAAAGCCCGAACGCATCCCTTCCGATGACCCTCGGCAACAAGTATGGCGCAGTGGTGCCGGCCGGTCTGTTTGATGAGGAGGGCATCCGCGCGCGCCTCAATGAGGAGTCGTTTGGGACCGGACCGTTCCGCCTGCGCGCCTATGAGCCCAACAGCTTCCTGGAGCTTGAGCGTTTCGAGGATTATTGGGAAGATGGCGTGCCCTATCTCGACGAAATCACCTATCTCTATCTG
>SKQW01000291.1 GCA_007118805.1 Rhodobiaceae bacterium | reverse complement strand
TCGATGGCCCATTGCGCGGTCGCCGCCATGTAGATCGCCTGTCCGACGACGATGATGGCGAACATCAGCATCACCAGAAGCGGGAAGACCATCGCAAACTCGATGGCCGAGGAGCCCCTGCGACTGCCAATGAAGCTGGCGGACAGGTCGGCGAGGGATGTGCTATCGGACGCGGATGACATCGACCGATTCAGCGCGAAAGTTGGTGAGAATGCCGGTGAACGTGCCGGCGGCAGAGATGTGGTTGTAAGCCTCCGGCGGGGCATCGTCCGGGCAGTTGGCCGAACAGCTCGCCGGTTCGCTGTCGCAGTAGCACAGGCGCTGGACGGAGACCGAAGCATCGCCAGGTGCCTGACGCCAGGAGGCTTCGATGATCGCGCGGGCTTCGGCAAGCTCGGACCCGCCGGACATGAAATATTGTGCGCCGGCGCGAACCGCCGAGAACATGTCGAGGCGCTGATAGGCGTAGTGGCCAACATCCGTCAGCCCGATCAGCAACAGCGCCAGCAACGGGCCGACCAGGCCGAATTCGACAGCCGCGTTCCCGTTCTCTCCCCTGATGCCTTTGGCAAGACCACGACCTCGCGTGAAGCCTGCAAGGTGGGCGATCTTCATTGGCAGCCCTCCTTCATTCAACGAGCCGCACGGCGCCGGGCACCAGGGGCGAGCTCAGACCCGGAGCGGTGCATTCGGTGCTGAAGCTTGGATTGCCCCGCACTTCGACCGTCGATGCGACGACCCGCGTGCAGCCGCCGCTGCCCTGAAAATTGCCTTCCATGCGCACATGCTCGCGCGGGAAGTAGACCGCCCCCGTCAGGTTCGAGTTTGCGGTGCCGTTGAGTATGGCGTCGCCGCCGTCGCTGTGGCGGTCTCCATAGAAGAGGATGCCGGAATAGGTTCCGCTGGTAGGCGCCGACAGATCGACGGTTGCCGTGCCGTTCATGTGAAGGTTGGCACCGTCGGTCAGGAAGAAGGTGACGCCATCGCCCTTGACAAGGCTGTTGCTGTTGATGCGCAGCGTGCCGCCCGAGACGATGTATTCGCCGGGCTCGAGCTTAACGTCGCCAGACAGCTGCATTCCGCCGCAATAGGTGCCCGGAGACAGGGTCTTGGCGCCGGGGCCGCCGGGCACGCTCTTGCATTCGTCTGGCTGCTCGGGGGCGGGCAGATGGGCGAACGGGTCGAGCGCCTGGGCAATGTTCTCGCGCACGCCGGGGCACTTCTCGAGCGTCAGGTTGGCCTCGTTGACGACCTTGCCGGCCGAATTGACGCAGGACGCCGTCAGGTGGACGCTGCCCTGGATGTTGACGGAATCGTCGGCCACGCTGTTCGACATCAGGTCGCAACCGGTGAAGGTCGCATTGGCGCTGCCGGTGAACCACATCGCGTTGTTGCGCGACCTGTGCAGCGCCAGCACGCAGGCGGGGACCTCCTGCTGATAGGAAGCCACCGCCCGCACATTCATCGATACCGGCTCGGAGATGAAGAGCGCGGAGAAGGTGCGGGCATAGTCCTGTTCGACCAAGACCTCGACGGAGCGGTTGTTCTGGTTGGGGCCGCTCAGCGGGGGCGAATTGATGACGATGGCACCGGCCGAGGGCCGGAACCCGTGGCGCTCTGCCTCGTCCCTTGCCGTCTGTTGTATTGCCGATGCACCGCCGCCGGCGCTTGCGATCGTTGCGCCGGCATGGGCGGCGAGATCTGCCGAGGCCTGTAGCCGGCGTTGCTCGAAGTACCAGTAGCCGGATTCGACCCCGAGGCCCGCAAATCCCACGAGAACCGGTAAGGACACAGCAAACAGGATTGCGGCATTGCCGCTACGATCTTTCGTTGCCGCCCGCCAGTACAGTTTCATGACGCCCTCCCGCGAGATGCGTGACAGTACGCGTTCACTTACGTAGCGTAATAAAGAGGTGTTAAAGCGTCGTTGCGCCGAAGCCCGCGTGGGCGAGATATTTGTTAGAACTTTGTTTACCATGCTCCCGCCGAAACGCACAGGGTGGAGTTGTTGCTGTGACAGCCTGCTGCCAATCGAATGGCGGGCTAGTCAGGCCGGGCGGGCGAGGGCGCCTGTGGGAGGAAGTTCCGGAAGCTGCGAACTCTGGCGTTCGTCGCCGAGGGGGATGATTTCCTGTGGTGCCGGGCGTTGCAATGCCAGCCAGAGGAACACCGCAGCTACGGCGAGGCTGAGCGCGATGATGGCGAGGAGGACGCTACGATAGGTGATCCGCATGGCCCGCTTCCCCTTGCCCGCTTCCCCCTTGGATGTCGCGCCAGCGGGACCCGGTGCGACCCACGATTCAGGGCGTCGAGCCAGAGTAGGGGAAAAGACAGCGCGCCTCAAACCCCGTGCCCCAAGGGCAGGATAGCTCCCGCAAAAAAAGCCCGTCGCGGCACGGGCCGGACGGGCTTTAGTATCGGGTAATCGCGCACGTCCGACGTGGAGGTCGAATCGTGCAGCGGCCCGCAATATAATGAAAAGGCAGGGAAAGGGAAGCCTGCAGGCGATTTTTCTTTTGATGTCCGTTGGTTAACAGAATCCTCAGACCGCCCTTGCAGCCGGCCGACTGCGGCCACAGCAGGTCGAGGCGCTTGGTGCGGCGAGCGGATTCCGGTAACGTTTTGCAATGCGCATTCTGGGACGCGTGCAGATCATCGCGGTCGTGGTCGTCCTCCTTGCCCTACTGGGAGCGGAGATCTCGGCGCTTGCCCTGTCGACCATGCCGGCCTCGGAGATGCTGTGGTGGCTCAACCTCCAGGTCTTCCAGGGCGTCAACGCGCTCTATCGCCATATCGATCACCAGGTGGGCCTCGACTACCGCTACTCCATTCCCTATCTGGTTGCCCTGCTCGGCCTGTCGATTTTCGCCCATGCCCGGCGCATGCGGCTGGGGCTTGCTCTTCTCAGCAATGTCGCCTTCCTGATGTGCGGCTTCACGGCCTATCTATGGTACCGCTCGCAGACCATGGCCGGCCGCGCCAGCCCCGGCGAGACGGTCTTCACCTTCGACGAGGCGGGCCTGTTGATGACCTTCCTGATCGTTGCGTCGTTCTTAGGCCTTTTGGCCTCGCATGTCGGCTATATGATCGGACTGCGCAGACGACGAAATCGCCAGACCCATTCGTAGACCATCGACGAATGTTGACGATTCGTAAGGAAGCCCTGTTGCCGATTCAAATGCGGAGTTCTCCGCCTTGAGGAGCGCGTTGAGGACCGGGGCCCTGATCGCGGGTGTTGCACTGTCATGTGCCGGCGTGAACCATGGTGCAAATGCGGCCCCTCCAGGCGCGGCAAGCTCCGTAGATCGTATCCTCCTGCTCGGCCGCGACGGCTGGGTGCACGAGCCTCTGGCAGAGGAGGGGCTGCTGCGCGTTGCCCTGTCCGATCCAGAAGGCGCACGAGGGCGGTCCGTCGGACTTCTCGTGCTGGCATGTGACGCACGAACCTACCGTCTGCATTTCAGCCTCGACAGGCGCATGCGCCAACGGGCAAGGGGAAATCTGTCAGACGGTTTTGCCCATTTTGTCGCCGATCCCGTCGATGCCGAGGCCGCAAGTCAGGTTTCGTTTTATGTCGATTTTCGTCACTCGACCTCGTTCCGATCGCGCAGTTCGCTCATCATTGGCAGTACTGGGTCGGTGCCTGAATTGATCGAGCTTTTCCTCTCGGCCGCGCGTATTGTGACGCTGGTGCTTGCTCCGCGGGCGACTGGTCGGGAGTTCACGCCGCATCAGCGCTTCCGGCTGATCCTCGAGCCCGGCGACGGCGCGTTGCTCATGGACGAGGCGCTCGCTGCGTTCCAGGCGGACTGCCGGCGGCGACGGTGACTGCCGGGGTGTTGGCAACTCGTTAGTTGGGAGCGGCCGAGCCGCGACATTGTCTCGACGACGTGCCGTTGCGAGGCGCTGGTGGACGAGGTGACCTCACAGCCCCAGCCCAACCGCGAACCAGTAGAGCGCGAGGCCGTATTTCGCCGCAAGGACCAGGGCATCGATCATGCCGGGATCCTAGCGGGCTGTGGTAAATCCGATATTAAAGCTTGCCGGGGCGGCGTGAAGCTCACGGGTCGAGCCGGCGGGCCTCCCGGGACTTCGACTGAGGGGCGGGCTTGCCGGCACTCGCGCTTTGGAACGCCGAGACGCCCCAATCGGACACGCGTATGACGGCCGGATTTTGCCATGGACATGGGCGGCGGGAAAGGCTCGCCTGAGCCGGTAAGAAGACGCCCCACCGTATATGGTGGAGGCGGGAGATGGAATTGTCCAGGGATTGGACGCCGAACCGTTGGGCGTGAAATGCCGCCAGATTCGAAAATGGCTTCGTTTTGCCAAAAACAAGGCCAGTTTCAACAGGGTCCAGGTGCGGAAAGGCGCGATCGACGGATCGACCAGAACTCCCGGCGCAAGGACCCGGTTGATCAGCTGGCCGACATTGTCCGAAGGAGCAAAGTATTGTCGCGCAGTTCGCGCTCCTTGGAGTGCATGGTCGGCCATCACCTTGTTGAAGAATGCCGACCGTTCCAGAGCTGCCTGCATGAGGATTCTGACTTCCAGCCAGAATAGCACCTCCGGGTCGTATTCTGGGCCGTCTGGCTTGGCGACGACCGGCGAAGGGAACGGGCCATCCTGTGATCACCAGCGGTTCCGCCAGCTCAAAAATTTGGGGCCCCACTGTCTAGCCTGGCGTGAGACTGGGTTATCCTTCGCTACCTCCGGAAACTAACCCAAAGGAAGATGTCCAGAAAAATTGTGGATACAGTTCTGAATTGTCAAAAAATGAAAGTCTATATATATAGCTCCACAAAACATAAAGTTAACAACGATTCTATCGACAGATCGAAAATAAAGATAATAATATATTTTAATTTTAGAGTGGACGAACTCTTCCGTATCACCAATGAAATTGACGTATTATTTGTGATTATTCATGTGCGCGCACGATGCAGCCTCTGCGTGCTGGGGTATCCCAACGATGGGACCAGCGCGAACAGTCACGTCCCGGGAAAGGCGCCGGACCTGCCCTTTGCTCCGTGGCCGCCGTGCTTTGATCCAGGCGAAGGGCGGATCAGCGTCCGCCGGAACCATCGCAATGCCGGATGACTGATGTGCTGCCCAGACTTGTCCGTTCCGCCTGAAACAGAACAGGCGGGTAGTCGCCGTGGAGGCGTGCGGGCGCCCCGGTCCGGGTCCCCATCACCCGCCACCACAAAGCTCATGGTCAGGGGGCCGGCGCTTCCAGTTCCGCAATCCGCGTCGGAGGCCCTGGCATGTGCGGATCCAGTCCAAATGGGTCTGATCACGTCTTCCGACTGCAAGATATCACCAACCCACAATGCAGAGTGACACACGCACCGATTGCGTTTTCGATGGTGACGTATCGTAAGTTCCGGGGGGTATATCATGAGATTACTGAACTTATTTTGCGCCGTACTCCTGGCCGGCACCGTGTCGGCGAGCGCTACCGACTGGCGCGCGCCCGTTCACGCTGGGCCATTCGCGCAGTCCGACCAGTGGACCGGCCTCTATTTCGGCGGGCATGTCGGCGCGATCCAGGTCCGGCCATACATCGACTTTCCGATCAGGTTCGACAGCAACAGCGGCGTGGTCGGTGGCCTGATGCTGGGCTATATGGGCCAGAACGGCCCCGTGGTGGGCGCATTGGAAGCTGATATCGGCCCGACCAGCGTATCCGAAAGCTCGGCTTTCTCCACTTTCGGGGTAACGGTCACCGGGAGGACGCAGCTCGACTGGTTCGGCACCATTCGTGGGCGGGCGGGCTATCTGGTCACCCCTGACGTCTTGCTCTATGGCGCGGGTGGTTTCGCTTTCGGGCGCGT
>SKQW01000143.1 GCA_007118805.1 Rhodobiaceae bacterium | reverse complement strand
TCCTGCGCGGCGAATGGGAGGAGGCGGAGACAACGCTCACCCAGGCGCAAGCATACTTCGAGGACAGCCGTCCACTCTTGGAGCCGGAAGCCGTGGTGCGTCTTGCGGAGTTGCGCCGTCGCCAGGGGCGCGACGAGGAGGCTCTGGACCTCTTCCGGCGGATGGAGTGGCATCCGCTTGCCGTGCTCGGACTGGCGCGCCTGGCCCGGGACGCCGGGCGTCTTCAGGATGCCGAGCACCTGACGGAGCGCTATCTGAGGCTGATTCCACACGGCAATCGGCTCAAGCGCACGGCCGGGCTCGAACTGGCGGTGCGCCTCTGCACCGCTCTGGGCAAGGCGGCCCGCGCCGATGAGGCACTCCTCGAGTTGCAGGCGGTCGCGGACAGCGTCGACTCGCTGGCGCTGCACGGCGCGACATGCCTCTCCAGGGCGGCCATAGCCGTTGCGTCGGGCGATCGGGAGGGCGCCAGAGCCTGCCTCGAGGATGCGGTGGCCTGCTTCGAGGAAAGCGGCCTGCCCTATGAAGCGGGCCTGGCGCGCACAGAGCTCGCCCAGATCCTGACCTCGCTCGGCAGTCTGGAGAGGGCCCGCGAGGAAGCGGAAACCGCCCGAACCAGGCTGGAGACGATCGGTGCCGCGGCGACGGCACAGAAAGCGGGCGCCATCTCGGTCGATCTCGACCGTCGTTTGTCCGGTGGGAGTGGTGACTCCTCAGCAGACACGCTCAGTCCCCGCCAGCTCGAGATCCTCCGGCACGTCGCCGAAGGCAAGACCAACAAGGTAATTGCGGCCGAACTGTTCCTCAGCGAGAAGACCGTCGACCGCCATGTGACCAACATCTTCAACAAGCTGGGGGTCTCATCACGCGCCGCCGCGACGGCCCATGCCTACCAGAACAAGCTGATCTGACGGCTGCCGCCCCCGCCCTGGGGAAAACACCTCATGGTTCGAATCCCCGCCCGTGGGGTGTTTTCGGGACGAACGGCCTTTCCTCCCGCTCTAGCCTCGAGTGCGTATCTGCCAGGAAAGGGAGGAAGGAATGACTCAAGTTCACGATTTGCAAGCACGCCCGGCGCAAGCATCCATCAAGCCGCACAACGAGGCGGCCGCTCAAATGTGGGGGCTCGGCGGGCGCGCCTACGACAATATCAGCTTCGGCGTGTCCGACGCGTTGGCCCATGGCGCCCAGAGGCTCAACCCCAAGGAGGGCGAGGAGATCCTCGACGTGGCCACCGGCACGGGCTGGACGGCGCGTAACGCGGCGCGCCTTGGGGCGCGTGTTACGGCGGTCGATATCGCACCGGAATTGCTCGCCGCGGCGCAGGAACTGTCCGCCCATGTCCGCCCGCCCATCACATTTCGCCAAGCGGATGCCGAAGACCTGCCGTTCGGGGATGCCAGCTTCGACGGCGTCATCTCAACATTCGGGGTGATGTTCGCCGGCGACCAGGAGCAGGCAGCGCGCGAGCTCGCCCGAGTGTGCCGCCCGGGCGGACGGCTGGCGCTGGTGGTCTGGGCGCCAGAAGGCGCCATCCAGGAGTTCTGGGCGCTGATCGGCAAATACAAGCCAGGCCCGCCGCCGCCCGTCTCGCCACTGGCCTGGGGCGAGCCGGAGCATGTGCGGGCGCTGCTTGGAGATGCCTTCGACCTGGCCTTCGAGCCGGGAGTCAATGACCACTTCGTCGATACCGTCGAGGAGGCCTGGGAGTGGTACGCCCGTGGCTTCGGGCCGATGAAAGCCCTGGTCGACAACCTGCCTCCCGACCAGCTCGCCGCCTTCAAACAGGAGGTCGATGCCTATCATGCGAGCTACCGGAGCGAGGCGGGCCTGCATCTCCAACGCGAATACCTGCTGATCATCGGACGCCGGCGGTAGAGTCGGCACACAAATGCGCCCCCTGTCGCGCCGAGGCGCTCCTTGCCGCCGCTCGAGTTTTGTCGGGGGACAAGCCCGAGCCCGGCGGCAAACTGGCGCCCGGAGGTGAAGTGCGACGGATCGGTCACCGTGGCGGCAGTTGCCGTTGCAGTGATGAAGCCAACGCCCGGCGGGCCAGGGGCCGAATGGCATCGTTGTCGGTGGCGCTATCCTCGAGCACCTGTCCGACCAGTTCGGCGAGGCCCCTGGCACCCTGGGCGGCGACGAGACCAAAGTCGGCGAGATGACCGCGCAGGGCATTCACCGGGCGCGGACGAATGGGGGAACCAGCAAGAAGTCCTAGCCTGTTTGGTCCCATGTGCGGGGACCGTCGATGAGCTGGCCGCCACAGGCGCCAGCTCTTTCCCACGCTCCTATCCCCCAAAACCACCCTTTTTTCCACTGCCGGTCAAACGTCTGTCTCCGAGACCTCAACGCCGCTCGGCAAGCCCGCCGAAGCATGCAGAGGAGACAGACCAATGGAATCAGCAACCGCAACTGCCGCTCACCAGGCTGCCGCACCCAGGAAGTCACCCCCGCCGCCGCGCAACGGGGTCGACACGCCGAAGCTACTCGAGACCATCTTCGTGGTGGTCGCCGGCCAGCCGGAACTCGCCAAGTTCACCTTTCGGGCACAGAACCGCTGGATTTCTGGCACCCACAGCCGCAGCACAATGCACGGCTTTCATGGTGCCGGCGGCGAGCACGTCCACAAGGAGGCATTCACCGCCGACGCCGATCATCCGGCGGTGCTGGTCGGACAGGATAATGGGCCAACGCCCGTGGAATGGGTGCTGCACGCCCTAGCCGCCTGCCTTACCTCCGGCATCGGCAACATCGCCTCGGCGCGCGGCGTGACGCTCCATGAGGTGGAGTCGACCGTGGAGGGAGACATCGACCTCCTGGGCATCTTCGGCCTGTCGGAGGAGGTGCGCAACGGCTACCAGGCGATCCGGGTGAGCTTCAAGGTATCGGGCGAGGCGCCAGCCGAGACGCTGCGCGAGGTCGTCGAGCAAGCCCGTACCCGCTCGGCGGTCTATGACATTCTCACCAATCGGACCCCCGTCACCGTCGCGGTCGAAACCGGCCACTGAACAACAACGGCAAGCTGGCGCTCGGCCGCCGCGGAGAATCCCCGCGGCGGCTCGCCCATGCCGCCGGATCCATGGAAAACACCGATGAAATACACCGACGTCGCAGTCATCGGCGGGGGCCAGTGTGGCCTCGCGATGAGCTACTGCCTCGCCGCGCGCGGCATAGATCATGTCGTGCTGGAACGCGGCCGGATAGGCGAGCGCTGGCAGAGCGAACGCTGGGACTCGCTGCGCCTGATCACGCCGAACTGGATGACGCGACTGCCTGGACGGTCCTACAGCGGCCCCGATCCGGACGGCTTCATGGCGGTGTCGGGCATGGCCAGTCTCCTTGCGGAATACGCCCGCTCGTTCACGGCCCCGGTCAACAATGGTGTCGCAGTCACCCGCATTGTCCGGGACGGTAGCCGCTATCTCATCACGACCGACCGGGATGTTTGGGCATCGCGGACTGTCGTACTGTCAACCGGGGGGTTCGATGAGCCCCACATTCCAAAGATTGCGCATGCCCTGTCGCCCCGGATCGAACAGGTGGTCCCGTCCACCTACCGCAACCCCGACAGGCTCCGGCCCGGCGGGGTGCTGGTCGTCGGTGCATCGGCCACGGGCGTCTAGCTCGCCGAAGAGATCCACCTGTCCGGACGACCGGTGACCCTGGCTGTCGGGCGGTACACCAGGCTGCCGCGAAGTTATCGCGGCCGGGATATCATGTGGTGGCTGGACCGCCTTGGCCTGCTGGATACCAGGATCGAGGATGTCCCCGACCCCGAGGCGGCGCGGCGTCAGCCCTCATTGCAACTCGTGGCGGGCCGGTCGCTCGACCTCCCCGTGCTCCAGGCGATCGGCGTACGTCTGGCCGGTCGCTTGCTTAACATCGAGGGAACCACACTTCGCTTCGCCGGCGATCTTGCGCTGACCACGACAGCCGCCGAAGCCAAGCTGCGGCGAGTCCTCACGCAGTGTGAAGACAGGGTCGATGAATTGGGGCTCGGCGGATGGCTTGATGAGCCGAGGCCACCAGTACCGTTGGCGTTCGATCGCGGACTGGAAACGATCGATACCGTTCGAAGCGGAATCTCGACCGTCGTTTGGGCCACCGGCTTCCGCCGGGAATACCCTTGGCTGCATGTGGATGTCCTTGATGCTGCGGGGGAACTCATCCACCAGGGCGGCGTCACCTCCGCGCCCGGCCTCTACGCCATGGGGCTGCGCTTCATGCGACGACGCAAGTCGACCTTCATCGACGGGGCGGGGCCGGATGCAGAAGAACTGGCGGCGCATATCGCGGCCTAGCTCGGCGCGGGCGCGCGGCGGGCCGCCTGATCGATGGACGCCACCGCCGGGGTGATTTCCACGCATTACCGAGCGTTACCAGCGATCACTACAACGCTCGCGCCTACGTCCGTCCCCCACAGTGATCCTACCGAACGCGGCGGGTTCCGCGCGACAGCATGAAGGTTCCACTGAAATGTCGACCACAAATGAAAACCCAACACCCCAAAGCTATGGCGTCCGCACTGGCACCGTCTCCCGGATCGTATGGCGGCAGGTCGAGTTGCTCCGGCGACAGATGCGCCTTCGACGGGACAGGCGCGTACTGCGCGGAATGCCTGATCGGCTTTTGAAGGATATCGGGATCGCACGGGGCGAAATCGACAGGCTCACAAGCTTCAGCCTCAACGATCCGACGCGTCGCCACCGCGGCCCCGGTCAAAGTCAATAGGAGGTGGAAATGTGGGGCTCATCTCGCCACGCGCTTCAACGCGCCAAGCCACCGCTCGTCATCGCGCTGCATTGCTCCGGCGGCTCTCCTCGGCAATGGCGCCGACTGCGCGACCGTCTGACGGAAGACACGCACACATTTGTCGCGCCCGGCCTATACGGTGCGATCGACGGCGCCATCTGGAGCGGCGCTCGTGCCTTCAGACTGGTCGATGAAACCGAGCCGATCTTGGGCATGATCGACGCGCATGACGGACCGGTACATCTGGTCGGCCATTCCTACGGTGGTGCCGTCGCGCTGCGAGCTGCGGCCGACCGGAGAGACCGGATCGCCAGTCTGAGCCTGTTCGAACCATCCGCGTTTCACATGCTTCCGCGCATGGGCGGGTCGGCCCAGGATGCGTTCGTCGAGATCGTCACACTGGCCGATGACGTGCGCGACGGGCTGGTCAGCGGTGGATATCAGGCGGCGGCCGAGCGCTTTGTTGATTACTGGAACGGCGCCGGGGCATGGGCAGGTCAGCGACAGGATGTCCAGTCCGAGCTGGCGCGCTATGTTCCGAAGGCCTACCTCGACTTCAATGCGCTGATCAACGAAACCACTACTCTCGACAGCTACAGAAGCTTCGCGTTTCCCGTGCTGTTAATGCGGGGAAGCGAGGGGCCGGAGCCGACGCGGCTGATCGCCAGGCGACTTGCAGAACTCGCGCCCGAAGGACGGTACATCGAGTTGCAGGGCGCAGGCCACATGGGGCCGCTCACCCACGGCGACGCAGTTGCCGATCTCATCGCGCGCAACGTCGCGCAGGGTGAGCGGATGCGCCCGCCGCACCAAACAGCGGCATGACCGGGACCACTGGTTCACTCCGATGCCGCCGCAAGCGCGGCATCGGAGTGGACAGGTCCGTTCCCGGTCGGCATCCCTCTCGATCGCACATCCCAAGGCAAACCAAAGGCTTCAGGTCGAAGGCATCCATATCCGATGGATCGCCGAATGCGCCCTCCCGCTGTGCCCCGCCCTCCAATCATTTTGGTTGCCGCAGCCCGAGTTATCTGCATTGTTGAGTTTGCTGCAGTAGTGAACGATGCCCATGCACGCGTCGTTGTAC
>SKQW01000358.1 GCA_007118805.1 Rhodobiaceae bacterium | reverse complement strand
TAAAGACTTGGAGTCGAAACGCATAAGATTGGCTATCCTTCTACCGGACCTCCGTGGCGGAGGCGTTGAAGGGAGGCGCGTGAAGTTGGCCGCGCATTTCAAGTCACTTGGCCTCGCTGCGGATTTCGTGGTCCTTCAGGCAAGGGGCGACTACTTGGAGGCGGCGGGTGAGGTCGGCTCAATCGTCGATTTGAGGGTGAAGCGGCTGCGGCAAGCGGTGTGGCCGCTGGCACGGTACCTGCGCCGCGAGAGGCCTGATGCGATCCTCTGCGCCATGTGGCCGCTGAACGTCATCGCGATCTGGGCGCGCGCCTTGGCTCGGGTTCAGACGCGTTTGGTGATCAGCGAGCACAACACACTTTCTTTGGCTGCGGAAGCGACGAAGTCGCTGGGTGCACACTTTTTGAAGCCCACCATTCGCTGGTTTTATCCATCCGCGGACCACGTCGTTGCGGTATCGACAGGGGTGGCCCAGGATTTGTTGCAAATCGGTAGACTTGATAACGGGAAGATTTCTGTAATTTACAACCCCGTCATCGGCGAAGACTTCGACGACAGAACAATGGATCAGCCAAATCCTGGTATCCAGGGGGAAGGGGGGCCTTTGGTCCTCTCCGTCGGCAGTCTGAAGCCACAGAAAGACTACCCGACCCTGCTTCGCGCGTTCGCCCAAGTGCGCAGCGCGCGCCCAGCGCGGTTGATGATCCTTGGGGAAGGCCAGCTTCGCGGAGACCTTGAGGCTTTGGCGCGGGAGTTGGGGATCGAGGCGGATGTCACGATGCCGGGGTTTGTCGCCAATCCCTATCCCTACATGAAGCGCGCCGACCTCTTCGTGCTCTCCTCGGCGTGGGAAGGCTTCGGCAATGTTATTGTGGAGGCGCTCGCCTGCGGCACGCCGGTCGTGAGCACGGATTGCCAAAGCGGTCCGGCGGAAATCCTTGACGGCGGGAAGTACGGCGCGCTCGTGCCGGTGGGCGACCCTCAGGCTTTGGCGCAGGCTATGTTGAGCGCGCTCGACAGCCCTCATGACCGGGCGGCGCTCACGGCGCGCGGTTATGAGTTCACGGTCGAGCGGGCGGCCTCTCAATATCTCGATCTGCTGCTTCCGGGGTTTCAGCCGCGATAAGACGGTTGAAGCGAAATCGCTGCGGTAGCTGAGCGAAACAAAGGCTGCCAGCCGAGGTCCGCATATGATGGCGTGCGTTTTATACGTTTCCTACACCGGCCTTCTGGAGCCGCTGGGCCGGTCGCAGGTTCTGGCCTATCTGACGCGGCTCGCACCGGATCATCGCATCACTGTCATCAGCTTCGAGAAGTCCGAGGACCTGAAGGACGATGCCGCCGTCGCGGCGCTACGCCAGGAATGCGCGCAGGCGGGGATTCGCTGGCTGCCACGGCGATACCACCACCGTCCACGTATTCCGGCTACGGCGTTCGACATGGCGACGATGGTGTGGGACGTCTGGCGCCATTCGAGAGCGAGGCGCGCCGACATCGTTCATTGCCGGAGCTACCTGCCTGCAATGGCGGCCTGGTTCAGCGGCGTCGTCACCCGCGTGCCGTTCGCCTTCGACATGCGGGCCTTGTGGCTTGAAGAGAAGATCACGGCCGGTCGGCTAAAGCGGGGTTCGGTGCTGCATCGCGGGCTACAACGGGCTGAACGACGGCTGTTGAGCAAGGCGGCGACGGTCGTCAGTTTGACCGATGCCGCCGTGCGTCATCTCAAGGCTGAGAATGCGCAGTTGGAGAAGCAGCATTTCATCGTCATTCCGACCTGCGTGGACTTGAAGCGGTTTTCGCTGGAGAGCGCGTCGCCTTCGCAGCGCGGCAGGCGAGACGGGCTCGTTATGGGCTCGGTCGGCTCGATCGCCAGCGGATGGTTTCCCCTGCAATGGCTGGTCGAGGCTTTTCGGCATCTCGCCGCGCTCCGGCCGGACAGCAAGCTGCAGGTCGTGACGCGGGACGACCCGGCCGAACTCCTCGCCATGGCGCGGAATGCCGACATTCCGGAGTGGTCGATTCAGACCTGGGCCAGCAAGCCGGAAGACGTCCCGGCGGCTTTGGCGGGCATGGACTTCGGCGTTGTCTTCTCGCAACCGGAGCTAGGCAGGCTTGGCAGCCTTCCCACCCGAATGGGCGAGTTTCTTGCCTCCGGAATTCCGGTTCTGGGGAATCGCGGGGTTGGCGATGTCGCCGAACTGATCGAGCGCTATCGCGTTGGCGCTGTCGTCGACGATGGCAGCGAGTCCTCGCTCTCGCGCGGCATGGGGGAGATGCTGGATATCCTCGCCGAACCGGACCTTGCGAGCCGCTGCCGCGCGGCCGCCGAGGATTATTTCTCCGCGGACCGGGGGGCGGCAATCTACGGGGAGATGTATACCGATCTTGGCGGGGGCTGCGGCGCGACCCGCGAGCCCTGGGAAACGGCGGCGTTCCGGTAATACACCGGCGCGCGATATCTACGAGGCGAGTAGCGGATGCTAGCCTACTGGTCCCTGTTCTTGACCCCGGCCCTGCTGGCCCTTCATCGGCGCTACCACCCAAATGTCGTTTGGTGGCTCGTCGGGAGTGCCATCGCACTTGCGATCGGGTTGCGGTATCAGGTCGGAGGGGATTGGGGCAGCTATCTCAGATATTTAGACACTTCATCCCGGCTTACTCTTTTGGAGATAGTGAGCGGCCGGGAGCCTGGATATTACTTGGTCAACTGGTTCGCCAGCCAACTGGAGGCGGGCGTATGGCTGGTAAACCTTATCTGCGGGGCAATCTTCACGGCTGGCCTGATACGATTCGTGCGGCGCCTGCCGGACCCGATGTTGGCGCTTACGATCGCCGTGCCGTACATGGTCACCGTCGTGGCGATGGGATACACGCGGCAGGCTGTCGCCTTCGGCTTATTGCTGTGGGCGCTGGTCTATCTTCAAGATCGGCGAACAACCGCGTTCATCATCACGATGGCTGTGGCCGCCACGTTTCATCAGTCGGCCGTCGTGATGCTGCCGCTCGCGGCATTGGCTAACAGTCGTCAGCGGTTATGGAACCTCGTATGGGTCGGAGTGACCACCCTCGTCATTTTCGTCGCCTTTCTCGGTGAGCAACGCGCCGACCATCTTTGGGGAGCCTACGTTGAATCGGATTATTCGCAGAAATCGCAAGGTGGGCCAATTCGGGTTCTGATGAATTGCATTCCGGCGGGGTTGTTCCTTTTATTTTACAGGAAAATCCCGATGTATAAGGAAGACAAGGCGCTCTGGTTTTGGGTAGCCGTTTTTTCGTTGGCCATGATGCCGTTGGTGTTGCAGGCTCCGACGGCGGTCGATCGGATCGCTTTGTACTTTATGACGATGCAACTTGTAGTTTGGCCATACGTCCCGCTTTTGTTCGTGAGGTCTCAGCGGTATCTAATACGAATTTCCATCCTTGGATTTTACGCCTTTGTGATGTTCGTGTGGCTTAATTTCGCGGTCAATGCGAAATCATGGCTCCCCTATCAGCTTTCGTTTTTACAATAGGTATCGAGCGACGGCCACTGCTTCTCGTCCGTAGCCTAGTTCCGATCTGTCAGCCAAAGGCCACCACCGTGTCAACAAAATACTTCAAGGTGAAACTGGATACCGACGCCTCTGGGATGTCCGAGGCGCGTTCGACCGGGCATTCGGAGGATGCGACTCCCCAGACTATAACCATAATAGAACTGGTCGGTCCTGCTGGAACCGGGAAGTCGACGACGCTAGGTGATTTGGTAAAAAGTGGCGCAATAGTACCGGAAGAGCTTTCGAGGACCGCGCTGGAGCGGCTGATTGCACGTGCTCGCTCAATGAAAGACATCCGGTTATCTAAACTGTCGGCTCTTCACGAGGTGCGCCGCTTGCTCGATGCTCTGTACCATTACAATGTTTGGCACGATCTCGAAGTTTCTCTTCCGGCGGGAATATACGTTGTGGACGAGGGGCCACTGAGGAGCTTATTGGACAACCGATCCGGGAATGCGGAGCCCTGGTTGGAGGCAACCCGTTCGATTGCTTCCAAGGAGCAACAAAGCGTCATCCGACGGATCGTCCTGAGGATTCGTGTTCCAGAACAAGAGCGTGTCGCTCGTTTGGCTCAGCGCCGCGATGTAAGCGAGCACGTTATCCGAACCTCTCAGGCCAGGATTCAAGCGGGAGCAAGACCATGCGTGCGGGACCTTATCGAATCGGGCCAAGTAAATGTGCGGGATACCTACCTTGAATGGCAGGAAGTAACTTTGCCAAGCGGTGCTACACCAAGCGAGACCGGGTGCATCCTCTTGGAGAAAATCGAGGCAATCTGCCCTCCAAACCAATCCGCCAATTCAGTTCGGCACGAGTTTTAATGCCGGTTCTAGCGAAGCCGACGCTCGTTCTGCCGGATACGATGCAGTCGTTCGCGATGCTGCGCAAGAAGCTGGTCGACATGTAATTGACGACAGTGGGTCGCCTGGATCGGGGCCAAGGTGGTCGGCCAGCCCGCTACGTCGCCTTCGAGAGGGCCGAAGTGGCGGTGCCTTGTCTCAACGATAAGTCAGAACTTTCTGGTCTCTGTCGATAGCCAACGTTCTATAGCACCATGAGGGCTGGCAGCGGTTCCCCATGTGTGCCTCTGCGACGCAAGAGATCACCAATATGTGGGAATATCGGCCCTTGTCGGATACGAATAGGTATAGAGATATGGAAAAAACTTCTAAAATTGGCGTTCTTTACCCAGCATTTGGCCAAGAATACATCTTGATGGCGGTTAATTCGTGTTATAGCCTTAGAAAGGCACACAACACATGTCCGGTGTGTCTTGTTACGAATGTCGAAGCAGCCAACAATAGCGAAGTATTACGAGAGGTTTTCGACAAAATAATAGTTCATGAACAGCCGAACAGCGAATGCTTGTTGGTCAAAATTAAATCGCCTTTAACATCGCCTTACGAAAATACGCTGGTTTTGGATGTTGACACGGAGGTTTTTCAGCGCGTTGAAGGAGCGATTGCCACGCTCCTCGATCGTTTTGACTTTGCAATTTCGCTTCGCTGTACGCCAGCGACGACGCGCTATGATTTGGAAGGCTTGCCGGATCAGAAATGGTTCTCGCATTGGAACACGGGCGCATTCTTTTTCAAAAAAACGATCGAACCCGAAAGCTTGCGGAAGATTGGCTGACGATCCACACGTCCGAGAAATGGAAACCGGATCAACCGTCGTTCGCGAAGGCGGTCTACGAAAATCCTGAACTGCGTTTGCTGACGCTCGATGTGAGCTGGAATTATCAGCCTAAATATCATGTCATGGCTCGTTACATGAATGGTCATGTCAAGATTGACCATTACGTGGATATACTTAACAAACCTGCCGTGGCGCGGAGGATTCTGGAAATTGATGCGGATATTGCAGCGCGGGACGACAAGGAAACTGCGGCGCGATTGTGCCTGACGAGTGAGGAGCGGCGACGCTACAAATTGATTGCGAGCCGTCTGATCGACAATCCTCTTATGCCGTCGGGGCGGAGATTATACAATGCACTTAAGCGGAGCATAGGTGTCAACAAACCGATATGCTTCCTGCATAAACATATAAGTTGGAAGTCCTAATAAAAGTTTCCCGCTAAAGTAAAAAACGTATAAGTGATTTCTGTCTGGTTCTAAGCCAAAATAAATACCAAGCTTAGAGACCAAGTGGGTCTTTAGCATCCGATATTAGCTCGTGAACCCATACCATAGGATATCGCGAGCATGCTTGAGAGTCTGTCCGGAGACTTCATGATGGATTACAGAGTTTTCTAATCATGAGGCGGATGGAGGCGAGTTTGATGAAGGCGAGGCCCTTGGCGTTGAGGCACTCCCAATCCTTGGCGAGG
>SKQW01000129.1 GCA_007118805.1 Rhodobiaceae bacterium | reverse complement strand
CCTTGTGGGCGGCGCCAGTCTCAAATCGGCAGATCTGCTTGGAATTGCATTTGCCTATCTCCATATCGATAGTTGAGAGATTGACCGACCCCGGGGTGGCGTCAGCGGCGGCATCGGTGTAGAAGGCGCGCGGTCCTCGGCAAGCTAGAGTATTGACGCATGGAATCGGTGATTATCGTCATCCACCTCATGCTGGTGATAGCGCTCGTTGTTATCGTCCTTCTGCAGCGCTCGGAAGGCGGCGCCCTCGGCATTGGCGGTGGCGGCGGTGGCGGGGGCGGCGGCTTCATGAGCGGCCGCGGCTCTGCCAATGTGCTCACGCGGGCGACGGCCGTGCTGGCCGTCGGCTTCATCGCCACGAGCATGATCCTGACCATTCTTGCCCATCGGGACGGGCCGCAGCGCTCGATCCTCGACGATCCGTTCATGCCCCAGGCCGGGGAGCCGGCGCCTGCCGAGCAGACCGAGGGCACGATCCTCGATCAGATTCAGCAGGATGAGCCCGCCGGCCCGCAGGTGCCGCAGTCGGAATGACATCAAGCTGGGGATAAGGCGCGCGGGCGGAGATTTCCGCGCCCCGAATCGCATCCGCGGAGTATATGCTCAAGGTCCATGGCGCGGTACGTCTTCATCACCGGCGGCGTGGTCTCCTCCCTCGGCAAGGGTCTCGCTTCCGCGGCGCTTGGTGCGCTCCTTCAGGCGCGTGGCTATTCCGTTCGGCTGAAGAAGCTCGATCCCTATCTCAATGTCGATCCGGGGACCATGAGCCCCTATCAGCATGGTGAGGTATTCGTCACCGACGACGGAGCGGAGACGGACCTCGACCTCGGGCACTATGAGCGCTTCACGGGCGTTCCGTGCAGCCAGGACAACAACGTCACCACTGGCCGCATCTATCAGGATATCATTGCCCGGGAACGGCGCGGCGACTATCTGGGCGCGACCATCCAGGTCATCCCCCACGTCACCGACGCCATCAAGGAGTTCGTGCTAAGCGGCAACGAAGCTGTCGATTTCGTGCTTTGCGAGATCGGCGGCACCGTCGGCGACATAGAGGGATTGCCGTTCTTCGAGGCGATCCGTCAGCTCGGCAACGAACTGCCGCGCGGCGACACGGTGTTCATCCACCTGACGCTCCTGCCATTCATCCCGAGTGCCGGAGAGGTCAAGACCAAGCCGACGCAGCATTCAGTGAAGGAGCTGCGCTCGATTGGCATACAGCCGGACATATTGCTGTGCCGTTGCGACCGGCCGATCCCGCCCGATGAGCGGCGCAAGTTGGCGCTCTTCTGCAATGTTCGCCCGTCCGCGGTGATCGAGGCGCGCGACGTCGATACCATCTATTCGGTGCCGCTGGCCTATCACGAGGCAGGCCTCGATACCGAATTGCTGGAAGCCTTCGCCATCACGCCGGCCTCGCCGCCAAGGCTCGATGCTTGGCATGACATCGTCGAGCGCGTGCGCAGCCCGGAAGGCGAGGTGACGATCGCCATCGTCGGCAAATATACCGGCTTGATGGACGCCTATAAGTCGCTCAACGAAGCGCTCATGCATGGCGGCATCGCCAACCGGGTCAAGGTGAACATCGACTGGATCGAATCCGAGATCTTCGAGCGCGAAGATCCGGCGCCATTCCTGGAGCAGGTGCACGGCATCCTGGTGCCCGGCGGGTTCGGCCAGCGGGGCAGCGAGGGGAAGATCCGCGCGGCGACGTTCGCGCGCCAGCGCCACGTTCCCTATTTCGGCATCTGCTTCGGCATGCAGATGGCGGTTATCGAGGCGGCGCGCAATCTCGCCGGCGTATCCGAGGCCGGCTCCACCGAGTTCGGTTCCACCTCGGAACCGGTCGTGGGGCTGCTGACCGAATGGCTCAAAGGCAACGAGTTGCAGAAGCGGTTGAGCAATGGCAACTTGGGCGGGACGATGCGTCTTGGCGCCTATCCGGCCTTGCTCTCCGGCGGATCTCGGGCCGCCGGGATATACGGGGCAGCCGAGATCTCCGAACGGCACCGACACCGCTACGAGGTGAACATGCGCTATCGTGACCGGCTGGAGGCGGCCGGGCTGCGCTTTTCCGGCGTTTCGCCGGACGGGCTGTTGCCGGAGATCGTGGAATACGAGGACCATCCCTGGTTCGTCGGCGTGCAATTCCATCCTGAGCTAAAGTCTCGCCCCTTCGACCCGCACCCGCTCTTCGCCTCCTTCGTCGAAGCGGCGCTGGTCCAGAGCCGGCTAGTCTAGCCGGCCATGGCGCGCGGCATCGATCATCTGGTCATCGCGGTGCACGGGCTCGACCACGCCAGGTCGGTCTATGAGCGGCTCGGCTTCACGCTGACGCCCAAGGCCCGGCATCCCTTCGGCACAGAGAACAGTCTGGTTCAGCTCGAGAGCTGCTTTCTGGAGCTCCTCGGCGTCTACGATCCGGGCGATATCCCAGTCCCCAAGCCCGGCGAGTTCAGCTTCGCGCGCTTCAATCACCGCTATCTCGACCGGCATGAGGGCCTGAGCATGCTGGTGCTTGAAAGCGCCGATGCCATCGCCGATGCTGGAGCGTTCGCGGCGGCCGGCCTGCAGGCCTATCTGCCATTCGAGTTCGGCCGCGAGGCTCGCCAGCCCGACGGGTCGACGGCCAAGGTGGGGTTCCGTCTCGCCTTTGCGTCCGATCCCTTCATTCCGGAGGCCGGGTTCTTCGCGTGCCAGCAGCTCGCCCCCGAGCATTTCTGGAAGCCCGACTATCAGCGCCATGCCAACACCGCCCGGACGGTGAGCGAGGTGATGATGATTGCCGAGGCGCCATCCGACCACCATGCATTCTTCGAGGGCTTTGCCGGGGTGCGCGAGGTGCAGGCCACGAGCGCCGGCTTGACCGTGGAGACGCCGCGCGGGCGTATCCGGGTGCTGACCCCGCTCGCCGCGACGGCCATGTGGGGCGGCGCGGTGCCGGTTGGCGAGTTCCGAACGCCACGCTTTGCGGCCGCCGCCATCGGTGTTGCCGACCTGGCGGCGGCGCGGATGGCGCTTGATCGCGGCGGGATCAGCTACTCAGAGCTGGGCGGCCGGCTGGTTGTGCGGGCCAGCGAGGCGATGGGCATGGCGATCGCCTTCGAGGCGGTGTAGGACACGCTGCATGACCACCCGCCCGGAACCGCGCATTGCCGTCGGCAAGGTGACCTTCGCCAATCAGGCGCCGCTGGCGCTGGTGGCCGGCCCGTGCGCCATGGAAAGCCGCGACCACGCGCTGGAAACCGCGGCTGCGCTCAAGGAGATGGCCGAGATTCTGGGCATCGGCCTCGTCTACAAGTCGTCCTTCGACAAGGCCAATCGCACCAGCCTGGACAGTTCGCGCGGCATCGGCATGGACAAGGCGCTGTCGATCTTCGTCGAGCTCCGGGAGCGAACCGGACTGCCGGTGCTCACCGATGTCCATGAGGCGGCCCAGTGCGGGCCGGTGGCCGAAACGGTTGATATCCTTCAGATTCCGGCCTTTCTCTGCCGCCAGACCGACCTCCTGCTGGCCGCCGCGCGCACGGGCCGTATCGTCAATGTGAAGAAGGGCCAGTTCCTGGCGCCCTGGGATATGGGTAACGTCATCGACAAGGTGGTGGGCGGCGGCAACGGCCAGGTGCTCGTCACCGAACGGGGGGCGAGTTTCGGCTACAACACGCTGGTCTCCGACATGCGCGCCCTGCCGATCCTTGCCGGCTTCGGCAGTCCGGTCATCTTCGATGCCACCCATTCGGTACAACAGCCTGGCGGACAAGGGAAATCCTCCGGCGGGCAGCGCCAGTTCGTGGCCGTGCTCGCGCGCGCGGCGGTCGCCGTGGGGGTGGCCGGCGTCTTCATCGAGACCCATCCGGACCCCGACAGGGCCCCGTCCGACGGGCCTAACATGCTGGCAATGAAGGATCTTCCGGCCGTCATCGAGCAGCTCATGGCGATCGATAAGGTGGTGAAGACGAGCCCCGGCCAGGGCGGCGGCGCTGCCGCGTCATAGGCGGGACGAACCGCGGGACGAACCGGGCGGACGAACCCGGGACGAACCGGCCCGGCGATCGTCCCGCGCCCCTTTCCCATGTCCGCGCGGTCGGCTATAGCCCGTCCACCATCAGAATCGGGGAAGGGACTCCATGACCGCAATCATCGACATCGTCGGGCGCGAGATCCTCGACAGCCGCGGCAATCCGACCGTGGAGGTCGACGTCATCCTCGAGGACGAGTGGCGCGGCCGGGCCGCGGTGCCCTCGGGGGCCTCGACCGGCGCCCATGAGGCGGTCGAGCTGCGCGACGGCGGCGACCGCTATTTCGGCAAGGGGGTGCAACGCGCGGTCGATGCGGTCAATGGCGAGATCTTCGATGCGCTGTCGGGCATGGACGCGGAAGATCAGGTCCTCATCGACCAGACCCTGATCAAGCTCGACGGCACCCCCAACAAGGGCCGGCTCGGCGCCAATGCCACGCTCGGCGTGTCGCTGGCGGTAGCGCGCGCCGCGGCCGATGCCACCGGCATCGCGCTGCATCGCTATATTGGCGGCGTCAATGCCAGGGTGCTGCCGGTTCCCATGATGAACATCCTCAATGGCGGCGCCCATGCCGACAACGCCGTCGATATCCAGGAATTCATGGTGATGCCGGTCGCTGCTGACTCGATGGCCGAGGCGGTGTGCATGGGCGCGGAAGTCTTTCACAGCCTCAAGGCGGCTCTCAAGAAGGCCGGCCACAACACCAATGTGGGCGATGAGGGCGGCTTCGCGCCAGACCTCAAGTCTTCCCGTGAAGCGCTTGATTTCATTATCGGCGCCATCGAGACGGCCGGCTTCAATCCGGGCACCGACGTGGTGCTGGCCCTCGACGCGGCGGCCACGGAGTTCTTCGCCGACGGGCGCTACGACCTCAAGGGCGAGGGCCGGGCGCTCGACGGGGCGGGTATGGTCGACTACCTCGCCGAGCTCGTCGAGGCCTATCCGATCGCCTCGATCGAGGACGGCATGGCGGAAGACGACTGGGCCGGCTGGGCGATGCTGACCGAACGGCTCGGGGGGCGCTGCCAGCTCGTCGGCGACGATCTGTTCGTGACCAATACCGAGCGGCTCGAGCGCGGCATCGCCGACGGCGTCGCCAACGCGATCCTCGTCAAGGTCAACCAGATCGGCACCCTGACCGAGACCCTCGAGGCGGTGGAGACGGCGCATCGCTCGGCCTATCGCGCGGTCATGTCGCACCGCTCCGGCGAGACCGAGGATTCCTTCATCGCCGATCTGGCCGTCGCCACCAATTGCGGGCAGATCAAGACAGGCTCGCTGGCCCGCTCGGACCGGGTCGCCAAATACAATCAGCTCATGCGGATCGAGGACGAGCTGGGGCCGGCGGCGCGGTTCGCCGGGCGTAGCGCGCTGGCGCGCTGAGCGGACCGGGGCAGGGTGGATTGGCCCGGCGCCGGTCAATCCGCGCGTTCGAGGACGGCCAGCGACCGACCATGACCTGAGGGTGGCTTCCGCCGGACTCAGTATCATCTGCCTTGCCTCGGCGGCATGGCCGTAGCTGGATGCCCGCCTTCGCGGGCATGAGCGGACTACGGCACCGTCTCCCTTTCCGCTCATTCCCGCGCAGGCGGGAATCCAGAATCGGCGGGCAAATCAAGTCCATGCGTCAGCGACACAAGGCGCGGCGTGTCCCCACCTCGTCATGCCCGCGCTGCGTCGCGGGCATCCGCGGCTCGCGGTGCCTGCGTCTTGTGCGTGGTCTCGTGGATGGCCGGGCACTGTCCCACTACTGTCCGGTTTAGATTGGGGCGAGATCGAGGTGCATTTGCCTTCGGTCGGTTGGTGGCGGGTGGGGTGGTGATTTGAGGGCGTTGATGGGGCGTCGATGCAT
>SKQW01000076.1 GCA_007118805.1 Rhodobiaceae bacterium | reverse complement strand
GCTCACCCGGCCGCACCACGACGATCGGCAGCCGCAAGGCCCGGCCATCGACGAAGCCATGACGGCTATAATCGTTGATCAGGAGTTCGCTCACCGCCTTGGCGATGCCGTATGACGTCTGGGGCTGCTGGACATGGTGGTCGGAAATCCGCGTCGGCAGCGCGCCGCCGAAGACGGCAATGGAGCTGGCATAGACAAAGCGCGGACGGTGGCCAGCCTGCCGGCATGCCTCGAGGAGGCGAAAGGGCAGGTGGAGATTGGCGGCCCAGCCGCCGTCGAGATCTCGCTCGGCTTCCACCGTCAATGTCGCGGCCAGATGGAAGATGCTGTCTGGTGGCCGATCCAGCACCGATCTCAGGAACGCATCCTCCGTCAGGTCGCCCACCAGGGCGGTGACGCTAGGCCCATCAACGTCCGGCGCATCGAACGGCGCGCGATCTGCGAGCACCAGTTCGTCAAGCCGCGCAGGCGCCCCGTCGGGTCCGGCGATGGCGCCCTGCGCCAGCAGGGTGCGGACGAGATTGCGGCCGATGAATCCGCCGGCCCCGGTGACCAATACGCGCAAATCGACACCCGAATTCTGACGGTTGGATCGTGTTTGGCATGCTGTGTCCGTGGCTTACCGCATCGGCGTGTCCTGCCGCAAGAAGCCACAGGTTCAGGTGGCGGTGCGCGGGCCGCCTCTTCGACAACGCGCCGGAAATGTTACAAGCCATCATTGCTTGCCCAGAAGGTGTAACATACGGTGCGTGCCGTCGCCGCGAGACAGGAGAGGAACCATGCCACCGGTTCTGCAGAGCTACGTGGAGGATCGCTGGTTCACGCCGGAGGCGGGGCTCAGCGACCTGCCGAGCGCGATCGACGGCGAGATCGTGGCGCGCGCCTCCACCGAGGGGATCGACTTTGCCGCGGCGCTGCGACATGCGCGAACTGTCGGCGGCCCGCGCCTGCGCGCCTTTACCTTCCATCAGCGCGCCGAGATGCTGAAAGCGCTCGCCGTCCATCTCAACGACAATCGCGCACCGCTCTACGCGCTTTCTTCGCACACCGGGGCCACCCGGCGCGACAACTTCTTCGACATCGATGGCGGCATCGGGACGCTCTTCGCTTATGCCTCGCGCGGGCGGCGCGAGCTGCCCAGCGAGAATTTCGTCGTCGAAGGCGAGACCGAGAGCCTGTCGCGCGGCGGCACCTTCGTCGGCGGGCATATCCTCACGCCACGGCACGGCGTGGCGGTCCATATCAACGCCTTCAACTTCCCCTGCTGGGGCATGCTGGAGAAGCTGGCGCCGGCGATCCTCGCTGGCATGCCGGTGATCACCAAGCCGGCGACGGCCACCGCCTATCTCGCGGAGGCGGTGGCCCAGCTGATCGTGGACGCGGATATCCTGCCCGCGGGCGCCCTCCAGTTCATCTGCGGGTCGACGGGCGATCTTCTCGACCATCTGACCGGCCAGGACGTGATCTCGTTCACCGGCTCGGCCGCGACCTCCGAAGCGCTGCGCAACCACCCTGTCGTCTCGAGCGAAGCGGTACGCTTCATCGCCGAACGGGACTCGCTGAACGCCGCGGTGCTGGGCCCCGATGCGACGCCGGAAACGCCTGAATTCGCCCTGTTCGTCAAGGAGGTGGTGCGCGAGATGACCGTCAAGGCCGGTCAGAAATGCACCGCCATCCGGCGCGTCCTGGTGCCGCGCGATCTCATGGCGACGGCGGCCGAGGCGCTTGGCGCCGAGCTCGGAAAATACCGGCCCGCCGACCCCCGGCTTGAGGATACCCGGCTGGGGCCGCTGGTCTCTACTGCGCAGCGCGCCGACGTCGTCGCGGCGATCAGCGAGCTGGCGACGGAGGCCGAATTCGTGGCGGGCGATGCGACGGTGCCCGAGGGGCCGGGGGCCTATCTCTCCCCGGTCCTCCTGCGCTGCGACGATCCGGTTCGCTCGAAGAAGGTCCATTCCGTCGAGCCGTTTGGCCCGGTCGCCACGCTGATGCCCTACGACACGCTCGACGAGGCCGCGGCGCTGGTGGCCAGGGGCGGCGGCGGCCTCGTCGCCTCGATCTTTACGCATGACCCGGATGCGGCGGAACGGCTCGTTTTCGCCATGGCGCCCCTTAACGGACGACTGCTCGTCATCGACCGTGAGAGCGGCGCGGAATCGACCGGTCATGGCGCGCCGATGCCGGGGCTCGTCCATGGTGGGCCGGGCCGGGCGGGCGATGGCGAGGAGTTGGGCGGACTGCGCGGGGTGTTCCACTACATGCAGCGCACGGCGCTACAGGCCTCGCCGGCGCGGCTGGCCACGCTGACCCGCCGCTGGACGCGGGGGGCGCCGGCGCCAGTGAGCGCGCAGCACCCCTTCAAGCGCCCCTTCGAGGCGCTGGCGGTCGGCGAGACGGTCGAGACCGCGCCGCGCACCATTACCGTCGACGATATCGAGCATTTCGCGCATTTCACGGGCGACACCTTCTATGCCCACATGGACGAGGCGGCGGCCCGCGCCAACCCGTTCTTCCCCGGCCGGGTGGCGCATGGCTATCTCATCCTGTCCTTCGCCGCCGGGCTGTTCGTCGATCCGCCGCCGGGCCCGCTGCTTGCCAATTATGGCCTGGACAATCTGCGCTTTCTCAAGCCAGTCTCGCCGGGCGATGCCATCCGGGTGCGCCTGACGGTCAAGGAAAAGCGCGCCGCGCGCAGCCCGGACTATGGCGAGGTGCGCTGGGACGTGGAAGTCTTCAACCAGGACGACGCGACCGTGGCTCGCTATGACCTTCTGACAATGAGCGCCCGTGAATCGGCTCGGGCGGCAGCGCCGGGGGGATGACCGGGTGCGGGCAAGCCGGCTCCGCAAGGCCGCCCGCGGCTATTGCGCCGGAATGATCCGCAGAAGCTCGCCATCGGAGTGATCGGTGAGCAGATAGACCGCGCCGTCCGGCCCAACGCGGACGTCGCGGATACGGCGGTCCATATCGCCGACCAGCAGTTCCTCCTCGACGACCTCCCCGTCCGTGACGCGAAGGCGGTGCAGTGCCCGGCTGACCAGCCCGCCCATCAGTATATCGCCTTGCCATTCGGGAAAGAGATCGCCGTCATAGAGGGCCATGCCGGAGGGCGCGATGGCCGGCGTCCACACTCGGAGCGGCGCGCGCATGCCGGGCAGTTCCTGAAAGGGGGTGATGCGCGCGCCCGAATAGTCGACGCCGTGGGTGGCGGCGGGCCAGCCATAGTTTGCGCCGGCCTCGATCAGGTTGAGCTCGTCGCCGCCGCGCGGCCCGTGCTCGTGGGACCACAGGCGAGCGCTTTCCCGGTCATGGACGAAGCCCTGGATGTTGCGGTGGCCGTAGGTGAAGATCTCGGGCAGCGCGTCGTCCACCCCGACAAAGGGATTGTCGGCCGGCGCCGAGCCGTCCCTGTCGAGCCGCACAATGGTGCCCCAATGGCTCGCCAGGCTCTGCGCTTCCTCGCGGTAATCGAAACCATCGCCCACGGTAACGAGCAGCGTGCCGTCGGGCAGGAACAGCATGCGTCCGCCGTAATGCACGCTGGTATCCTGCGGGTGGGAAGCGCTGAAGATGTCGGTCACCTCCTCAAGCGCGCCGTCCTCCAGGCGGGCCCGAATCACCCGCAGCCGGTTCGCGCCCGAGCTGCCATCGGCCATGGACAGATAAGTCTCGCCGCTGTCTGCGAAATCTGGCGCCGGCAGCACCTCGAACAGGCCGGCCTGGGCGCGCACATGCGGCGCGGGGAGCCCGGAGACCGGATCGGGATCGAGCCTGCCGTCCGCAACGATCCGCAGGCGCCCGGCGCGCTCGGTGACCAGCAGGCGCCCGTCGGGGAGCCAGGCCAGTGACCAGGGATGTTCAAGGCCGGCGACGACGACCGAGACGTCGAGGTCCTGGGCGGCGACCTGGGGCGAGATGACAAGCGCCCAGAGAATGGCGCTTCGCAGGACGGCGGATCGCATTTTCGCCTCGGGACGAAACGGTGGACAAACCGGTATGAAACGGCCAGCCTATCAGACAAACCCCGTCGCGAAAGAACCGAAACGGAGCGACACGGCATGGCGCGCGGTTACCTTCGCCCGGTGCTCGCCTATGTCGCGGCGGTGCTGACCGCGGCCGCGCTCGGCTCGGTGATCCAGACCCAGTTCAACCTCGCCGCCCTGGCCCGGCTCGGCATCGACATTCCGCTGCCGGTGCGCATCTCCACCACGTTGGCCGATCTGGCCGGCTTCGCGCCGCGCTATGCTGGCCTCGTCGCCGCCGCCTTCGCGGTGGCCTTTGCGTTGGCCGAGCTCGTGGTCCGGCTGCTGGGCGGGTGGCATCATGTGGTCAGTGTCCTCGCCGGGATCGGCGCAATCGCCGCCGCACTTGCGCTGATGAACACGGCCCTGCCGATGACGCCTATCGCCGCGGCGCGCAGCCTCGAAGGCATTGCGGCCTTGGCCGTGGCGGGCGGGATCGGTGGTACGGTCTATCATGCGCTTGCCACCCCGCCCGACTGGCAGGAGGCCGGCGACTCCTGATAGGAAGGCAGGATCTTCAGGTAGGGAGCACGCACATGCCGGTCGAGGCTGGGGAAAGGGTTGCCGCGCGGATCGACGAGGCGCGCCTGTGGCAGCGCCACATGGAGATGGCGCGGTTCGGCGGCACGCCGGCCGGCGGGGTCAACCGCCAGGCCCTGTCGGAGGCCGACGGCGAGGCGCGGCGCCAGATCGTGGGCTGGGCCCAGGGGCGGGGCTATGAGGTGGCGAGCGATGCCATCGGCAATCTGTTCATCCGCCGGCCCGGCCGCGACGCCAATGCCGCCCCGGTGATCGGCGGCAGCCATCTCGACAGCCAGCCGACCGGCGGCAAGTTCGACGGCGCCTATGGCGTGCTGGCCGCCTTCGAGGTGCTCGAGGCGCTCGACGAGGCCGGGATCGAAACCCGGCGACCGGTCGAGGTGGTCTCCTGGCTCAACGAGGAGGGCAGCCGCTTCCAGCCCGGCACCATGGGCGCCTCAATCCATGCCGGCTCGGTCTTCCTCGACGACATCCTGCACGTCACCGACGCCGACGGCATCGTGCTGTCGGACGCCCTGAAGGCCTATCTCGCCACCACGCCGGACCTGCCGGAACGCCCCTTCGGCTTTCCCATCGCGGCCTATGTCGAGCCCCATATCGAGCAGGGGCCGGTGCTGGAGGAAGCTGGCGAATCGGTGGCCGTCGTCGAAGGCGTGCAGGGCCTGCGCTGGTTCGGCGTCGAGATCACCGGCGAGGCCGCCCATGCCGGCACCACGCCGCGGGCCCTGCGCCGCGACGCGTTGAAGACGGCCAATGCCATGCTGACCCGGCTCTACCAGGCGGCCCAGGACCAGGCCGACCTGCTACGCTTCACCGTGGGCCGCTTCGAGGTCCTGCCCGGCGCCCCCAACACGGTGCCGGCGCGGGTCTATTTCACGATCGACCTGCGCCACCCCGAGGCGGCCGAGATCGCCCGCATGACGCACGAGATCGAGGCGGCGACGCGGGACCTGACCGCGCCCTGCGAAGCGGCGGCGAGCCGGCTCGCCGATTCGCCGCCCACCGTCTTCGACGCCGAGGTGGTGGCGACCCTTGAACGGTGGCGGGACCGGCTCGGCCTTGCCGGGCGGCGCATGATGTCGGGGGCCGGGCACGATGCCATGCACATTGCCCGGGTGGCGCCAGCGGCGATGATCTTCGTGCCCTGCGAGAAAGGCATCAGCCACCACGAATCGGAAAACGCCAAGCCGGAGGACCTCGCCGCCGGCGCGCGCCTGCTGGCGGCGACGCTGACCGACCTCGCCCTGCGCGACTAGCTGTTCAGTCCCCGCATTTGATGGATCGGACTGCTGATGGATCTTGGTCGACAAGCCGC
>SKQW01000289.1 GCA_007118805.1 Rhodobiaceae bacterium | reverse complement strand
GGCATTGCCTATTTCGAGGAGACCATCGAAGCCTATGTTGCGCTCGTGTTCTTTCTGCCGCTGCTCATCGATTCCGGTGGCAATGCGGGCTCGCAGTCAGCGACACTGATGGTTCGTGCCCTGGCAACGGGCGAAGCCAAGCTCGGCGACTGGGGGAAAATGATCATGCGCGAGGTCGGCGTTGCCGCACTGATGGGCCTCAGCATGGCGGTCGCCGTCTCGTTCATCGGTGTTATTCGTGCGGATGCGCAGATCGCCCTCGTGGTGGCAATGTCCATGGTTCTCATCGTCATTGTAGGCAGCATTATCGGCATGACGCTTCCCTTCGTGCTGACCCGACTCAGGCTGGATCCGGCAACCGCGAGTGCGCCTCTGGTCACGTCGATCTGCGATGCGACCGGCGTGCTGATTTACTTCGCCCTGGCTACCGCAATCCTGTTCCCCGCGATGGCTGGATAGACAATGCTTCTAAGCGGCCGTCTGCAGCGTTATATGGTTGGAGCATGACGTTGAGATCCGACACTGGTTGGCGGTGGGCCTTCGGGCCCATCGCCGCGATTGCCGCCATGCTGGCCTGGTCGGGGCCAGGTGAGGCAGAGCAGCGCGTCGTGCCTCAGAGCGAGGCCGAACTGCGCCTGTCCTATGCGCCCATCGTGCGCGAGGCGGCCCCGGCCGTCGTCAACATCCACACCAGCCGGATGGTGCGCCAGCGCTTTTCGCCTTTTTTCGACGATCCGTTCTTCCAGCACTTCTTCGGCGATCGCGGGTTCGGCGGCGGCCGCGAGCGCGAGCGTGTGCAGAATTCGCTGGGCTCGGGCGTGATCGTTGATCCCACCGGGCTGATCGTTACCAATGCCCATGTCATCGACGGCGCCGACGAGATCCGGGTGGCGCTTACCGACCGGCGCGAGTTTTCTGCCGAGGTGGTGTCGAGCGACGAGGACACCGACCTCGCCATTCTTCGCATCGAGGTCGAGGAGGCGCTGCCGCATCTGGAATTCGGCGATTCCGATTCCCTTGAGGTCGGCGACATCGTCCTGGCGATCGGCAATCCCTTTGGCGTCGGCCAGACTGTGACCAGCGGCATCGTCTCCGCGGTGGCCCGCACCCAGGTCGGTGTGTCTGACTACGGCTTCTTCATCCAGACCGATGCCGCCATCAATCCGGGCAATTCCGGCGGCGCGCTGATCGATATGAACGGCCGGCTCGTCGGCATCAACACGGCGATCTTCACGCGCTCGGGCGGATCCCACGGGATTGGCTTTGCCACCCCGTCCAACATGGTGCGCCTCGTCGTCGGCTCGGCCCAGGCCGGCGGTGGCGTTGAACGCCCGTGGTTCGGCGGGGGGTTGCAGGAAGTAACGCCCGACATCGCCGACGGCCTCGGCATGGCGCGCCCGCTTGGCGTCATCGTTGCCAGCCTCCACGGGCGAGGCCCTGCTGCCCAGGCCGGCCTGCAGATTGGCGACGTCATCACCGAGGTCGATGGCCACGAGGTGGCCGATCCTAATGCGTTCCGATATCGGCTGGCGACGCGCGGGGTTGGCGGGACGGTAGACCTCAGCGTATTGCGCGAGGAGGAATTGCGGACCGTTCAACTGCCGCTCGAGCCGGCGCCGGAGGATCCGCCCCGCGATATTCGCGATCTCGACGGGCCATCGCCGTTCGCTGGCGCCCGGGTTGCCAATCTGTCGCCGGCGCTCGTCGAGGAGTTGTCGCTGCGCGGCGATCCGGACGGTGTGATTGTCGTCGCCGTCGATCGGGGGTCACCTGCTCACCACGTCAATCTCCAGCCCGGCGACATAGTCCATCAGGTCAATGGCGTCCAAATCGACTCGACCCAGAGACTGGAGGCCGAGACCCGTTCGCCTCGCCGGGCCTGGGAACTCGTCATTGAGCGCGATGGCCGCATCATCGAGACGGTGCTCCGAGGATAGGGCATGACCACCCTGTTCGACGCTGCCGGGATGGCAGAGGACGTTCCCCGTCCGCTGGCTGACAGGCTTCGCCCGCAGAATTTGGCCGAGGTGGTCGGTCAGGACCATCTCGTCGGCCCGGACGGCGCCCTCACGCGCATGCTGGCGGCCGGTGCGCCGGGCTCGCTTGTTCTGTGGGGGCCGCCGGGCACAGGCAAGACGACGGTGGCGCGGCTGCTGGCCGGCGAGACCGACTTCGCGTTCGAGCAGCTCTCTGCCATCTTCACCGGCGTTCAGGACCTCAAGAAGGCCTTCGAGCGCGCCCGCGAACGGCGCTCGGTTGGACAGGGCACGCTTCTGTTCATCGACGAGATCCACCGCTTCAACCGCGCCCAGCAGGACAGTCTCCTGCCGGTCATGGAGGACGGCACCATCACGCTTGTGGGCGCCACTACCGAGAATCCATCCTTCGAGCTCAATGCGGCGCTGCTGTCTCGCGCGCAGGTGCTCGTCTTCCGGCGTCTCGAGGCGGAGGCCATCGAGACGCTGATCGCCCGCGCCGAGGCCGCCGAGGGCCGACCGCTGCCGCTCGATACGGACGCCCGCGCCTCGCTCATCCAGATGGCCGACGGCGACGGTCGCGCCGCGCTAACCCTTGTGGAGGATGTCTTTCGTGCCGCCCGCCACGATGAGCCCTTCGACACGGCCGGTTTGAGCGAGATCGTTCAGCGCCGCGCGCCGGTCTACGACAAGAGCCAGGACGGCCACTACAATCTCATCTCGGCGCTGCACAAGTCGGTTCGCGGCTCTGATCCCGACGCCGCGCTCTACTACCTCGCCCGCATGTTTGTCGCCGGCGAGGAGCCGCTCTACATCGCCCGCCGGGCGGTGCGCATGGCGAGCGAGGATATCGGGCTTGCCGATCCGCAGGCGCTCGTGATCGCCAATGCCGCCAAAGACGCCTACGATTTCCTTGGCAGCCCGGAGGGCGAGCTCGCCATCGCCGAGGCCGTGCTCTACATGGCCACCGCGCCGAAATCGAACGCTGCCTATGTCGCTTTCGGGCGGGCGACCCGCGCCGCCAAGGCACATGGTTCGTTGCCCCCGCCCAAGACCATCCTGAATGCGCCGACCTCGCTTATGCGCGAGGAGGGCTATGGCGCAGGCTACGAGTATGATCACGATTCGGCCGAGGCCTTCTCCGGGCAAAACTATTTTCCCGACGGCATGGAGCGCGAGAGCTTCTACAATCCGCCCGAGCGGGGGTTCGAGCGGGAGATCCGCAAGCGGCTCGACTACTGGGCAAGGCTGCGACGCGAGCGGGCAGGCGAATGAGTTCTCGCGCTGGCCAGGAAGCTTCCGGGGGGCGTGCGCGCGGCACCGTCTCGCACCGCAAGGTCGCGCGCGGCGAAACCGGCATGCGCCTCGACCGCTGGTTTCGGCTTCACTTCCCCCAAGTCACCCAGGGGCACCTCCAGAAGCTGCTGCGATCTGGCCAGGTCCGGGTCGATGGCGCGCGCGCCAAGGCCAATGCGCGGCTCGAAGCGGGCCAGGAGCTTCGGGTGCCGCCGCTGCCTGAGGCCGCTTCGCCGCCCCCGAAGCCCCCGCTCTCCGATGCCGACCGCCGATTCCTGCGCGACATCACCCTTTACGAGGATGACGAGCTTCTGATCCTCAACAAGCCGCCGGGGATTGCCGTGCAGGGCGGTACGCGCACGGTGCGCCATATCGATGCCATGCTGGAGGGCCTGAGCGAGGACAAGGACAGGCGGCCGCGCCTCGTCCACCGCCTCGACCGCGATACCTCCGGCGTTCTCGTCGTTGCCAAGCGCCGTGCGGTGGCCGCCCGTATGGGACGCCTGTTTCAGACCCGTTCGGTGCGTAAGATCTACTGGGCGCTCGTCCGCGGCGTGCCCAAGCCCCCGCAGGGCAAGGTTGAGGCCGCGCTGGTCAAGACGGCAGGCCCTGAGGGCGACCGAGTGCGTAAGGCACGACCGGGCGAACAGGAGGTGGCGCAGGCCGCGGTGACCCATTACGCGGTCGTCGATCGGGCCGGGCAGAAGGCCGCCTGGATGTCGCTCAAGCCGGTGACCGGACGCCAACATCAGCTCCGCGCACATATGGCGATTATCGGCCATCCCATTCTGGGTGATGAGAAATATCACGGCGATGAGGGCTTGCCCGATCCCCTCGAGAAGCGGCTCTATCTTCACGCCCGGCGGGTCAGCTTTGCGCATCCCGCGACAGGGGCAACGGTCGACGTGACCGCGCCGCTGCCCGACCATATGGCGGCGGCGTTTGCCGCGTTCGGCTTCGATTCGCGCCGCAAGGGGGAGGAATGAACGCCGTCCGCGATGGCGCGGTATCGCCGCCCAGGGGTCATGATCGCGTCGATGGATTTGCCTCGGCCCTGCTTGTCGCCCTGTGTCTGAGCTGGGGCCTCAACCACGTTTCGATCAAGATTGCCAATGAGGGTATCCAGCCGATCTTCCAGTCTGGGTTGCGCTCCGCATTGGGCACCGTGCTCATCTTCGGCTGGTGCTGGCTGCGCGGGCTGCCACTGTTCGCCCGAGACGGGACACTGATCGCGGGCATCGTCGCCGGAACGCTCTTCGGGCTTGAGTTCCTTCTGGTTTATCTCGCCCTTGATTACACCACGGTGTCTCGTGCGGTGATCTTTCTCTATCTGACGCCCTTCATGGTGGCTGTCGGGGCGCATGTCTTCCTGCCGGGTGAGCGCCTGACGCTGGTCAAGTCGTTGGGCCTGATCGCGGCGTTCAGTGGCGTCGTGCTGGTCTTTTCCGATGAGCTCAGCCTGCCTTCGCCCGCCGCCCTCATTGGCGATGCGATGTCGGTCGTTGCAGCGGCCTTCTGGGCCGCCACCATCATCGTCATCAAGGCGACGGCCCTGAAGGATGCCGCGCCGGAGAAGGTGCTGATCTATCAGCTTGGGGTATCGGCGGTCATACTGCTGGCGGCGGCGCCGCTTTTCGGCCCGCTCCTGCGCGACGTCACGCCGCTCGTCGTGGGGGCTCTGGCGTATCAGGTGATCGTGGTGGTCTCGGTCAGCTATGTCGCATGGTTCTGGCTCATCCGGCATTACCCTGCCGCCAAGCTGTCCGCCTTCACGTTTCTCACGCCGATCTTCGGGGTCATGTTCGGGGCGATGTTGCTGGCCGAGCCGATCAGCCCCAGGCTTCTCGTAGCGCTGGCCCTGGTGGCCTTCGGAATCTATCTGGTCAACCGGCCGCAACAGTCGAGGTTGGTGTGAGCGACAATCCGCTGGAACGGGCCCAAGGTGCCGAGCCGTTGCGCCGCTTCTACACCGAGGTCGGGGTGGCGCCGCGCGAGGAGGGTTACACGTTGCTCCTTGACGGGCGCGAGCTGCACACGCCGGCCCGTCGACGCCTTGGCCTGCCGGTCGCCCCGCTGGCCGAAGCCGTGGCTGAGGAATGGCGGGCCCAGGGTGAGACGATCCGCTCGGACACCATGCCGATCACTCGCATCGTCAATTCTGCCGTCGACGGTGTCGCCGACGCCATGGACGTGGTGCGCGGTGACGTCGTGCGCTTCGCCGACGCCGATCTTGTCTGCTATCGCGCCGAAGGGCCGGATGGGCTGGTGATGGCACAACAGGGGCAATGGGACCCGGTGATCGCCTGGGCGCGGGACGAGCTCGCCATTCGGCTGAACCTTGCCGAGGGGCTCATGCACATTGCCCAGCCCCCAGAGGTGTCGTCGGGCGTGGCGGCCGAGGTCGCACGCCATGACCCGTTTTCAGTGGCGGCCCTTCATGTAATGACGACGCTGACCGGTTCCTGCGTGATCGCGCTCGCGGTGGCCCGGGGCCGCCTCACCGCCGAGGAGGCTTGGTCGGCCGCCCATGTCGACGAGGACTGGCAGATTGCCCAATGGGGTGCCGACGCCGAGGCGATGGCGCGGCGCGAGGCCCGTTGGCGCGACATGGCCGCCGCGGCCAGGGTGATTGCGCTACTGCGCGGCTGAGGCGCTGCGCCCGATCCGTCCAAGATGGGTGTCGGAAAAGCCGCTCGCATACTTCAGGCCGAAGCCCAGCGCCCGGTCGATGCCGACATGAGCCAGCCAGGCAAATGCCACCGACAGAAGAAGCGGCATCGTCGCCACGTAGAAGCCGACGGCCCCCAGCGCGATCGGTCCGATCAGCGAATGCGCGGCATTGTAAGCTGCGGCGCCGATGCGCGGCCCGGCAAGATAGCCCAGAAATGACAGGTCGGGCGCCAGCAACAGGATGATGAACAGCCACCAGGGCGCCCCGGTGGCGAAATAGAGCCCCGTGCCCAGCACGAACAGCGCCAGTCCCTCGATCCGCAGGATCACGCGGACGCCGCCGCTGACATGGTGCGTCGACTGATGCGGTTCAGGCATTTGCGAACTCCCTTCGCTTCATTGGTGTGGCTGTGCCCCGCACCCCTCCCGCCCCGCTCTGCCGCATGCTATGGAGCAGGGTGGCATGTGGTGACGTCAGGGGCGGCGCATGAAGGAGATCGTAGCGGCACTGGAGGCACGGCGGGAGACCGCCCGGCTCGGCGGCGGGGAAAAGCGCATCGATGCCCAGCACAAGCGCGGCAAGCTGACCGCGCGTGAGCGGCTGGAGCTGCTGCTCGACGAAGGCTCCTTCGAGGAGTTCGACATGTTCGTCGAGCACCGCTGCACCGATTTCGGCATGGAACAGCAGAAGATTCCGGGCGACGGCGTGGTGACCGGCTGGGGCACGGTGAACGGGCGCACTGCCTTCGTCTTTGCCAAGGACTTCACTGTCTTCGGAGGCTCGCTGTCGGAGGCCCATGCCCGCAAGATCATGAAGATTCAGGACATGGCGCTCCGGGCGCGGGCGCCGATCATCGGCCTGTTCGATGCCGGCGGCGCGCGCATCCAGGAGGGGGTGGCCGCCCTCGGCGGCTATGGCGAGGTGTTCCAGCGCAATGTGCTGGCCTCCGGCGTGATCCCGCAGATCTCGGTGATCATGGGGCCGTGCGCTGGCGGTGACGTCTATTCGCCGGCCATGACCGATTTCATCTTCATGGTGCGCGATACCTCCTACATGTTCGTCACCGGCCCCGACGTGGTGAAGACGGTCACCAACGAGACGGTGACGCCGGAGGAACTCGGCGGCGCCTCGATCCACACCACCAAGTCGTCGATTGCCGACGGCGCCTACGACAACGATGTGGCTACCCTCATCCAGATGCGCCGGCTGATGGATTTCTTGCCGGCCAACAATGTCGACGATGTGCCCGAGCTGCCGTCCTTCGACGATGCCGACCGCATCGAGCCGTCCCTCGACACATTGGTGCCGGACAGCCCCAACAAGCCTTACGACATCAAGGAGTTGATCCTAAAGGTGGCCGACGAGGGCGATTTCTTCGAGCTGCAGGAGGCCTACGCCAAGAACATCGTCATCGGCTTCGGCCGGATGGAGGGGCGCACGGTCGGCTTTGTCGCCAATCAGCCGATGGTGCTCGCCGGCGTGCTCGATTCCGATGCCAGCCGCAAGGCGGCGCGCTTCGTGCGCTTCTGCGACTGCTTCAACATCCCCATCGTCACCTTCGTCGACGTGCCGGGCTTCCTGCCCGGAACCGCCCAGGAATATGGCGGCCTCATCAAGCACGGCGCCAAGCTGCTCTTCGCCTATGCCGAGGCCACCGTGCCCAAGGTCACCGTGATCACCCGCAAGGCCTATGGCGGCGCCTATGACGTCATGAGCTCCAAGCATATCCGGGGCGACGTCAACTATGCCTGGCCCACCGCCGAGATCGCGGTAATGGGGCCGAAGGGGGCGGCCGAGATCCTCTACCGCTCCGAGCTTGGCGATCCCGACCGGATCGCCGCCCGGATCAAGGAGTATGAGGACCGTTTCGCCAACCCCTTCGTGGCCGCCGAGCGTGGCTATATCGACGAGGTGATCCGCCCGCGCTCGACACGCCGCCGCGTTGCCCGCGCCCTCGCCATGCTACGCAGCAAGCAGCTCGAGAACCCCTGGAAGAAGCACGACAACATTCCGTTGTGATCACCAGGGAAACGGAATACCGTCCGGCACGGCGGTAGCCAAAATTGACGGAACAGGCGCTATCTCCACGATCTATCGAGAGCTCCAGTCCGCCCTGTCGCCACACGGGCTGATCGTCCGGGGCGGCTTCGTGCCCGCCCCCGAGGACGGCGTGCCAGGCCAAGACGAAGGCCGGGCGTCGGCGGTGGTTATGGTCGGCAATGCCGGGCCGGAGCTGTGGCGGCGCTTCGCCGCCCATGCGGAGAATGGCGCGAACGCCCTCAACGATTGGTCCCGGAACATCATCGCACCGATCGCCGAGCGCCATGCCGCTTGCGCGGTTTATCCCTTCGACAAGCCGCCGCTGCCCTTCCTGCGCTGGGCGATGAAGGCCGAGCCGGTCGCGCCGTCGCCGCTCGGCATGCTGATCCACCCCGAATACGGCCTGTGGCACGCCTATCGCGCGGCGCTGATCTTCGATCGGCCGATTGCACTGCCCGCGCGGGAGGAGCGGGCGAGGCCCTGCGACAGCTGCCCCGACAAGCCCTGCCTTGCGACCTGCCCCGTTGGCGCCTTCACCGAAGCCGGCTATGACGTGCCGGCCTGTGCCGGGCATCTGTCGAGTGCGGCGGGGGTAGCCTGCATGGATGCGGGATGTCTGGCGCGCGCGGCGTGTCCGGTGGGCCGGCCCTATGCGCGCGAACAGGCGCGCTTCCATATGCGGGCATTTCACCGCGCGGTGTCGGCCTCCGCTTAGGCCGATGACGTGTGCCGTAGCGGCCGATACCGCCTGGCTCTAAGGACGGTTCGCATCTTTCAGCTCTTCCAGCCTTTGCCGGTAGGTTTCGATCGCCGCGGCTGGGGCCGTGCCGTGGCGTAGCCTGTCGCGGAATTCCAGCAGCCGCCGCCAGCCGCGCGCGTCGCCGCCGTGCTGCGGCAGGGGTATCTTGCGCCGCACCATGTCCCTGGCCACGCGCTGGGCCGCTTCGGCTTCCCCGACCCCAGTGAGGATAAGATACGAGACTTGTGCCGATTCCCGGGCGTAATCGTCGGCCCAGCGATGGTCCGGATCTCCATCATCGCCAACACCGCCATTCTGGCGCAGCACTTCGGCGATCTCGCGCAACGGGGCGCGCTCCTCATCACATAGTCCGGCACTGTCCAGCATGGCGTCGACGGCTTCGAGATACGCCGCCTGCCATTCGGCCGACGTCCTGTCGCCGCTTGATTCGGCGCAGCGCATAAGCTGACGCAATGCGGCCCGCTGCGCCGCGTCGATCGTCAACTGACCATCCGCTTCGCAGCGAATCACTGGGCGTTCAATGGTCGATACCATAACCCGTCTCCATGATCAGACCGGTCTGCAAGCCTGTGTCATGAGCTATCTGCGCCTGGCCCCCGCGATTTGCAAATGCGCCTTGAATTCTCGGTAAATTGTCTGTTTCGCGGTTTGGTGGCCCGATCAGCCGCTTTACGGATAGCGCATCTGATCGATCCAGACAGGACCGTCCCTGTGCCTCGGTGTTGCGGACTGTGGCGGCATCGCAACGGTGCTGGGGAAAATGCCACAACTTCTTGGCCGGGCGCCGATTGGCGCTTGCGAGGCTGATTCCTGCCGAGTACTCGAGTTGAGGTGGGGATTGGACTGATTGAGGTGCGGGGCAGCATGAGCGACGAATTCCACTCGGACGACCGGCAGGCCAATGTCGGCAGGGCCGTCACCTTCAGCCGGCGGGCTTTGTTGCTTGGCGGTGCCGCGGCCGCGGTTGCGGCCTGCAATCCGGAACCGGGGGCAACTTACGCATCGGCTTTTGTGGGCGGCAGCGGGCTCGATCCCCGTTTGCGGCGGCAGCGTGTACGCTATGAAACTAATGAGCGGCCGGGGACCATCGTCGTCGATACCGGCGCGCGGCATCTTTATTTCGTCGAGGAGGATGGCTGGGCGACGCGCTACGGTGTCGGCGTTGGTCGCGAAGGGCGTAATTTCCGGGGGCGCGCAACGATAAGGCGCAAGGCGGAATGGCCGAGCTGGACGCCCACGGCCAACATGATTCGGCAGGATCCGCGCATGAGAGAGTTTGCCGGCGGTATGCCGGGCGGGCCGCAGAACCCCTTGGGTGCGCGCGCCCTCTATCTCTATCGCGGCGGACGCGACACTATGTTCCGCCTGCACGGGACCAACGAGCCGAGGTCGATCGGCCTTGCCATGTCGAGCGGCTGCATCCGCCTGATGAATGACGACATCGTTCACCTTTACGAACGCACACCGATCGGCACGCCGGTCGTCGTGATCTGACGGGCTCCGGGGGAAACGGGGGCTGCAGAGGCCGCGTCCTATCTACGGGACGCGGCCTCTTTGCGTTCAGCCGGAATCGTCGCTCATGGCGATCAGCGAGGCGTTTCCGCCGGCGGCCGCCGTGTTGGTGGACACCACCTGCTCGTGGACGAAGCGCAGGAGATAGTCCGGCCCGCCGGCCTTGGGACCGGTCCCCGACAGGCCGGAGCCGCCGAAGGGCTGAGTACCCACCACGGCGCCGATGATATTGCGGTTTATGTAGATATTGCCGACCTCGAGCCGATCGGCAACGCTGCGATGCACGGCATCGATGCGGCTGTGGACCCCAAGCGTCAATCCGAAGCGCTTCTCCGCGATGGCGTCCATCGTGCCGTCGAGATCGTCGGCCTTCCATTTGACGATATGAAGGATCGGCCCGAACACCTCCTCGGTGAGGTCGCGAGGTGAGTCGAGCTCCACGATGTGAGGCGGCATCCAGCTTCCACCCGCGAGTTCGCCATTTGGCACCTGGCCGGAGAAGGCGATGCGGTGGCGTTGCGCCATGGCGTCCACATGGGCCTGGAGGCCCTGTCGGGCCTCGTGATCGATCACCGGGCCGATATCGCTCGCCGGATCGCGTGGGTCGCCCAGCGACAGCTCGCGTGCCGCTCCGACGATCATCCTGGTCACATTGTCGTAGACATCCTCCTGGAGAAACAGCAGGCGCAGGGCCGAGCAGCGCTGACCGGCCGAGCGGAAGGCCGAGGTCATCACGTCGTCCGCGACCTGTTCGGGCAGGGCCGTGGCATCGACGATCATGCAGTTGACGCCGCCGGTCTCCGCGATGAGCGGAACGATGGGCCCGTCCTTGGCAGCGAGCGCGCGGTTGATCCGATGGGCGGTCTCGATCGAGCCTGTGAAGGCGACGCCCGCGACCGCCGGATGGTCCACGAGGCGGGCGCCAATCGCGCCATCGCCCGGTACGAGGTGTAGGGCCGATGCAGGGATTCCGGCCTGGTGCATCAGGCGTATGACATGCGCGCCGACCAGCGGCGTCTGTTCGGCCGGCTTGGCCACCACCGCGTTCCCAGCGACCAGCGCAGCCACGACCTGGCCGGTGAAGATGGCGACCGGAAAGTTCCACGGGCTGATGCACACGAATACCCCGCGTCCACGGCGGCGATACCGGTTCTCCTCGCCGGTGGGGCCGGGCAGAACGTCGTCTCCGTCGAACAGCTTGCGCGCCTGGACCGCGTAGTAGCGGCAGAAATCGGCCGCTTCGCGGATCTCCGACAGCCCGTCGACCAGGGTGCGTCCGCCTTCGACGGCGATCAGCCCCATCAGTTCGCCGCGACGCTCCTCAAGCAAGTCGGCGATCCGCTCCAGCGCTGCGGCCCGTTCCGCGACCGGGGTGCGGGACCAGTTCACGAAGCCGGCTTCGGCGGCCGCGATGGCCGCGTCCGCCGTCTCGGGCGCGGCGTCGTGGATCCTGCCGACCGGGGTCCTGCCGTCGATCGGGCTTAGCGATTTGCGCTCGGTGCCGGCCTGAGCCTCGCCATTGATCAGCGCGCGCGCCTCGGCGGACGGCAGAGCCAACGCCGCGACCGATTTGGTCAGCGCGGCCAGGCTGCGGCCATGGCCAAACTCGACGCCGGAGGAATTCGTCCGGTCGGGCGCGTAGAGGTCGGCCGGCAGCGGGATCGCGGGATGACGGGCGGGCCGGTCGGGGCCAAGCAGCGCGTGCGGCCGCACCAGCAAACGCTCGACCGGCACGCTGCGGTCGCCGACGACGGTGACGAAGGAGGAATTGGCCCCGTTTTCCAATAGCCGGCGAACGAGATAGGCCAGCAGGTCTCGATGGCCGCCGACCGGCGCATAGATTCTGCAGGCTGCCTGCGGCGCCTGCTTATGCAGAGATTCGTAGAGCGCTTCGCCCATGCCGTGAAGGCGCTGGAACTCGTAGCCGTTCGTGCCGCCTGCCATTTCCATGACGGTGGCGACTGTCAGCGCATTGTGGGTGGCGAACTGCGGGTAAAGCCGCGGCCGCGCCGCGAGCATCCGCTGGGCGCAGGCGAGGAAGCACAGATCGGTTGCCGGCTTGCGCGTGAACACCGGATAGCCGTCGAGCCCGCGCTCCTGGGCGTGCTTGATCTCGGTGTCCCAATAGGCACCCTTCACCAACCGCACCATGAGCCGCCGGTCATGGGCCTCGGCCAGATCGCGCACCCAGTCGATAACCGCCGGCGCGCGCTTCTGATAGGCTTGGATGGCAAGGCCGAAGCCGTCCCAGCCGGCGAGTGAGGGATCGGCGAGAACGGCGGCTATCACATCAAGCGAGATCTCGAGGCGATCGGCCTCCTCGGCGTCCACGGTGAAGTTGAGGTCGTGTTCGCGTGCCTTGCGGGCAAGTTCCAGCAGGCGCGGCGCCAGTTGGTCCATGACGCGATCGCGCTTGACCGCCTCGTAGCGCGGATCGAGCGCTGACAGCTTGACCGAGATACCGGGGCGCTCCGGCAGCGGCCGGTTGCCGGCCGCACGACCAATGGCATCGATGGCGTTGGCGTAGGATTCGAAATAGGTCGTCGCATCGGCGGCTGTGCGCGCGCCTTCTCCCAGCATATCATAGGAATAGCGGTAACCGCGATTCTCCGCCGAGCGGGCGCGGGACAGTGCTCCCTCGATCGTCTCGCCGAGCACGAACTGATGGGCCAGGACCCGCATCGCCCGCCGGGTCGCGCCGCGCACCGCCGGCAGGCCGAGGCGCTTCACCAGACTGGACAGAATGCCTTCCGGCGTCTCGCCCGGAAGCACGATGCGGCTCGATAGGCCTAGCGCCCAGGTCGAGGCGGAAACCAGCCAGGTATCGCCGTGCCCGCCATGGGCCGACCAATCCGCGGCGCCCAGCTTGTCTTCGATCAACCGGTCGGCGGTTTCTGCGTCGGGAACACGGAGGAGGGCCTCGGCCAGCACCATCAGAGCAAGCCCCTCGCGCGTCGACAGGCCATATTCGCGCAGGAAATCCTCCACGCCGCCAAGGCCGTGGGAGCGCGATCTGATTCCCTCGATCAGGGCGCTGGCCATGGTATCGATGCGGTCGTCGGCCTCCGCGCCGACGCGCGACTCCTCCAGCAACGCGGCAATCAGATGGGCGTCGTCAGCGGCGTAAGGTGCCGTGAATGGCGGCGGCTCCGTCGTGGCGTCCGTGCGATCCCGTGCCGTCACTGCTGTCATCATCTACGTACTCCTGAACCCTTGTGACCGTATCCTAGCAGGAACGCAGCCCGGCGCCGACCGGCATTGCCTCTGCTCGGGGTGGCGCCGACGATCGTGGCGGGCGAGGCAAACCCTGTCAGGCGCACCTTGAATAGCCGCATTCGAGGCAGGCAAGACACCCCTCGCGATGATGCAGGGAGGGCCGGCCGCAACGCGGGCAGAGAGCGCCGGAGCCTTCCGGAATTATCTGCTCCTCGGGCACCGCCTCAGGAGAAAGGAAGCCTATATCGATCATATGGGCCTTGATGATCTCGGCAATCGCCGCGAGCAGGCTGGGCACGTAGCGCCCGCTCATCCACTGGCCCCCGCGCGGATCGAACACCGCCTTCAACTCGTCGACCACGAAGGTCACATCGCCGCCGCGACGAAAGATCGCGCTGATCAGCAAGGTCAACGCCGCCGTCCAAGCGTAGTGCTCGACGTTGCGCGAGTTGATGAAGATCTCATAAGGGCGGCGACGGCCGTCGTGAACCACGTCGTTTATGGTGATGTAGAAGGCGTGCTCGGAGTCCGGCCAGCGCAGCTTGTAGGTGAAACCGGGCAGCACCTTGTCTCTCTTGAGCGGCTCGGCCAGGCGAATGACGGCGTCGTCGGCCTCGCCGGGTGCCACGGGGGCAGGCAGCGGCAGGGCCGGCTGCTGCTTGCCCGCTTCGATGTCGGCGAGCACTGCGCCGGTGACCGGATTGGGCCGATAGGTCGTGCATCCCTTCAGGCCGATTGCATAGGCTCGGGCATAGACGTCCTTGAATGCCTCGAAGGAGATGTTCCTCGGCAGGTTGATCGTCTTGGAGATCGAGCTGTCGACCCAGGGCTGAACCGCCGCCTGCATGCGCAGATGCTCATCCGGCGCGAGCGTCTGCGCAGTTACGAAAGCAGGCGGAAGCGCTGCTTTGTCGCCGAAACGTGTGCGATAGGCGGCCACCGCGTAGTCGATGACCTCCTGCTTGTGCCGCGTGCCGTCCTTCATTAGCACGGACCGCGTGTAGGCCGGGCTGAAGATCGGCTCGATACCGGAAGAGACATTGTCGGCCAGCAGCGAGATCGTGCCGGTGGGTGCAATCGATGTCAGATGGCTATTGCGCAGGCCGTGCCTTGAAATCAGCCCTTGCACCTCAGCGTCGAGGCGGGCCACGGTGGGGCCCTTCAGATAGGCGTTGCGCTCGTATAGGGGGAACGGGCCCTTCTCCTCGGCCAGTCGCGCGCTTGCCGCATAGGCCGCGTTCTGAATACGGCGCATCCATCCGGCCGCCGCTTCGGCTGCCGCCTCCGATCCGTAGGCGATTCCGAGCATGGCCAGCGCATCGGCCAGGCCGGTAACGCCAAGTCCGAGCCGGCGCTTGGCCATCGCCTCCTGCCTTTGCGGCTTCAGCGGATACCTTGAGATGTCGACAACGTCGTCGAGGAAGCGCACGGCGCTGGCGACCGCCTCCTCCAGATACTCTGTGTCGAACCGCGCCTCGGGGTCGAAGGGGTCGATGACCAGGCGAGCGAGGTTGATCGAGCCCAAGAGGCACGCGCCATATGGCGGCAGGGGCTGCTCTCCGCACGGATTGGTGGCCTGGATCGTCTCGCAATAGGCGAGGTTGTTCTCTGCATTCACCCGGTCGATGAAAATGACGCCGGGCTCGGCATAGTCATAGGTGGCGCGCATGATGCGATCCCACAACTCGCGCGCCCTCACGGTACGGAACACCGTGCCCCCGAATACGAGGTCCCAGTCCGCATCATTGGCCACGGCCGACATGAAGGCATCGCTCACCAGGACCGACATATTGAACATTCTGAGCCGTTCGGGGTCGGCCTTGGCCTCGATGAAGGCCTCGATGTCGGGGTGATCGCAGCGCAGCGTGCCCATCATCGCGCCGCGGCGGGACCCGGCCGACATGATGGTGCGGCACATCGAGTCCCAGACATCCATGAAGCTGATCGGCCCGGAGGCGTCGGCGCCGATTGAGGCGACCGGGGCGCCTCTAGGGCGCAGCGTCGAGAAGTCGTGGCCGATCCCGCCGCCCTGCTGCATGGTCAGGGCCGCTTCGCGCAACTGCTCGAAGATGCCGCCAAGGTCATCGGGGATGGTGCCCATGACGAAACAGTTGAAGAGGGTGACGTTACGCACGGTCCCGGCGCCGGCGAGAATGCGGCCGGCAGGCAGGAAAACGCCCGACTCCAGCAGCTCCTTGAAGCTGTGCGCATGGCGGGTCTGCTGGCTAGTCGGCTCGGCCGCTGCGACGGCGTTGGCCACGCGGGCGAAGGTTTCCGACAGGCTTGCCTCGTGCGGCGTGCCGTCGGCGTCCCGCAGTCGATATTTAAGGTCCCAGATTTCGGCGGAGATTGGCGTTGACCATGTTCCCCGATCCATGTCGGCTTGTCGTTCGGCCATGGGGGCACGCACCCTTCGGGCAGCAAGAACCGCACCAATCCCCACATTTGGGGTTATTGCGCAGAAGGGTCAACAACATGTCCGGTTTCGGCAAGACCAGAGAGTTCCGCCACGCGTTGCCGGGCGGTCTCCGGCAAGGGCGGGGCGGTCCGCGTTGCGGCGGTTTCGGCGAGCAGCCGGTCGCTCGCAGTCTCGATGGTGCGTTCAAGCCGGCGCATGAACTCCGCCCGCGGCAGGCCCGGCGGGATCGGCTCGAGGAATTCGACAAGGACGGTGCCCGGATGGTGACCCCATTTGCGCCGCGGCCAGTAGAGGCCGGAATTTAGCGCCACGGGCTGACACGGCACATCGCAACGCTGATAGAGATGCCCGACACCCTGCTTGTAGCTCGGTGACGCGCCCGGCGGCCGGCGGGTTCCTTCGGGAAAGATAATGATCTGGCGCCCCGTGTGGGCCTCGCTGCGCGCCACGTCGCACATCGCTCGCATGGCCTCCGAGCCCTTGCCGCGGTCCACTGGGATCATGCGCGCGCGCACCGACCACCAGCCGAACACTGGGATCCAGTTCAGTTCGCGTTTCAGGATATAGGTCGGATCGTCATAGAGCGGCAGCAGCGCGAAGGTTTCGAATACCGACTGGTGCTTGGCCGCGACGATGAGCGGGCCGCTGGTCACCGGTGAGCCCCGGATTTCGAAGTCTATGCCGCCGATGACCCTCAGCAGCCAGACGCAGCTTCCTGCCCAGCCGCGCACCAGGCGCATGACGAAGCGCCGCGGCAGCCAGATCAGGGGCAGGCACAGCACCACCCACAGCGCGCCGTTCACGTAGAAGGCGATGTTGAACGCTGTCGAGCGCAGCCAAGCCGTCATGCCGATCCTCGCATCCGCCGATGTGGACAGGCTTGCGCCTATCCGTTGGCTCGGGACTTTGTGATGCCAACATCGACCGTTGTCGAGGGGCGCCAGCGCAGTTGTGCGATGGACAGCAGATACTTGCCGTATTCCGACAGGAGAATGCGCGCGGTATGCGGGTCGCGCCACCAGTCGTCGATCGTCAGATGGTCAACGACAACCGCGTGCGGGATCAGCGTGGCTTGCGGCATTTCGCGCCGCAGTTCGGTAAGGCTTCGAGGCAGATGATAGGCCGAAGTCACCACGATGAGCGAGCGATACCCCCGGGCCTGCGCCCAGTCGCGTGCTTCCTTGGCGTTACCCACCGTGTTGAGCGCCAAATAGCCAAGATCGACGCAACAGGCGAACAGATCGTCGCGGCCTGGCGCGAAGCTCGCCAACGTCCGGGACGTATTGTCGGGATGGACACCGGTGATCAGAAGCCGGTCGGCATGGCCGCGCTCCAGCAGGTCGATGGCATCGGAAATGCGCGCGGCTCCGCCGGTCAGCACAATGATGGCATCCGCGCGCTGGATCGGCGTGGCGTTGCCATAGTCGCGGACCATGCCGGCAAAATAGACCAGCCCGAAAATCAAGGCGGAAAGCGGAACCACGAAGAGTGCTGACAACAGGATGCCGGTGAGCCTGCGCCCATAGCCCCGTCCTCGCCGGCGTCGCGCACCGGCCTCCATCCCGTGGCGGCGGGTCGTGTCGGTCACCGTTCCGCGCTCGTGATCTGCTGCGCCGCTTTGCATGCAATCATATCAGGAAATAGGGCAGGGTTGCGACAAGAAGATGCTTCAATGCGCCGGCGCGGCGTCCCCGCGACCAATCGCCGCCATGCGGGCAAACTTGCGGCGATAGGCCGATGGCGTCAGCGACGCCTTTCGTTTGAACAGCCGCTGGAATGCCTTCGAATCCTCGTAGCCGACTTCGTTCGCAACCTCTTCGATAGGCATGGATGTGGTTTCGAGCATCTGCTTGGCTTCCTCGACCCGAAGAATGTGGACGTAATCCATCGGATGGTATCCAGTGGCGGCCAGAAACCGCCGGGCGAAGGTGCGCGGCTTGAGCCCGGCTCGCACGGCCATGTGCGCAACTGGGTTCGTTACCGCATAGTTCTCCGCGATCCAGAGCTGGCACGCCTGGATCGCCGCGTCCGAGGTCTGGATGCGGGGTGACTGAACGGCAAAGGGGAGCTGACCGTCCGAGTGCTCTGAGAACAGGAACAGCTTGGCGGTCTGAACGGCCTGGTCTGGTGTGCCAAACCGGGCGATCAGATATAGCGCCAGCTCCTGCCACGAGAACACGGCGCCTGCGGTGACGATGCGCTGCGCCTCGCCGGACAGGCACAATACCAGCTCCTCGCGCATCTTCACGCGGGGATAGTGCCGCAGGAACATGTCCCGATAGCCCCAGTGCCCTGCCGCCTCCAGCCCATCGAGCATGCCGGCCTCGGCGAGGATCAGCGAGCCGGAACACACCGAAGCGATGATGGAGCCCCTGGCGTGCATTGCCCTGAGCCAAGCGATCTCGGCCTGATACCGGCCATGGGGCGGGGTGTCGGTCGGCTGATAAACATCGCAGACGATGATGACTTCCGCGTCGTCCAACGCCTCGATCGAACAATGCGGCTCCACCATGACGTCGGCGTAGCACCTGAAGGGTTCCGACTTGGCTGCGACGATCTTGACATCGAAAATCGGCTGGCCGGGCACGCCCTTTGTCAGCTCCGGATAAAGCGCGCCAGCCGAGGTCAGCACGTCGTAAAGGCCGTACAGTACAGAGGGCGAAGTCTCCGGCGCGGCAAGCAAACAGATGCGTGGTAGCTGGGCTGTGCAGGCGTCCATGTAAGTGTCCATTCATGTCACATTTGGCCGCTTCCTGTGCATTCTCACTCTAACGCAAACTCTCGATCCAACATAGTTTTCGGTCGATGTTTCCAGTGTCGACCGCGCCCGGATTGATTTCGGGCGGCGCGCATCGGCGTGACGGAGTAGCACGACATGAGATCGACGAACCCGAATACATTGCAGCGCTTACGCGAGGACTTCCAGGGCCGCAT
>SKQW01000162.1 GCA_007118805.1 Rhodobiaceae bacterium | reverse complement strand
CGTCGACCGGAATATCGGTGCCGCCCTTGTCGAGGGCGACCACCAGTTCGATCTCGTGGTGAACATCGCTCGTCTCACCCGGATAGGGGAAGCTCGAGCGCTCGCCGGTGAGCAGGTTGTCCGGGTTCTTCTGGAAGAAGAATGGCGGCTCCTTGTCGGGATCGTGGCCCATCTCCACGGCATGGGCGCCGTAGTTGCGACCCACGCAATAGATGCGGTGCACCGGAAACTGGAGTCTCGTGCCGCGCACCGGAACGGCTGCGACGGGCGGCGGCGCAAAGACGTAGCGACTATCTCCCGGTTCGGTCCTGGCGTGAAGGTGGGCTGTCTGGCTCATCGGGTTTCACCCTCCCTGTGTTGTCGAACGCGCACGGTCAGTCGCGACCGACGGTGGCGCCGAAGCGGACGACCATGGCGCACATCAACCGCAGGGAAGACTTCGACCTCCCAGCCTCCGCGCGGTCACGCGTTCTTGATCAATTGGCAGATTGGTTACAGATCCACGGCGGATTGGTCAACGGCTCTCGCGTTGACAGGCTCGTTCACTGCGAGCTATGGCCAACCCCGATTGCCAAGAGGATGCCAGAGCCACACCGATGCCGGCCGACCATGATGCCCACAGCGCCGCCCTCGTTCAGCTGCGCGCCTACATTCTGCAGCGCGACCCGGAGCAGGAGATGCGGCTGCCGCCGGAGCGGGAATTGTCGGAGATTCTGGGCGTTTCGCGGGGCGAGTTGCGCAAGGCGCTGGCGGTGCTCGAAGCCGAAGGCGAGTTGTGGCGGCATGTCGGCAAAGGCACCTTCATCGGCGCCCGGCCGAATGAGGATCTTGTGAGCCTGAGCGAGATCAGCCAGCAGACCAACCCCGCCGAGGTCATGCGCGCCCGGCTGGCGGTCGAGCCGGCCATCGCCCGCGAGGCGGCGCTTCACGCCACCCCGGCCAATCTCGACGCGCTCAACGCCTGCCTGCGCAACACCCGCGCGGCGCACAGCTGGCGTCAATACGAGACCTTCGACAACCAGCTTCACCGCCTGATTGCCGAGGCGGCTCACAACCGGCTCCTGCTGATGCTGTTCGACACGCTCAATACCGTGCGCCGGAGCGTCGTCTGGGGCCGACTACGCAACGACCCGGTCCGGCCGCCGGTCGATCACCACAGCTTCGCCGAGCATGACACCATCGTCGCCGCCATTGCCGAACGCGACATCGACGGTGCCGGCCGGGCGATGGCCGCGCATCTGCGCTCGGTCGAACGTGGCCTTATGGGCTGGCGGGACGCCGCGGAGTAGGCATCCGCCTCGGGGGCGGCGGCAACGCCCATTGACGGCCACCCCGGTGACCCGCGGCGCCATCCGGACTACAACCCGCTCCATGTTCCGACTTGCCCACCTGTCCGACCCCCATGTGCCGCCGGATGCCCGGCCGCGCCGCCGCGAGCTGCTGTCGAAGCGGGCGCTCGGCTGGGCCCATTGGCGGCGCCGCCGGCAGCGCATCCATCGACGCGAGATGCTCGATCTGATCACCGGGGATCTGGCGGATCAGCCCGTCGACCACATCGCGGTGACCGGCGACCTGACGATCGTTTCTTCACGGGCGGAATGGGAAGCCTGTCGGCAATGGTTGGCAACCCTCGGCTCTCCCCAGGACGTTTCCCTGGTTCCTGGAAATCACGATGCCTATACAAGGCGCGCGGTGCCGGCGACCGCGCGGGCCTGGAAGGATTACATGTCGGATGATGCGGCGCTGGCGGAATATACCAGCGCCGAGTTCCCCTATCTTCGTCGGCGCGGGCCGGTCGCGATCATCGGCTGCTCCTCGGCCGTCGCCACCGCCCCCTTCCTCGCGACAGGCCGCGTTGGGCGCCGCCAGCGCGCCCGTATCGAAGCGCTTTTGGAGGGCCTTGCGGAATCCGGCCTGTTTCGCGTGGTGCTCATTCACCACCCACCGCTGCGCATCGCGGGAGACCGGTATCGTCGGCTCACGGACTGGCGGGAGTTCAATGACATGATCGCGCGCACTGGCGCCGAGCTTGTGCTGCACGGACACGACCATGCCGCCCAGCTGCGCTGGATGGCGGGCACGGCCCATGCGGTGCCGGTGATCGGCGTCCCCTCGGCCTCCGCGCGCGCCCATGCCGGCAAACCGGCGGCTCAGTACAACATCTACGAAGTGAGCGGAGAGATGGGACGTTGGTCCTGCACGATGCACACGCGCGGCTTCGACAGCGACGCAATTCGACTGCTGGCGTCCGAACCCCTGTGGCAGGATGGCAAGCCGGTGGCTTCCGAAGCGCTCACAGCGAAACGATGAACAGCGCCCCGGCGAACAGCGCAACGGCGCCGATCACCAGCCCCAACGCGAAGGTCGAGATCAGCGCCGCCCAGCCGAGCCCCGTGCGGCGCGGCGGTGCAGGGGGCTCCGAGTCCGCCGCGTCCGGTGCGGGCCTGGGCGCAGCACGCTCGACATCGCTTTCCAGCGCGCGTTCGCGCTCCAAGAGGCGGTGAGCCACGTAATCGGTTACGCGGGCGGCGACCTCTTCGAGCTGTGTCGTCTCGAGAACGACCTGCCGGCCGTACCGCGTGTCCTTGATAAACCGATAGGTCCGCTTGTCGCGGCCCATCGCGACATAGGCCAGCACGTCGATCCACAGGCGGGGCGGGTTGCCCTGACTCAGCGCGCATTCGAGGAGATCGTTGTCCGGCGGGATCGCGTCGAAGACGTCGGCGAGCGCTTCCTGAAGCAGCTCCAGCCGGGCGATCTCGGCCTCCCGCAGATCGACGATGACGTCCGAGCGCTCGGCTTCGTGCTGACGGGCCTTGCGGATCGCATCGCGCAACCGGCTTGGCATCTCCCGTTGCCCCGCCGGCTCGCCGGCCTCGGTTGATTGTTCCGGCCCGTGCAGGTCGGTGACGTTGTCTTGGGACATGAACGCGATCCTCCCAGGAGGGACGTGGCCGATTAACGCCTTCTTTACCATGATCCGGCCGGATTCGCAGGGGCTTGAAACGGAAATTTGGCCATTGCGTGATCGCGCGGTCCGGTTAGGATCGCCGCCATGTCCGACCTGCCCGAAAGCGCACAGCGCGTTGCCGAGGCGGCCCGCCTTGCCGGCCTGGAGATCCGCGTCCTGGAAATGTCGCAGGGCACGCGCAGTGCCGAGGACGCCGCACGCGCCTGCGATTGCGCGGTCGATCAGATCGTCAAGACGCTGGTCTTTGTCGGCCTAGACTCCGGCAAGCCGTATCTCCTGCTGGTTTCCGGAGCCCACCGCGTCGACGAGACGGGAATCGCCGAGATCCTCGGCGAGGGATTGCGCCGGCCGGATGCCAAGACGGTGCGCGCGCTGACCGGCTTTGCCATCGGCGGTGTGGCGCCATTCGGCCACCCCGAACCGATCGCGACGGTGATCGACGCGCATTTGCTTGACTACGACGTGGTCTGGGCGGCGGCCGGCACCCCGCACTGCGTGTTCTCCGTAGCGCCTGATGCCCTGAAGGCGGCAACCGGGGCGCGCATCGCCGCATTCTGAACTCGGCCGCGGGAATATTTGCTCGCCCCGGCAGGATGCCCTGCCCCGAGCGCGCCGGTCATCCCGCTTCCCGCACCAGCAACCGGGCACCGGCGGCGGCCGCCTCTACCCGATTGGCCACGCCGAGATGACGGAACAGTGCGGCCAGATGGAACTTCACGGTGCCCGGGCTAAGTCCGAGCGAGCGCGCCATCTCCTTGTTCGACTGCCCTTCCACCAGGAGCCGCAGCACTTCGCGCTGCCGGTTGCTCAACTGGTCGAGATCGTCAACGTCGCGCTCACCTGCCGGCAGCACGGACACCGCGGCAGCCTCTTCGTCCGGCATCAGGTCGGCCAGCGACGGCGGCACGTAGATCATGCCGCTGCAGACCGCTTCCAGGGCGCGGGCAAGCTCGGCAACGCCCAGCCCCTTGGGGACATAGCCATGCACGCCCGCCTCCAGGGCACACAGGATATCGCGTCGGGTCTGCGAGGCCGAGACCACCGCGACCCGCACCTCGGGGAAGCATTCGCGCACCGTCTTCAGGCTTGCCGGGCTGACCATGCCGGGCATGGCAAGGTCGAACAAGGCGAGCGTGATATCGTCACGCGCCGACAGCCGCTCGATTGCCGCGTCGAAAGATTCCGTCTCGATCACGGCGGACAGGCTCAGCCGATCGCGCAGAATTGTCCGTAGCGCCATGCGGAAATACTCGTCGTCGTCTGCGATCAGTGCGGCGCGCGTGCGATCCAGCCCATCCATCTCTTCTTCCTCAATCCGCGGTCGGCCCGGCAGAGCGTGGTGCCGCAACAGCCGCGCCGAGCATCCGCGCATAATGCCACAAATGGGGATTTATGTCACTTTCGCAGCCAAGACCTCGCCAAGGGGGCCGTCTGCTCAACAGCCGGGATGCCCCGCACAAATCGCCTGCTGATGGCCTGTCAGGGCGAGGCCTTGGCCCGTTCGCCACACCAGCTCTCGCGGCGCCCGCCGTCATAGGGGCGAGCATGACCGGCGGCCAGTAGCGCCTCGCCCAGATCGCGCCCATCGGCGACGGTCACGTCCGCCACCACCCGGCCGAAGAACTTGTCGCGGCCGATGCTGTGGAGCGTAATCTGTTCGCCTACCAGCGCGATCACGAAATCCCGCGCCGCCTCGGCGCGCGAACGCTCGTCGTCACAGCGGGCGCGCAACTCCGGCGCGTCGACGCCGCGCAGCCGAACATTCACGGCGAGTTCCTGGTCGATCCAGACCTGCACCCGCACGCGGATCGTATCGCCGTCGATGACCCGCTCGACACGCGCCGTCATGGGGCCCGGCAACTGGCTCGCCGCGGCCCCACCGGCGTCCGCCAGCAAGGCGATCAGAAACAGGGCTGGTCGAATCGCAGGATGCCGCATACCCGATGAATGGGACAATGAGCCGATATATGTCAATAAAATCCTATTATCTGTGTTGCGGCTACACCTGCGCCAACTTGCCATCCGCCACGCCAATCCCAACATATGAGGCGGCTTCTGGGCACGGACACCGTGGATCTGGAGAATCATGACGACCTATTTCCGCACGGCCATGTTGCTGGCCGCAATGACAGCGCTGTTCATGGGCGTCGGCTATCTGATCGGCGGCGCCGGCGGCATGGTGATCGCGCTCGGCATCGCCGTGGCCATGAACGCGTTCAGCTACTGGAACTCCGACAAGATGGTGCTTCGGATGTACGGCGCGCGCGAGGTCGATGCGCGCAGCGCCCCGGAGCTGTTTCGCATGGTGCAGGATCTCGCCCGGCGGGCGGACCTGCCGATGCCCAAGGTCTATGTCATCGAGAACAAGCAGCCCAATGCCTTCGCCACCGGCCGCAACCCCGACAACGCCGCGGTCGCGGCAACCACGGGGCTCCTGAACTCCCTGTCCTATGACGAGGTCGCGGGGGTCATGGCCCATGAGCTGGCCCATGTGAAGAACCGCGACACCCTGATCATGACGATCACCGCGACCATCGCAGGCGCGATCTCCATGCTGGCCAATTTCGCGCTATTCTTCGGCGGCAGCCGCAACAACCCGCTGGGACTGATCGGCGTTCTCCTGATGGTGATCCTGGCGCCGCTGGCGGCGATGCTGGTGCAGATGGCGATCAGCCGTTCGCGCGAATACGAGGCCGACCGGATCGGCGCCGAGATCTGCGGCAACCCGATGTCCCTGGCCTCGGCGCTGGAGAAGATCTCCGGCGCGGCGCGGCGCGTGGAGAACGAGGCGGCCGAGCGCAACCCGGCGACCGCCCACATGTTCATCATCAATCCCCTGTCCGGCGCGCGGGCCGACAATCTGTTCTCCACCCATCCGGCCACCGAAAACCGGATCGCCGCTCTGCGCGAAATGGCCGGACCGGCCGCGGGCGCAGGCGGCGGCGCTTCGGGGCCGTGGGGCGGCCGGGCGGCGGCAACGTCGGTGCCGCG
>SKQW01000352.1 GCA_007118805.1 Rhodobiaceae bacterium | reverse complement strand
CCTCCCGCATGGATGACAGGAACGAATGGCGCGGCGGTCGCCGCTCGTCGCTGCCAGTGCAGCTTATCGCGACATAGAGCACCGTGGCGGCGTGCGGCGGCAGCTCGAATTCGAACTGCGCGGCGTTGTCGGTGAGACGCGAGGGTGCCGGCTCGAACCGCAGCGATGTCTCCCGCTGCCGGCTGTCGAGGCCGATATAGATGAGCGTCACCCGGTCCCGTTCCACTATCGGCGCATCAGCGGTGCCGCGCTGGGCCCGGCGGCTGCCGCGCACCTCGAACAGATCGAAGAAATCGGCGGCGAAGGCGAGGTTGAGAGTGATACGCCTGCGCTCTTCGTCGAAATTGCGGATGGCGATTCGCTCGTGGCACGTCGCGTTCCACAGGAAGCGCGAACGCCGGATGTGAATGACATCATGCTCAATCTCGAGGTGGCCATCACCGTTGTAGACGTCCGGGTTCGTCAGGTCGCAGGTCAGCGTCGCATTGTCCTCGCGCAGCGTCGAGCTGAGGAGCATGGGCCGGGCGCCGCAGATGGTGAGGTAAAGGTGCGACAGGTGGCGCGTGTCGCGGTGATAGATGCCTTCGGGACTTCCCGGTCCCGCGAGGGCGTCGCCATTATGGTCGAAGACTGCGAAGGTGTCGCCGTGCTTGAGATTGCGGGGTCGCCGCTCCTGCAGCGATGCGGCGGCCGGTATGAAGAATTGCGCGACCTTCGAAGGCGAAGCCTCCGGCACCGGATTTACGATCGTTGCTTCAGGTGTCGAAGGCTCCATTCTCATCTCCCGGCCCCGGTCGCGTGCCAGCGGCAATCCGCTGGGGCCTGACCATGGCGAGCTGCGCGATGTGCGCCGGCACCTCCCCAGCAAATCTGTACAGGCTGAGATAATCGTCCGCCATACGCTCCACAGTGAAGCGTTGCTCGAAGATGGCACGGACCGTCCGGCGGTCCAGTTCGCCTGCCCGGCCCGCGGCATCGGCAGCCTCGTCGACCGAACCGACCAGAAAGCCAGACCGCCTGTCATCAACAATTTCGGGTACCGAGCTCCGCGGGAATGCTATGACTGGCGTGCCGCATGCCATGGCCTCGATCATGACGAGTCCGAACGGCTCAGGCCAATCGATGGGGAACAGCAGCGCCAGCGCGTTGCCGAGAAACTCTGCCTTCGTGTCCTCATCGATCTCGCCAATATACTCGACGTTGGGATGGACCCGCACCTTGGGCGCGATTACCTCGTCCCAGTAGACTTGATCGACCGCATCGATTTTGGCAGCGATTTTGAGTTCCAGTCCAGCCTTTACGGCGATCTCAATGGCCTGTTCCGGCCCCTTCTCGGGCGAGATCCGGCCCAGGAAGGCCAGATAGCCACCGTGGGCAACCGGACTGAAGGGCAGGAGATCGCGCGGCAGGCCATGATAGACCGTGCCAATCCAATTGACCGCAGGAAGCGGTTGGCGCTGCGCCTCGGAAATCGAGACCAGCGGTAATTCGGCGAACCTTCGATAGAACGGCACGAGGTCCGGAAGATCGAGCCGTCCGTGCAACGTCGTGATGGTCCGGCTGGAGAAGTCGCGAACCAGCGGGAAATGCAGAAGATCGATGTGAAAATGCAAGACATCGAACTCATCGGCTCGCCGCCGCACCTCGTCGAGCATCATCACGTGGTAGGGGAGCGGGTCGCACACCAGCGGGTTGAGTCGCAGAGCTGAAGGGCAGCAGGCAGCAAGCTCCGCATTGGTGCGGGAATCACCGCTGGCAAACAAGGTGACATCGTGACCGCACCGCACCAACTCCTCGGTGAGGAAGGAGACGATGCGCTCAGTCCCCCCATACAGTCTCGGTGGAACGCTTTCGGATAAAGGAGCGATTTGAGCGATCTTCATTGACATCGGAGATGACCTCCATGGGGAACGCGATACAAAAAACCCCGCTGCCCATCCCGTCGCTGACCGCGAAACGGCTCGCATGAGGGAGAGGGCAGGCCCAATGTTCGACGAATGTTCTTGTCTCTACTCTAAAACCTCCTGTCTCAAGCGGAGCCGGCGAACCACCGGCCGAAAGGCCCATCGAGCCACCCGGCCACCATCAACGCGCAAAGCAGCCGCAAGGTCGCATCCCTGTCCACCGCCGGGGCATTTTTTAGTAGGCCAACTTTCTTCTCCCGGCCGCACCAGCGGCAACGGAGCCCGACGATCATGTAGATGATCCGTGTGGGCCAGGTGGCGTCGCCGAGAATGGCTGCTAAAGCTGCCGATGGCCGCAACGCTTACCTCGCCGCCTTCCGTAGCTGGACCTGGACCTCCTGGACGTCCGTCTGGCCTGGGCGGATGACGAAGGCGCGCTGGTCGCCGCGGCTGGTCATCGTGATCTCGGCGGCAAATGCCGACCCTTGAACGTTTGCGTCCATGCGGCCGCCCGTGAGGCGACCGGCGAGGTTCCCGGAAACCCCGCTATTGGTGTCGCGCCAGGTCCCGGTGACACGCCCGCCGGCATGATTGACCGCGGCATCGATCAGCACGCGATAGGTGTCGCTCGCGCATCTCAGTCTCTGCTGGAAGCTGTCGCTGTCGCTCTGTGTCACGTCGGCCCGGCACGTAAGGCGTTCGGCGGCGCCGTTCGCCATGGTAATCGCGCCGTCGCCGCGCCAGATGCCAGCCCATCCCTCGAAGGGTCCAGCCGCTGCAAGTGGAGCCGACAGCGCGAGCAGCGCGCTCGCCGCCAGCTGGAGCTTACGAAAGTTTGAACGGCACTTTTTGAATGTGTCCCGCATGTTCGGTCCTCGACTTCCACGCCGGCGCAAGCCGGCACGAGTTCGACAAGTCTGATCATGAACCGCAGGTGACCGGATATGATCCCTGTCAATGCGAACGGCAAGTTGGAGTAGATCGTAACTGAATGGAAACCCGATCCGCGCCTTTGATCGTCGGCAGCTTCGTGCTGGCAACCATTGTCGGCACGATCGTCTTCCTGATGTGGCTGGCGGACCAGCCTCTAGCCGAGCGCGTCCTTTTTGCGATCCACTTCGAGCGGACGGCAAGCGGTCTTGCCCGCGGCTCCGAAGTGCACTTCAACGGCATCAAGGTCGGCGAGGTCACGGACCTCAAGCTTGGCCCGGAAGCCGACAGCGGCGTGATTGCGACGATCGCCGTCGACCGCGGAGTGCCGCTCCATGCCGATGCCGCGGTTGCGCTTGAGTTCCGGGGCCTGACCGGGGTGCCGGTGGTGTCCCTCAGCGGCGGCAGCGCCGGCTCGCCCAGGCTCGTGCCTGCGCCGGGAGAGCCGTCGCTCCTCAACGCGCCTGCCGACGCTGTCCAGGACTGGACGCACGCCGCGCGGGAGGGCTTCCAACGGGTCGACCGATTGCTGGCCGACAATGCGGAGCCGCTGACCGAGACGATCGGCGATGTGCGCACCTTCGCAGAGGCGCTTGCGCGCAACGCCGAGCGGCTCGATACGATCCTCACCGGGCTCGAGCGCCTGACAGGCGGTGGTGAGGAACCGCCGACACGCAGTTATGACCTGCGGGCGCCGACGGAGTTTGCTGCCATCGATGGGATGCTGGAGGGCCAGCTCGCGGTGAATGCGCCGACGGCGATCCTGCTGTTGGATACCCAACGCATCCTGGTGCAGGCGCCGGATGGAAGCATCTCGCCGGTTCCGAATCTGCAGTGGGGAGACAGCCTGCCGCGGCTTGTTCAGGCACGCCTGATCGAGGGCTTCGAGAATGCGGGCTCCCTGCGAGTCGGAGGCGATGTCCCTGACTTCGCGGCGGATCATCGGTTGCTGATCGACCTTCGCCAGTTCCAGATCGTGGAGAGTGACGAGTCCGTCGCGCATGTTGCCTTCACCGCGCGTCTCGTGGATGCCGGCGGGGAAATCGTCGGCGCGCAGCGGTTCGCTTCAGCATCCCCGCTTGAGGAGGCAGACGGTAGGCCTGCCGCCGTTGCATTGAGAGCCACCTTCGTCGAAGCGAGCAGCGAACTCATCGTCTGGACGCTGAACCTTCTCGTTCAAATACAGTCCGCGCCATGATGAATTGAGATGCGCAGCTCGACAGTGCCGGCCCGCGTCCTCGCTCGCGATGGCCGGCGCCGGTGGCGGCGCCCATCGCCATCAGCCGCTCGGCGACAAGGCCGATCCAGGCTCGTCCAGGTCGAGTAGCTGTCCCGTTCCGAAGGCGCCGATGCGCTCAAAAGGCTCCAACTCTCGAGGTCGGTCGTACCAAGCCAAGGAGAGGCGACCGACGTAGCGCTCATAAGAGTGTGGTCTTCAGCTGTTACGGCCGCGCAAGCGCAATCCGTCTCCCCGCGTGTATTGCCGCCTACCTCAAACCTTGCTGCGGCCCCATAGTGAACCCTGCAGACGGAAGGTTCAGGCGTTGATGTCGGTCAACTCATCTGCGCCGCTTATAGCTTAGTCATTTGCGGCTGCGCAGAGAGGGACGGCAGCGAAGGATCATTGCCATGCGCGTCCTGATCCTCTTCGGCACTAACGAAGGCCATACGCACAAGATCGCACGCTTCCTGTCGGACCGTCTCTCCGGGCAAGGCCATGAGGTGACGATGGCCGATGCGCGAGACCTGCCGGTCGATCTCAGTCCTGCTTGCCATGACCTCGTAATTGTCGCGGCACGGGTCCATGCTGGCGCCTCTCCGCGGGCAGTGCTCGGCTTCGTGCGCAGGCGTCGCGAGGCCCTGCAGAGGATGCCAACGGCCTTCATCTCGGTCTCCATGGCGGCGGCCCGCCATCGACCCGGAGACGCGGAGCGCGAGGCCCAGTATGTCGACCAGTTCATCGCGAAGACGGGCTGGATGCCAGGGCACATCTACCACGCGGCCGGTGCCCGGCTCTATACGAAGCACAACGCCTTGACCCGCTGGATCCTCGGGCTCGTCGACCGCCACCGCGACGACACGAGCTGCGATCATGAGTTCACCGATTGGGAGAAGCTTGCCGCGTTCGCCGACGAAGTTGCCGACGCGGCGAACCAGCTGGCGCAAGAAGGTGGAGGCGACGGCGAATGCGCTTGATCTGCCGCAAGGCGGGACAGCGTGACACGGCACAACGATCACTCGCTGGGGTATTGGGGGCTAATGGAGGTCAATGATGTCCATTCCCTTGAGATTGCTGGCGGGTGCCGCAGTGGCCGCATTTGGCGGCGCCGTGCTTGGCACTTATCGCGGCGAGATCGCCGAGATCCGGCGGCGCGTGAAGGCCGGCGGCCGCATGGCCCAGACGAGGGCGGGCCCGATCGAATACGCCGTTGAGGGCTCCGGACCGCCGGCGCTCGTCATCCATGGCGCCGGCGGCGGCTATGACCAGGGCCTCTTGCTCGGCCGGAACTTTTCTGGCTTCCAGATCGTCGCGCCGTCGCGCTTCGGCTATCTCGGCACGCCGCCCCCTGCGGTCATCTCCGCGGCGGCCCAGGCCGACGCCCATGCGGCGCTGCTCGACAGTCTTGGCATTGAAAAGGCGGTCGTGTCCGGCACATCGGCCGGAGCGCCGTCGGCCGTGGAGCTGGCGCTCCGCCATCCCGACCGGGTCCGCGCCCTCGTCCTGATCGTTCCCCGCGGCTATTCACCGGAGCGGGCGGAGGAGGCGCGTCCGCCGAACGAGCAAGTGATGCGCCTTGTCATGTCGGGCGCCGATCTTGCCTGGTGGCTGGCGATGCGGCTCGCCCGTGGCAAGGTCGTTCAGTTCCTTGGCGTGCCGCCCGAGGTCGAGGCCCGGGCCTCCCCGGCGGAGCGGGAGCGGGTGAACGAGATCATGAAGAGCATTCAGCCGCTCAGTATGCGCATCGAAGGCATCCGCAACGAGGCGGCCATCACGTTGGGACCCCTGCCGCTTGAGCGGATCACCACGCCGACCCTCGTCATCAGCGCCAAGGACGACCTCTACAACACGCTTCCCGCCGCGGAGCACATGGCGGAGCACATTCCGGACGCAAAGCTCGTCGTCCTCGACAGCGGCGGCCAT
>SKQW01000104.1 GCA_007118805.1 Rhodobiaceae bacterium | reverse complement strand
GTCGCGCATTATCTGATCCACACCTACGACTACCCGCCGCTCGCCGAGCGGGGACTGGAGGCGGCCCGGCGCTATGCGGAGATAGCGCCGGATGCGGTGCATGCCCTGCACATGCCCTCACACATCTTCACCAGGGTCGGCTACTGGCAGGACTCCATCGCGTCGAACATGGCCTCGGTGGAGGTTGACGGGGGCAGGACCGTCAACAGCCATCATGCCTATGATTACATGGTCTACGCCCATCTCCAGCTCGGCCAGGACGTTGCCGCGCGCGAGGCGCTGCAACTCGCGCGTGAGGCGCAGGTCGTCGACCACTTTGCCACCGCCTTCGCCTACGCCACCATGCCGGCCCGCCTCGCACTGGAACGTGGAGACTGGGAGGGTGCGACCGTGCTTGAGCTCGATCCGCCGGTCGGCGACTATGTCTGGGAGAAGTATCCGCATGCCGAAGCGAACAACGCCTTCGCCCGCGGCTTGGGGGCGGCGCGCAGCGGCGACGCCGAGGCTGCCAGGGAGCAGCAGGCGCGCCTCGAAGGCCTGCGCGAGGCGACCGGCCCGGATTACTGGGTCGATCAGGTCGACATACAGGTCGACATCGTCGGCGCACTGTCGCTGTGTGCTGAGGGCGAAACGTCGGACTGCGTGGCCGCGCTACGGCGGGCGGCAGAGCGGGAGGATGCCACGGAGAAGCATGTCGTAACGCCGGGCCCAATTCTGCCGGCGCGGGAGCTTCTGGCGGACATCCTTCTGGAGAACGACGAACCGGCCAAGGCGCTCGCAGAATATGTGGCTGTGCTTGAGAAGGAGCCGAACCGGCTGCGCGCGATCGCCGGCGCAATGGAGGCGGCCGAGAGGGCAGGCGATTCTGAGGCTGCCCGCGCCCATGCGGCGCATCTCCTCGATCAAGCGGCGGAGGCGGAGGGCGAACTTCCTTCGCTGGCACTCGCCAGACAGATTGCCGGTTGACGCGGCGGGACGGCGGCGTTCAGAACAGCCACCCCTATCCCTAGTGTTCCTGGCATCCGCGATGCACAACCGTCCGGGTGGACGCTCGTCATGATGGCGCCCATCCGGGCGATTGCCTGGCCGACCCATCGCGGATGGCTTGCGGCACGTCGTCGTGTTGCACCCCCCAATCGAGTGTGCTAGTCCAACGCCGGCTTCGGGGGCCATGCGCGCCCTGAAACAGCTCGAATTCCCCTTCTGGCCTGGTAGTGGCGTGCGCGGTCCGCGCACCGGCGCAAAGGACATCGAGAGCACGACGTGAACGGAGAAGACTCCATCGTATCCGGCGTCGCCGGGCGTTACGCCACGGCGCTGTTCGACCTTGCGAAGGAGGCCAAGGAGATTGACAAGGTCGCCGAGGAACTCGCCTCACTTGGCAAGTTGATCGACGACAGCGCCGATTTCCGCCGCCTGGTCCGCAGTCCTGCCTTCTCGGCCACGCAGCAGACGCGCGCCCTCGGCGCCATCCTCGACAAGGCCGGTGTCGGCGGGACCACCAGAAACTTTCTCATGGTGGTCGCCCGCAACCGGCGGCTCTTTGCCCTGCCGGACATGATACGTGCCTATGCCCGGCTGGTAGCCGAGCACAGGGGCGAGGTGGCCGCGGAGGTGGTCTCGGCGCACAAGCTCACCGCAGCGCAGGAAAAATCGCTCGCCGCCGCGCTCAAGTCGTCGTTCGGCAAGAGCGTCAATCTCTCCACGAAAGTCGATGGCGCGCTCCTCGGCGGGCTGGTTGTCCGCGTCGGCAGCCGCATGATCGACACCTCGCTCAGAACCAAACTCAATAGTCTCAGACTCGCCATGAAAGAGGTCGGCTGATGGACATTCGGGCCGCGGAAATCTCCTCGATCCTGAAGGAGCAGATCAAGAATTTCGGCAAGGAGGCGGAGGTCTCCGAGGTCGGGCAGGTGCTGTCGGTAGGCGACGGCATTGCCCGCGTCTACGGGCTCGACCAGGTTCAGGCCGGCGAAATGGTGGAGTTCCCCGGCGGCATTCGCGGCATGGCCCTCAATCTCGAGGTCGACAATGTCGGCGTCGTGGTGTTCGGCTCGGACCGCGACATCAAGGAAGGTGATACGGTCAAGCGCACCGGCGCCATCGTCGAGGTGCCGGTCGGCAAGGAGCTGCTGGGCCGCGTCGTCGATGCGCTGGGTAATCCGCTCGACGGCAAGGGGCCGATCAAGTCGAAGGAGCGCGCCCGCGTCGACATCAAGGCACCCGGCATCATTCCCCGCAAGTCGGTGCATGAGCCGATGTCGACGGGCCTGAAGGCCATCGACGCCCTGATCCCGATCGGCCGCGGCCAGCGTGAGCTCATCATCGGCGACCGTCAGACCGGCAAGACCGCCATCGTCCTCGACACGATCCTCAACCAGAAGCCGCTCAACGAGGGCGACGAGGAGAATCTCAAGCTATATTGCGTTTATGTCGCGGTCGGGCAGAAGCGTTCCACCGTCGCGCAATTCGTGAAGGTCCTGGAGGAGCGTGGCGCGCTCGATTATTCGATCATCGTCGCTGCCACCGCCTCCGACCCGGCGCCGATGCAGTATCTCGCACCGTTCGCTGGCTGCGCCATGGGTGAGTATTTCCGCGACAACGGCATGCATGCGGTGATCGCCTATGACGACCTGTCCAAGCAGGCCGTCGCCTACCGTCAGATGTCTCTGCTGCTGCGCCGCCCGCCGGGTCGCGAGGCCTATCCGGGCGACGTTTTCTATCTCCATTCGCGCCTGCTCGAGCGTGCCGCCAAGTTGAACGACGAGAATGGCAACGGCTCACTGACTGCATTGCCGGTGATCGAGACCCAGGCCAACGACGTGTCGGCCTATATCCCGACCAACGTGATATCGATCACCGACGGCCAGATCTTCCTCGAGACCGACCTCTTCTACCAGGGCATCCGTCCGGCACTGAATGTCGGCCTGTCGGTCTCCCGCGTCGGATCGGCGGCACAGATCAAGGCGATGAAACAGGTGGCCGGCAAGATCAAGGGCGAGCTTGCCCAGTATCGCGAAATGGCGGCGTTCGCCCAGTTCGGCTCGGATCTCGATGCCACTACCCAACGCCTGCTCAATCGCGGCGCCCGGCTCACCGAGCTTCTCAAGCAGCCCCAGTTTTCGCCACTCAAGGTGGAGGAGCAGGTGGTTGTGATCTATGCCGGAGTGAACGGTTATCTCGACCAGCACCCGGTCTCTGCCGTGCGCGGTTTCGAGGAAGGGCTGCTGCGGCATATGCGCGACAAGCATGCCGAGGTGCTCGAGTCCATCCGTACCGAGAAGGAGATCTCGGAGAAGACGGAAGATAAGCTGCGCTCGGCCGTTGGGGAATATGCCAAGGCCTTCGCGGCCTGACGATCGCATCCGGATTTCAGCGAAAGCAGGACGATGGCCAGCCTCAAGGATCTGCGTAACCGTATCGCCTCGGTCAAGGCGACGCAGAAGATCACCAAGGCGATGCAGATGGTCGCCGCAGCCAAGTTGCGCCGTGCCCAGGCGGCTGCGGAGTCGGCCCGGCCCTATGCCGAGCGCATGGACGAGGTTCTGGCCGGTCTCGCCGCCTCGCTGCGCGGCGCCGAAGGGGCGCCGCCGCTGATGGTCGGCACCGGCAAGGACGAGGTGCATCTGCTGATCGTCGCCACGGCCGATCGCGGCCTGTGCGGCGCCTTCAACTCGTCGATTGTGCGCCTTGCCCGCGAGCATGCGCAGCGGCTCCTTGCCGACGGCAAGGAAGTCAAGATTCTCTGCGTGGGTCGCAAGGGCTTCGATCAGTTGCGCCGGACCCATCGCGAGCGGATCATTGATACGATTTCTCTGCGCGACGTCAAACAGGTGGGTTTCTCGAACGCCAAGGAGATCGCGGAGAAGGTCCTTGGGCTCTTCGAGGAGGAGGCCTTCGATGTTGCCACCGTCTTCTATGCCCGCTTCCGTTCCGTGGTCAGCCAGATCCCGACGGCCCAGCAAATCATACCGGCGCAGATCCCCGATGTGGTCGAAGGCGAGGAACAGGCCAGTTCGGGGCCGACCGCGCTTTACGAATACGAGCCGGACGAATATGAGATCCTGGAAGAGTTGCTGCCGCGCAACATCGCGGTGCAGATTTTCCGGGCATTGCTGGAAAATGCCGCCTCCGAGCAGGGCGCCCGCATGTCGGCAATGGACAACGCCACCCGCAATGCCGGCGAGATGATCGACAAGCTGACGCTGACCTATAACCGGACGCGTCAGGCGCAGATCACCAAGGAACTCATCGAAATCATTTCCGGCGCCGAGGCGCTGTAACGCGACTTGAACAAGGACGAGAAGATGGCCCGCAAATCCGCCAGCACCAAGAACAAGGCGATCGGCACGGTCACCCAGGTCATGGGCGCCGTCGTCGACGTGCATTTCGAGGATCAGTTGCCGGCGATCATGAACGCGCTGGAGACCGACAATCACGGCAACCGGCTGGTTCTCGAGGTGGCCCAGCATTTAGGCGAGAACACGGTGCGCACCATTGCCATGGACGCCACCGAGGGTGTGACACGCGGGCAGGATGTTACCGATACCGGTGAGCCCATCGAGGTGCCGGTGGGCGATGAGACGCTTGGCCGCATCATGAATGTGATCGGCGAGCCGGTCGACGAGGCCGGCCCGGTCAAGACCAAGCACCGGCGCCCGATTCACCAACCCGCGCCGGAATATATCGAGCAGTCGACGGAATCGGAGATCCTTGTCACTGGGATCAAGGTGGTCGACCTGCTTGCCCCCTATGCCCGCGGCGGCAAGATCGGCCTGTTCGGCGGCGCCGGCGTCGGCAAGACGGTGCTCATTCAGGAACTGATCAACAACGTCGCCAAGGCCCATGGCGGCTATTCGGTGTTCGCCGGGGTCGGCGAGCGCACCCGCGAAGGCAATGACCTTTATTGGGAGATGATCGAGTCCGGCGTGAACGTCGACCCGCAGAAGAACAATGGCTCGACGGAAGGCTCGAAATGCGCCCTGGTCTACGGCCAGATGAATGAGCCGCCCGGCGCTCGGGCCCGCGTCGGCCTGTCCGGCCTGACGGTTGCGGAGTATTTCCGCGATCAGGGCCAGGACGTCTTGTTCTTCGTTGACAACATCTTCCGTTTCACCCAGGCCGGCTCCGAGGTTTCGGCGCTACTCGGCCGCATCCCGAGCGCGGTTGGCTACCAGCCGACGCTGGCCACCGACATGGGCGCGCTGCAGGAGCGCATCACCACCACCACCAAGGGCTCGATCACCTCGGTCCAGGCCATCTACGTGCCGGCCGACGACCTGACCGACCCGGCGCCGGCGACGTCGTTTGCGCATCTGGACGCAACGACCGTGCTCAACCGGTCCATCGCAGAGAAGGGTATCTATCCGGCGGTCGATCCACTCGACTCCACGAGCCGCATGCTCGACCCCAATATTCTTGGCGAGGAGCATTACGAGGTCGCCCGTCAAACCCAGGAAGTGTTGCAGCGCTACAAGTCGCTGCAGGACATTATTGCCATTCTCGGCATGGACGAGCTGTCGGAGGAGGACAAGCTCACCGTGGCTCGCGCGCGCAAGATCGAGCGTTTCCTGTCGCAGCCCTTCTTCGTCGCGGAGGTGTTCACGGGCTCGCCGGGAATCTTCGTTGAGCTGGCCGACACCATCAAGGGCTTCAAGGGGCTCGTCGACGGCGAATACGACCACCTGCCGGAGGCCGCCTTCTACATGGTCGGCACGATCGATCAGGCGGTCGAGAAGGCACAGCGACTGGCCGCCGAAGCGGCTTGAACCACGGCTCTGAGAAGAGGCAGCATCCAACATGGCCGAGAGCTTTCGCTTTGAGCTGGTCTCGCCCGAACGACTGGTCATGTCGGGCGACGTCCGCCAGGTGGATGTGCCGGGCGCCGAGGGCGATTTCGGCGTCCTGGTCAATCACGCGCCGATGATCTCGACGCTTCGTCCCGGTGTCCTCGTAGTATTCTCCGACGAGCGGCAACGCCAGGAGGTCTTCGTGCGCGGGGGTTTTGCCGAGGTGCGGCCCGACCTGCTCACGGTTCTCGCCGAACAGGCCGTCCCGGTCGAAGAGATCGACGCGGAGACGCTCAATCAGGAGATCCAGAACGCGGAGGAGGACGTCGAGGACGCCAAGGACCACGACACCCGCGAGAAGGCGGAGCGCCAGCTCGCGCAGCTCCGCGAAGTCGTGGCTGCACTGCGCGCCGCCGGCCACGGCTGAGCATCGGCCCCCGGCATCTGTCGTCGACAGGGCGCGATCCCGGCGCCCGTCGGCGGGGACACACCGATAGCGAGGCCGGCCGCAACGCCTCACACGAAGGCCGTACCGCCAGCAAGGCGAAAATCTTCCGGAACTGATCCGATCCGTTTCGCAGACGGGAATAGCGCAAGGGAGCGGAGCAATGACCGATACGCCCTTCAGCACGGATGCCTGGCAGCGCAACGCGACGCTCTATGAGTCGATTCGCACTTTGCCGTTCAACGAGGAGCTGGCGGCGGGCACCCTCGGCGAGGACCGCTTTCGCCACTACATCGTGCAGGATGCGCATTATCTCGTGGCTTTCGGCCGGGCCCTCGCGGTGGCTGCCGGCAAGGCCGACGGCCCCGAGGAGGTGGTGCAGCTCGCCGAGGCTGCCCGTGCCGTGGTGGTCGAGGAGCGGGCCCTGCACACGGAGTTCTTCACCCGGTTCGGGATTGCACCTCAGGACTTCGAGGCGACCCCGCTCACCCCAGTCTGCCACCACTATAACAGCTTTCTGATCGCCACCGCCCTCGCCGAGCCCTATCCGGTGGCGTTGGCCGCGATCCTGCCCTGCTTCTGGGTCTATGCCGAGGTGGGCAAGGACATTCACGCCCGCGCCGCCAGCCCCAATCCTTATCAGGCCTGGATCGACACTTATGCGAGCGAGGAGTTCGACGAGGCGGTCCAAGGAGTGATCGAAACGACCGACCGCGCGGCGGCAAAGGCGGGCGCGGCAACGCACGCGGCCATGCACGGGGCCTTTACCGATGCCATGCGGCTCGAATGGATGTTCTGGGATTCGGCCTATCGGCTGGCCGAATGGCCGGCCTGAGGCGGACAACTATGCGACGAGGTGGCCGAACTCAGCGACGATCTGTTGGTAGACGTTGCGTTTGAACGGGACGACGAGGCGTGGCAGGTCTTCTAGCGGCACCCACTTCCAGCGATTGAATTCTGCCTTGTGCCCGTCCGGCGGGTTCAATACGTCGATTTCCGAGTCCTCCCCGACGAAACGCAGTGCGAACCACTTCTGCTTCTGGCCGCGATAGCGCCCGCCCCACGCCTTGCCCTGTAGCTCGGGCGGCAGGTCATAGAGCAGCCAGCCCTCGGATTCGGCGAGGATTTCCACGGAGCGAATGCCCGTCTCCTCGTAGAGCTCGCGCAGCACCGCGTCACGGGGGTCTTCAGTGTGATCTACGCCGCCCTGGGGCATCTGCCACCAGGTTCCCGGCCCTTCGGGCTCCTCCGGCCCGTCCGCACGGTGGCCGAGGAACACGTAGTCGTCGCGGTTGAAGACGAGGGCGCCCACGCATGGGCGGTAGGGCAGGGTATCGGTGTGTGCGGCAGGAGACATGAGGGAACTCGGTTGGCAGGTCATCCGGCGGAAGCTGTGCTTGCGACCTGTCTTTCTGTCAATCGGCAAAGCTAGGGTTAGCTCTCTTGTTGGGCGATCAGCGCAGTGACGGGCACCAGGACCAGGCCCTTGGATTCCAGCGTCCCCACCCAATCGGCCAGCGCGTCGACACCCGCGGGAAGCCCGGTGGCCACGCCAAGCGCGCGACCGTGCTCGTGGGCGACTTCCTCAAGCTCGGTGAGCGCCGCGGCGATGGCAGATCGTGTCGGGTTGGCGTCGATAATGACATCTGCCTTGAGGAAGGGCACGTCCATCCGTTGCGCGACTCGATCGACCACGCTGCGCGGGGACGTGCCGCCATCGGCATAGATCAGCCCACGCTCTCGAATCTCGCCGAGGAACGGGCGCAAGGCCTCTTCGGACGCGGAAAAGCGTCCGCCCATATAGTTGGTGATTCCGACATACTCCGTCATGCGGCTCATGAGCCAGTGCAGGTGGTCGACATTCTGCTCTTGGCTAAGCCCCGTCAGAAGCGTATGTGGCCCCGGATCGCTGTCCGGATAATCGTAGGGCTCCAGCGGCGCCTGCAGCATCAGTTCATGGCCGGCCTGCCGGGCGCGGCTGGTCAGGCGCACCATCTCCCGCCCATACGGTGCGAAGGCCAGGGTAACGGTGGCCGGAAGCTGCGTGATGGCACGCTCGGTAATCGTCGCCGACAGTCCCATTCCGCCGACGAGGATCGCGATCCGGGGCGTATCGGCAGGTGCCGACGGCACATCGGCGGCGAACACGTCGGCGGGGCGTCGGCCATCATGGGCGATGGCGGGGATCGGGCCATGCCGCGACGGTTCGGTCAGTTCGTCCGCGCCGGCGTATGAGGCAGCCGAGGGAGGGTCCTCGCCGATGACGAGGTCGGCCGCGGCGATCTGGAAATCCGGGGGCAACGCGACAATGCCGCTGTCGCCTTCAAGGGTGGACCGCATGGCGAGGTCGTCGGATCCGCTTGCGTCATCGGCGGTGCCGTTGGTCGGAGCCTCGATTGGAATGACCGCGACGGGCTCTCCCCCGAACGGATCATCGACGATCAGAACATACACGAATGCGGTGGCCATGGCCGCTGCCGTGGCGGCCAGTAACACGGGGATGAAGGGGAACTTCCGCACCGGCTCCAGGAAGCCACGGACCCGGCTTTCGCGCGTCAGATCATCTGCCATGGCCCGGTCGCCTGCCATGGCCGCGGAGAGGGCAACGGCCGGGTTAGAAGGCTACGGCCGCAGCCGATCTCCAGCAACCCGGCCACGCCAGTCGTCAATTCGGCACGCCGTTGTCGTCGTCGGCCGCGCTGTCGGGCGGAAACGCGCTGTTGATCTCCTTGCCGCGCAACAGATCCAGCGCGTAGGTCAACTGGCGATCCTCCTCGGCCTCTTGCGGGACATAGACATCCGACGGCGAACGCTGATCATGCTCGTCCGCCTCGGAAGTTGCTTCCTGCTCTTCGCTGAGCTGGTCCTCGATTTCGGCGCGCATGTCGTCGGGAAGCTCCTGCTCAATGTCGATGTCCGGTACGATTCCCGCTTCGTGGATCGACACGCCCGAGGGCGTATAGTAGCGCGCCGTCGTCAGCCGCAGTGCGCCGGCCGATCCCACCGGTATGATCGTCTGGACGGTGCCCTTGCCGAAGGACCGTGACCCAACGACCGTGGCCCGACGGTGGTCGCGCAGCGCGCCCGCCAAGATTTCCGAAGCCGAGGCCGACCCTCCATTGATCAATACGACGATCGGCTTGCCATCGAGCATGTCGCCCGAGCGCGCGTTGTAGCGCTGCGACTCGTCCGGATTGCGGCCCCGGGTGGAAACGATCTCCCCGCGGTCGAGGAACGCGTCGGACACGGCAATTGCTTGGTCAAAACGGCCACCGGGATTGTTGCGTACATCGATGATGAAGCCCTTGAGCTCGTCTTCCGGGATCTCGGCCTTGAGCTCTTCAATGGCGTCCTTGAGGTTCTCGAAGGTCTGCTCGCTGAACTGGGTCACCCGGATGTAGCCAACATCCTCCTCGGCCCGCCACCGCACCGCGCGGATCCTGATCGTGTCGCGCACGACCGTGATCTCCAGCGGCTCGTCGACGTCGCCACGCGAGATTGTCAGCGTAATCGGCGTATCGACCCGGCCACGCATCCGCTCGACCGCGTCCGACAGCGACATGCCGGAAACCGGCTCGCCGTCGAGATGGGTGATCAGATCGCCGGCCAGGATGCCGGCCTCCGCGGCCGGCGTTTCGTCGATCGGGGCCACAACCTTGACCAGGCCGTCCTCCATAGTCACCTCGATGCCGAGCCCGCCGAACTCGCCTCGGGTCTGGACCTGAAGGTCGCGATGCTCCTTGGGGTCGAGATAGCTCGAATAGGGGTCGAGCGACTCAAGCATTCCCTTGATCGCCGACTGGATCAGCTCCGAATCGTCCGGTTGGTCTACATAGTCGGCACGGATACGTTCAAAAATGTCGCCGAACAGCCCGAGCTGGCGATAGGTGTCCGAATTCGCGGCATTGGCTATGCCGCTTCCGACAATGCCCGGCTGCGTGGCCGCGAACATGCCTGTCGCACCAAGCAGAATCCCCAGGACGAGAAGAGTAACCTTGCGCATTATCCGCTAGCTCCCGTGCGGCCTTCCGCCCACCAGGGGGCAGGATCAATGGAGTCGCCGTCCTTTCGAAACTCGACATATAGGACCGGCCGCTGCCCGTCGACAGTAACATCTGTGGCACTGGCGACAATCACGCTTTCCATCCTGCCGACGGGCTCTCCCTTCAGGACGAATTGTCCGAGTTCGACAGAGATGTACGCCATTCCCGCGAGCACGATATGATAGCCGTCGCCGACATTGACGATCAAGAGTTGTCCGTATGACCGGAACGGGCCGGCATAGACGACCCAGCCGTCGCTCGGCGAAATCACCTGTGCGTTGGGCGGGGCGGCAATCGAGATGCCGCGCGCTGGCGCGTTGAGTTCGTCGGGCGCGCCGAAACTGCGCACCACCGGGCCAGAAACTGGCTTGGGCAACAAGCCCTCGGCGGCCTCAAAGGCAATCGCCGGTTCAAGCCTGCCAGGATCGCGCAGGGCCTCCAGGGATTCCTGCGCGGTGCGCTGACGGGCGCGCTCCATCGCCTCGCGCGAGGCCACCGAGATCTCCCGGTCGAGCGCAGCCATCACCTCCTGAGCGTCCTCCAGCTCCGCCTCGAGCTCTGCGGCCCGCAGGCGCAACGTGCCCAACTCCTCCTCGCCCTCTTCAATGTCGCGCCGCTTGGCGTCGATCAGTAGAGCGACCTCGGCCCGCTCGCGCTCCAATTGCTCGTTTTCGGCAATAAGCGTCTGCCGTTCTTCGTCGATCTCCTGCCTGAGCCCGGACAGTTCCTCCAGGTCTGTGGCCAGCGCGGCGGTCTCCATGCGCATTTCTGGCAGCACCGCGCCGAGCAGCATGGCGCTGCGCACCATAGTCAATGCATCTTCGGGGCGGACCACCACCGCGGGAGGGGGGCGACGGCCCATCCGCTGAAGGGCGCCGAGCAGCTCCGACAGCAGCCCGCTGCGCTCCCACAGCGATTTGCGAAGAGTGGCTTCGCGTGCCTCCAGCTCCTCGATCCGCCCTTCGAGAACCCCGATTCGGGACTCGGTCTCACGCTCCCGCTGGGCGGTCTCGAGGAGGCGCTCGTTCAGAGCGGCGCGGTCGCCGCGCAGCTCCTCGATCTCGGCGGCGAGCGCAGCCTCCGTCTGGCGGCTCGCTTCAAGGTCCTCCTGGAGCGCCTGGAGGGCGCGTTCCTTGGCCTCGCGCTGGGCACGCAGGGTGCCCTCGTCCTCCGCCTGAACGGCTCCGGCAAGCAGACCGGTGACCACTAGTGCGACGATCGTCGCCCAAAGGCCGCTCCGATCCTGCAGATGCCGCATCATGTGGCGATTCGTGCCAAGCCAGCGTTAAGACTTCGTCAACCCTAACCGATAGCGTGGCGAAATCATGCCCGGTGATAGGGATGGCCCGACAGGATCGCGGCCGCGCGATAGAGCTGCTCTGCGAGCATAATCCGGAAAAGCTGGTGAGGCCAGGTCAGGGCGCCAAAGCTGATCGCCGGGCCGGCCTCCAGCGCCGCCTTGCCGTGGCCGTCCGGACCGCCGACCAGAAAGCTGACCTCGGCAATCCCATCGTCGCGCCAGCCACCGATTCGCTCTGCGAATTCGAGGCTGGTCAGTGTGCGCCCTGTCTCATCGAGGGCAACGCACATGGCTCCTTTGGAGCGGGTTAGTAGCATGCTGGCTTCCTCGTTGCGCCGCTCGTCAGCGGTGCGGCGCTTGGCTTCGGGGACCTCCTCGACAGTGAATCCCTCCAGCCCGACATTACGGCCAGCCATCTGGGCCCGTTCCAGGTAGCCTGTCACAAGCTCCCGCTGGGGGCCGGCCTTGAGCCGGCCCGCGGTGAGAATCCTGATATGCACGGGCGGGCTCCGAAGCGGTCGTGAACCCGCCGTCAGATCACGGCCTGGTCGCTCGGAATGTCGTCCGACCACATACGCTCGAGCCGATAGAACGCGCGCACTTCCGGACGGAAGACATGAACGATCACATTGCCGGCATCGATCAGGACCCAATCGCCGGCCCTCTCGCCCTCGACGGGCGCGCGGCCATAACCTGCGTCCTTGAGCGCGCGGATCACACGGTCGGATATCGCGGCGACATGCCGATCCGATCGGCCTGAAGCCACGACCATCGTGTCCGCGATCGAGGACTTGCTCGAGAGATCGATAGTGATGACATCCTCAGCCTTGCCATCATCCAGTGCAGCGAGGATCGTCGCGAGCAGACCGTCGAACGGTGCATCCTGTCGAACGGTCTGGGAATCGGGCGCATCGTGCCGTGCGCCTTCCGCAGGATGTAGTGGTGTCAGTGCATCAACCTCGTTTGTTCAGCGGACCATTCCACGGGAAGCACTCAGCTGCCGCCCGTTCACTCATCTAAGATAGGGTCGGGCGTATGACGTTTTCAATACATACTTCCCCCTGGGCTGTTCGCCTCAGTTCCGTCGACGAGATCGGTTCGTGGCGGGTGTGCATGAAGACCCAGGCAGGCGGGCGGCGCCAGGCGAGTCCAGCCGCGTCGCGCTCGCGAAGGCGGAACCGAGCCAGATATCGGGCCGCCGGACTGGATAGGGCGCGCATGGCCCAGCCCGGCCGGTCGAACACACAGATCGGCGCCAGCTCAGCGATGTCTCGCCAGCCATGCCACCGGTGGAAGGTCGACAGGTTGTCGGCGCCCATGAGCCAGACGAATCGGGCATCGCCGGCGCGCTGCTTGAGGAAGCGCAGCGTATCCCGCGTGCGCGCATTGCCGATGTCGGCCTCCACGGCCGTTACCTTTATTCGCGCATGCGCGGCCACCTTGCCGGCGGCGGCCAGGCGAGCCTCCAGCGCCGCCAGTTCGTCATGCGCCTTCAGCGGGTTGCCCGGTGTGATGAGCCACCACACGGTGTCGAGCCCAAGGCGCTTCAGCGCCAGCTCGCTGATGTGGCGATGACCCGCATGCGGCGGATTGAAAGAGCCGCCGAGCAGGCCGATTGCCTGCGCCTTGCCATAGCTCGGCAGGGTGGGCCAACGGGTCTGCCCGCGCGGGACGGGCGCGCTGATCCGCACGCCGTGCGACACGTTCACGGGCGGGTCTGGCCGCTGCCGCGCACGCGGTACTTGAAGCTCGTGAGCTGCTCGACCCCGACCGGTCCACGTGCATGCATCCGGCCGGTTGCGATGCCGATTTCCGCCCCCATGCCGAATTCCCCGCCATCGGCGAACTGGGTCGAGGCATTATGAACGACGATCGCCGAGTCCACACGCTCGAGGAACGCCTCGGCGGCGCGCGCGTCGTCGGTGACGATTGCTTCGGTGTGCTGCGTGCCGTAGCGGGCAATGTGGTCGATGGCCGCATCGAGCCCGTCCACCACGCGCACCGACAGTATCGCGTCGAGATACTCGGTGCACCAGTCCCCCTCGGTTGCCGGTTCAACCCGCGCGTCCGCCTCCTGCGCTGCCTCGTCCCCCCGAATGGCGCAGCCCGCCGCAATAAGGGAATCGATAAGCGGGGCCAAGTGACTGTCACGCAGAGTGCGATCGACCAGAAGGGTTTCGGCTGCCCCGCAGATGCCCGTGCGCCGCATCTTGGCATTAACGACTATGCGGCTGGCCATGTCGAGATCGGCGGGGCCGTGGACATAGACGTGACAGATCCCTTCCAGATGGGCGAATACCGGTACTCGCGCTTCCTCCTGAACGCGTGCCACGAGGCTCTTGCCGCCCCTCGGCACGATAACGTCGAGGGTGCCGCCAAGTCCGGCCAGCATCTCGCCAACCGCCTGACGGTCGGTGGTCGGCACTATCTGGATCGCGGTTTCGGGCAGTCCGGCGTGCGACAGCCCGGCAACCAGCCCGTCATGGATGGCGCGCGCGGTGCCGAGGCTGTCCGATCCACCGCGCAGCACTACCGCATTGCCCGCCTTCAGGCACAGGGCGCCGGCATCGGCGGTCACGTTGGGCCGGCTTTCATAGATAACGCCGACCACGCCCAGAGGGGTGGCCACCCGTTCGATCCGGAGTCCGTTCGGCCGATCCCATCTAGCGAGGACCCGACCGACGGGGTCCGCGAGTTCGGAAATCTCCTCGATCCCCCGCGCCATTGCCTCGACCCGGTCGGGCGTTAGCCGAAGCCGGTCGACATGGGCGGCGGCTGCGCCCTGCGCCGAGGCCGCCTCCACATCGACCTGGTTCGCGGTGAGGATCGCCGCCTCACGGTTCCGCAGGGCCGCTGCCATGGCGGTCAGCGCCACGTTCTTGCGTGATTCGGGCGCGGTGGCCAGGATTTGTGAGGCTGCCCGGGCGCGCCGGCCGATCTCGATCATGGCGTCGGTCAGATCGGCGCCCGCCGGCTCAGCCGGCGCGATTTGTACAATGGTGTCGGCGCTCATCCGTGTCCGCCCCTGAACCTGCTTAGACATCGGATTTGGCACATCGAGGCAGGCGGATCAATTCCGCTGTAAGCCACCGGGGCCGGCCGGGTGGCGTCAGCAGTTGAGATTGCCGACCCGTTCCACCGACTCTGACTGGCGCGGACGCAGGTAGAACGTGTCCGACAGCGTGAAGCCGTCGGTGATGATCTTGCCGATGCCCGATTGGTAGGGGTAGGAGGCCTCCGCCACGATGACGTATTGATCCTCGTTGGCGATGTTGTCCGGCAGTGCGATGGTGCTGCCCGTGGCGCGGCAAGTGCCGTTCTTGCTGGAACTCCACACCACGGTTGCGCCGTCGGCGTCGACACGCACGCTTGAGACCACGATCTCTAGGGCATCGCCGTCATAGGGCGACAGGATTGCCCTGGCGGCGTGGTAGATGTTGTTCAGGTCGCCGTTCGATATCTCGGGCGATTGCGCCACCAGGTCGCCGATCGCGCTCGTTGCGGCGGTCACCTTGCGGTCGACTGTGATGGCGCGGGTGACCTCCACGCCGCCCAGATAGAGCAGCAGCATAAAGGGCAGGATCAGGGCGAATTCGACCGCCGAGACGCCCCGTGTGTTGCGCGCAAAGTCGCTTGCGGCCGACGGTATGTGTTGCACCATGTTTCGCATCGCTGTGCCTCAGAAGGGCTCGTTGCGGAACACGGCTGCGCTCGCCAGTAGGCGCCGTCCATTACCCAGATTGGACAAGTCATTGCCGAGATTCGGCACGAAGGTCGGCCATTCATAGAAGGCGCGCACGACCACGATGTCCCCGCTGCCGCCCGGATCGAATGTGAAGTTCTCCTCCAGATTGCCGTCCTCGTCGATCGGGTTGGACAGATCGATGCTGCCGAAGGAGCCCACGGTGCGCACGTCCAGCTTGATGCCGCCCTCGCAGTTGAACAGGCCGGTGACACGCGAGCAGAGCCGCTCTTTGAACGCGGCCTGGTCGAGGCCCATCTGCTGCGCCTGGCCGGTGCGGACGATGCGCGAAGCATCGGTGACGCCGTTCTCCAGCACCTGTCCGGCGAAGAATACGAGCGCCGTCTCGATGATGGCGAAGACTAGGGCGAAGAACGGCACAGAGACCAGCGCGAACTCGACCGCCGTTGCGCCGCCGTCATCCTTGCTGAACCGTCGCCGCCGAACCAGTCTCGGAGCTGATGCTGAGAAGCCAAACACCGTCCCGCTCCTGCGCTTGATCTGCCGTCGGCGCGCCCGCATTCGCCGGCGCGCTGATCAGAGGCGGCAGGGTATCGCCAAACCCTTTAGGAAGGGTTGCATGAAAACTTTAGCGATACCCGGTAGACGGGGCGGTTCGTGACAAGGCGGATCAACGATTGCCGGCCTGACCCTGCGACAGGTCGATCCGGCTCTGGATCTGGGCGTTGAGCTCGTTGTAGCTGTCCGACGTGTCGCCGACCATCAGCGTCCGCTCGCAGACGGGCGCGCAACTGAACGAGACACGCGATGTGCCCCGCTGGACGGTGACCTTGTCCTGCTCGGCGGCACGGACATGCAGGGTCAGCTCCTCGACCGTCTGGCCGTCTGCATCGAGTACGATGAGGTTGGTGGAGCCGTAGCTCTTGCCGGTGATTACCACCATGCGCTGATCTTGAACTAGGGCGTCGGCGATTGCCGGATTGCCTAGGATGATCGTCCCGGCAGGGGCATCGAGCCGCAGGATGGTGGCCCGGTCGACCTCGACGATGACCGCTTCGGCGATGGCGGGTGTCCCCGTGGCGAATGCGCCAAGCGTCATCAGGCATGTTCCGGCGATGGCGTGGCGAAGGCGTTTCATCGGACGCTCCATGCTGGCATCCCGCAGGATGCGGATAGATCGCCCGAGGATAGGCAGGACTGGTAAACGAATCCCCAACAGCGCGGGCGCGGCCGTAGGCGAGCTCGTCTCACTCCATTCGACGAGGGGCGGGAGACCGGCCTATTCGGCGCCGGCGCCGTTTGACCCAACAAAGGCAATGCGCAGCATGTTCGTCGCCCCGGGGGTGCCGAACGGCACGCCGGCGGTGATGATGATCCGCTGCCCGGCCTGGGCGAAATCCTCCCGAAAGGCGATGCGGCAGGCCCGGTCGACCATGTCGGTCTCGTCCTGCGCGTCTTCCGTGAGGACGCAGTGCAACCCCCAGACAAGCGCCAGCCGTCGCCCGGTCGCGACGCTGGGGGTCAGGGCGATGATCGGCCGCGAGGGCCGTTCACGGGCCACCCTGAGCCCGGTGGCCCCGGAGGAGGTGTAGCACACCAGCGAGGCGAGGTTCAGGGTCTCAGCCACGGTACGGGCCGCGGCGCTGATGGCGTCCGGCCCGGTGGGCTCGGGCTCGGCGCGCTGGGCGGCGATAATGGCGGCGTAGTTGGGGTCGGCCTCGACCTCCTCGCCGATCCGGCTCATCGTTGATACCGCGTCGATGGGGAACTTGCCCGTCGCGGACTCTGCCGACAGCATGACCGCATCCGCCCCCTCGAAGACGGCGGTGGCGACGTCCGATACCTCGGCCCGCGTCGGCAGGGGCGCGGCGATCATCGACTCCAGCATCTGGGTGGCGACGACCACCGGCTTTCCGGCCCGCCGGCATCCCCGGATGATCTGCTTCTGCAGGCCTGGCAGGCGCTCCAGAGGCAGCTCGACGCCGAGATCGCCGCGGGCGACCATCAGCGCATCGCTCATTTCGATGATGTCGGCCAACCGTTCGATGGCGAGCGGTTTTTCCAGCTTGGCCATGATCGCGGCCTTGCCGCGCGTCATCTTGCGCGCCTCGGCCAGATCCTCCGGGCGCTGGATAAAGGACAGCGCCACCCAGTCGATGTCGAGATTGAGCGCCGCTTCTAGGTCGGCCCGGTCCTTTTCGGTGATCGGTGTCAGCGGCAGCAGCGTTTCGGGCAGGCTCACGCCCTTGCGATCGGACAGCGTGCCGCCAACCTCGACCCGGCAGGTGGCGCTGGTGGCATCGCGCGCCTCGACCCTCAGCCGCACCCGCCCGTCATTCAGCAGGACCGGCTGTCCCACCTCCAGGCCGGCGAAGATTTCCGGATGGGGCATCAGCGCCCGCTTGCCATGCCCCGGCGCGGGATCGCTGTCCAGGATGAACTGATCGCCCGCCTGGAGCGTCACCTCGCCGTCTTCGAAGGTGCCGAGCCGCAGCTTTGGGCCCTGTAGATCGACGAGGATGCCGATCGGGCGGCCGCGCGCCGCTTCTACCTTGCGGATGCGCTGGTGCAGCGTGCGCAGCAGCTTGTGGTCGGTGTGGCTCATATTGATGCGGAACACGTCGGTTCCGGCATCGAACAGCTTGCCTATCGACTCTTCGTCTGAAGAAGCAGGGCCAAGCGTGGCGACGATCTTGACGTTGCGTCGCCGCCTCATCGGCTGCCGGTCCCGTTGGCGGCGGGGTCGGTCAATCGGACAGTCCAGCTGGGCTGTTCGCGCGTGTCCACTTCGAAGAAGCCGGTGCGCACATAGCCGCGTGCCTCGCAATCCTCAAAGCCGACAATTGTGAACATCTCGTCCTGTGTGCACATGTAGGAATCGCCGCTCCACTCTCCGCCGAGTTCGTAATCGATCGCGTAGACGTAATAGTATCGCGCGATCAGGTCGCCGCGAAGCACGGTGCGGCAGGTGTTGGCTTCGAGGTTCCACCACCCGTCCGTCGTCCAGCCGTCGGGGGCGTTGTGCCCGACGGCGACCCCGACCAGGCTGTCCGTCGCATTGCACACGCGTAGATCAGCATGAGCCACGGCCGCCGTCGTCAGCAGGGCGAGGAGCGCGCCGAGGCCGGCCAGCGCCGAATGGGCGTACGTGGCGGACCGAGCTTGCCACGCCCGTCGCGCCAGTGGTGAGCGAGATCGAATCATATGGTTGCGTCTGGCAGTGCATGTCTGCCCCCGGAGCGGCAAATTGGTCTCAGTCCGTGGCGGTGTCAACGAGAACAACGCGCAGATCGTTGACATTCGTGTATGTCGGGCCGGTGACGAGAAGGTCGTCAAGCGCCGCGAAGAGGGCGGTGGAGTCATTGTTGTCGAGGGCGCCGCGTGGATCGAGGCCGAGCGCTTCGGCGCGGGCCAGCGTATCGGGCATGACGAAGGCGCCGGCGGGATCGTCCGCCTCGCCGCTGCCACCGTCCGTTCCGTCGGTGTCGCCGGCCAGGGCGTGAATGCCGGCCGCCCCGTCGAGCGCCAGGGCGAGCGCCAGGGCGAATTCCTGGTTCGGGCCGCCGCGCCCGTCGCCGCGGATCGTCACCGTGGCCTCGCCGCCGGATAGGATCGCGACGGGCCTGCCCGCATCGGCGAAGGCGCG
>SKQW01000347.1 GCA_007118805.1 Rhodobiaceae bacterium | reverse complement strand
GCCACCGACCCCGACCGCGAAGGCGAGGCGATCTCCTGGCATGTCCTCGAAGTGCTGCGCCGCAAGGGCGCGCTCAAGGACAAGCCGGTCCAGCGCGTGGTGTTCAACGCGGTCACCCAGGACGCGGTGCACGAGGCGATGGCGCATCCGCGCGACATCGACGCGCCGCTCGTCGACGCTTATCTCGCCCGCCGGGCGCTCGACTATCTGGTCGGGTTCACCCTGTCGCCCGTCCTTTGGCGCAAGCTGCCCGGCGCCCGCTCGGCCGGCCGCGTGCAGTCCGTCGCGCTGCGCCTCGTCTGCGACCGCGAAGCCGAGATCGAGCGCTTCGTCCCGCAGGAATACTGGTCCATCGTCGCCGCCCTGGCCGTCGATGACGGCGCCTTCGAAGCCCGCCTCGTCGCCGAGGACGGTCAGCGCCTCGACCGGCTCGCCATCGGCGAGGAAGGGCGCGCGACGGCCATCAAGTCGGCCCTCGAAGGCGCCAGCTATCGCGTTGCCTCGGTCGAGCAGAAGCCGGTCCGGCGCAATCCCCAGCCACCCTTCACCACCTCGACCCTGCAGCAGGAGGCCTCGCGCAAGCTCGGCTTCTCGTCCAAGCGGACCATGCAGGTGGCCCAGCGCCTTTACGAAGGCGTGGAGATCGATGGCGAGACCCAGGGGCTCATCACCTATATGCGCACCGACGGCGTCCAGATGGCCAATGAGGCGATCCACGAGGCACGCCGCATGATCGGCACCGATCACGGTCAGCGCTACCTGCCCGAAAAGCCACGTCATTACAGCACCAAGGCCAAGAATGCTCAGGAAGCGCATGAAGCGATTCGGCCAACCAGCTTCGCGCATCACCCCCGGGCCGTCGCCGCGACGCTCGAGCCCGACCAGGCCAGACTCTACGAGCTGATCTGGAAACGCGCGGTGGCAAGCCAGATGGCGGCGGCCGAGCTTGAGCGCACGACCGTGGAGATTGAGGCCCAGGCCGCCGACGGCCGCGTCTTCGGCCTGCGCGCCACCGGGACGGTTCAGCGCTTCGATGGCTTCCTTGCCCTCTATCAGGAGGGCCGCGACGACGAGGAGGACGAGGAGGCTCGGCGCCTGCCGCCGATCTCGCAGGGCGACAGGCCGCGGCTTGAGTCGGTCACCGCGACCCAGCACTTCACCGAGCCGCCGCCTCGCTACACCGAGGCCACCCTCATCAAGCGGATGGAGGAGCTCGGCATCGGCCGGCCGTCGACATATACGGCGACCCTCGCCGTGCTCCAGGAGCGCCAGTACGTAACCACCGACAAGCGCCGGCTGATCCCCGATGCGAAGGGCCGGCTCGTCACCGCCTTTCTGTCGAGCTTCTTCCGGCGCTACGTGGAGTACGACTTCACCGCCGAGCTGGAGGAAAAGCTCGACCGCATTTCGGCTGGCGATGTCGATTGGCGCCAGGTGATGCGCGAGTTCTGGCGCGACTTCATGAGCAATGTCGAGGAGATCAGCGACCTCCGGGTGGCGGAGGTTCTCGAGGCCCTCAACGAGATCCTCGGCCCCTACCTCTTTCCGGCGCGGCCCGATGGCGGAGATCCGCGCGCCTGCCCGAGCTGCGCGGATGGTCGGCTGAGCCTGAAGCTCGGCAAGTTCGGCGCCTTCGTCGGCTGCTCCAACTATCCCGAGTGTCGCTATACCCGCCAGCTCACCGGGCAGGCCGACGGCCAGACCGCCGGCGCCGAGGATGGCCGCGAGCTCGGGATCGATCCGGAAACCGGTAAGCCCATAACCCTGCGCACCGGGCGCTTCGGCCCCTATGTCCAGCTCGGCGAGGCCGACAATGGCGAGAAGCCTCCCCGCGCGAGCCTGCCCAAGGGCGTTGACGCCAACGAGATCGATCTTGAACTGGCGCTGAAGCTGCTTTCGCTGCCCCGCGAGGTCGGCACCCATCCGGAGACGGGCAATCCGATCCTCGCCGGCATCGGGCGTTACGGGCCGTTCGTTCAGCACGAGCGGACCTACGCCAACCTGTCGTCGTGGGAGGAGGTGTTCACGGTCGGGCTCAACCGGGCGGTCTCGCTGATCGCCGAAAAGGAGAGCCGCACTGGCCGCAAGGGCGCCCCGGCGGTCCTCAAGGCGCTCGGCACGCACGACTCCGTTGACGGCCAGATCGAACTGCGCGACGGCCGATACGGCCCCTATGTGACCAACGGCAAGGTCAATGCCAGCCTGCCCAAGGGAACCGATCCCGAGGCCCTGACATTGGACAAGGCTGCCGAGCTCATCGCCGCCAAGGCGGCCGCCGGCGGCAAGGGCAAGGGCCGTGGAAAGGCCAAGTCGAATGCCAAGCGCGGCGGCAAGTCGTGACGATGCGGCGGCCATGACCGGGTGGCGCGGCCGCCAGAATCCTCCCAGCCCGCTGGGATGGGAGGTGTCGCCGTGAGTCGTCGCCGGGCCTCGGCGCAGGACACGGCGCTGCCCTCGCGTCAGGAGATCCTCGACTTCGTGCGCGACCAGCCCGGCAAGGTCGGCAAGCGCGAGATCGCGCGCGCCTTCAACATCAAGTCGGCCGACCGGATCGCGCTCAAGCGGCTCTTGCGCGACATGGCGGAGGACGGCCTGCTCGAACGCCGGCGCAAGCGCATTGCGCAGCCGGGGCTGCTTGCCCCCGTCGAGGTGCTAGAGATCAGCGGGCGCGACGACCAGGGCGAGCTTGTCGCCCAGCCCACCGACTGGGACGAGGATGCCCATGGCTCTCCGCCCGTCGTGACCATCGTCTCGGAGCGCGGCAAACGCCGCGCGGGGCGCGCCCCCGGTGTCGGCGACCGGGCGCTAGTGCGCATAACCCGCTCCGACGAGCCCGGCGACGGGCCGGCGCTCGAAGGTCGCGTCATTCGCGTTCTGGAGGCCCGGCCCCGCCGCCTGGTCGGCGTCTTCGCCCGGCGCGCGGACGGCAGCGGCGTCGTGCATTCGTCCGAGAAGAAGGACCGGCGGGACTACCTCGTCGCCGCCGCCGACGACGGCGGCGCCCGGGACAATGAGCTGGTGATCGCCGAGGTTGCCCGCGGCAGCCGGCTCGGGCTGCCCAAGGCCCGGGTTCAGGAACGCATCGGCGACATGAAGAGCGAGAAGGCGGTCAGCCTGATCGCGCTCGTCTCGCATGACATACCGCATGTGTTTCCGGATTCGGCGATCGAGGAAGCCCGCGCAGCCGAACCGGCCGACCTGTCGGGCCGTACGGACTTGCGCGACCTCCCGCTGGTCACCATCGATCCGGCCGATGCCAAGGATCACGACGACGCGGTTCATGCCGCGCCCGACGCCGATCCCGACAATCCGGGCGGATTCGTCGTCACCGTCGCCATCGCCGACGTCGCCCACTACGTTCGCCCAGGCAGCGCCCTGGACCGCACCGCTTGGCAGCGCGGCAACTCCGTCTACTTCCCGGACCGCGTGGTGCCGATGCTCCCGGAAGAACTGTCGGCCGATTTGTGCTCGCTCCGCGCCGGGGAGGACCGGCCTGCCATGGTCTGCGAGATGACCATCGGCGCGGACGGTCGCAAGCGCAGGCACCGGTTCCGGCGCGCCATGATCCGGGTTGCCGCCAATATCGACTACATCCAGGCCCAGGACGCCATGGGCGGGCGCGCCGACGAAGCCACCGGCCCAATCGCCGATAGCGTCCTTGAGCCGCTCTGGGGCGCGTTCAAGGCGATGGAAACCGAACGTGGGGCGCGCGAGCCGCTCGAGCTCGACCTGCCCGAGCGCAAGCTGATCCTCGACGAGAGCGGCCATGTCGACCGCGTCCACGTGCCGCCGCGCCTCGACAGCCACAGGCTGATCGAGGCCTTTATGGTGCTCGCCAATGTCGCCGCCGCCGAGACTCTGGAGGCCAGGCGCACCCCGCTGATCTACCGGGTTCACGATTCCCCCTCGCCGGAAAAGCTCGCGGCGCTCGCAGACTTTTTGCAGACCATCGGCCTCAAGCTGCCCAAGGCGGGCGTCCTGTTGCCGCGCCACTTCAATGCCATCCTGTCGCGCGTGGAGGGCACCGAAAACGATCAGCTCGTCAACGAGGTCGTCTTGCGCAGTCAGTCGCAAGCCGAGTACTCGCCCGAGAATTTCGGGCATTTCGGGCTCAACCTGCGCCGCTATGCCCACTTCACGTCGCCGATCCGGCGCTACGCCGACCTCATCGTTCACCGGGCGCTCATTCGGGCGCTGGATCTCGGCCGCGACGGCCTCGACGACAAGGCGATCGCCGGGCTCGACGAGACGGCGGCCCACATCTCAGCCACCGAGCGCCGCGCCATGGCCGCCGAGCGCGAGACGGTCGACCGGCTGATCGCCCACTACCTGGCAGATCATGTCGGCGCCACCTTCTCCGGACGCGTGGCCGGGCTCACCCGCGCCGGCCTTTTCGTCAAGCTTGACGAGACCGGGGCGGACGGCTTCGTGCCCGCTGCCACGCTGGGCGACGACTATTTCCGCTACGACGAAGCCGGCCAGCAGATGATTGGGGAAGAAACCGGCGAGGCCTATCGGCTCGGCGACGCGGTCAAGGCCCGGCTGGTCGAGGCGGTGCCGCTTGCCGGCGCCCTCCGATTTGAGATCGTCAGCGAAGGTCGCTATGTAAAGGCGAAGCAGCGGCGGGGTGCCGCCCGTCCCGCACGGCGCGGCGGCAGGCGTCGCTGACCGGGGGCGGCGCCGATCGCCCGTTACATGGAGTCACAGTGGATATGATGGTCGAGCGGCCTGCCACCTGGACGCGCCAAGGCGGTGAATTGCCCAAGCGCGACAGGGCTTCCGCCCTCATGCGCGGCGCCTGTCACCGGTGCCCTACCTGCGGCAAGGGCGCGCTCTATCGCGCCTATCTCAAGACCGTCGATGCCTGCTCCGCCTGCGGCGAGCCCTTGCATCACCACCGGGCCGACGACGCGCCGCCCTATTTCACCATCGCCATCGTCGGCAAGATTATCGTGCCATTGGTGCTGTTGGTCGAACAGTCCTATAAGCCCGATCTCTGGCTTCAGGCAGCGGTGTGGCCGCTGCTGGCGGTGATCCTGACCCTCGTCACCCTGCCGCTGGTGAAGGGGGCGTTGGTGGGCTATCAATGGGCGCTCTACATGCACGGCTTCGACCCGCGTTCGGGCGGCGACGAGTCCTGGGACGGGGTCGGCTTCCAGTCCTGGCGGGATGGTCCGTGAACGATTTGGGGCAGCGGCTTCAGCGGGAAGTTCGCGAAGGTCGCCACAGCAACCTCCGGCCGCGCGATGCGGCCACCCTGATCCTGGTCGAGCGTCGCGCCGGCCTGCCCTACATCCTGATGGGGCGGCGTAGTTCGCGTCACGTGTTCTATCCAGGCGCCTTCGTGTTTCCCGGCGGCCGGGTCGACCGGGCGGATGGCGGCGCGCCGAGCATCGACGAGGCGCCGGCGGCGACCCGCACCCGTCTCTTGCGCGCCATGAAGGGCCGGCCCAGCGAGCGCCGCGCCCGCGCCCTGCCCCTGGCCGCCCTGCGCGAGACCTTTGAGGAGACCGGCATCCTGCTCGGCGTGGCCGGCCGTCCGGACCGGCTGCCGGCGAACCCCGACTGGCAAGCCTTCTACAGCCATGATGTGGTGCCCGCCTTGTCGCCCCTTGCCTTCATCGCCCGCGCGATCACCCCGCCGAAGCGCTCGCGGCGCTTCGACACGCGCTTCTTCGCCGCCGAGGTCGACGCGATCGCCAAGATTCTGCCGCCCGAGCAGCGCCCCACCGACGAATTGTCGGAGCTTGTCTGGCTGCCCATCGCCGAGGCCCGCTGTCTGAGCATCCCCAACATCACCCAAACGGTGCTCGACGATCTCGACGAACGCCTCCAGGCACCGGGCGGGTTCAAGTCGGACTGTCCCGTGCCGTTCTACTATGCAGTTCACGGCCAGTTCGTCCGAGAGTTCGTCTAACCTCGGCCAGGCTGTCCGAGGTCAGCAACCGAGACCGGCGCGACCATGACAGGCGGCCCCGAAACCGCTGGAATCCTTGCAGATTC
>SKQW01000202.1 GCA_007118805.1 Rhodobiaceae bacterium | reverse complement strand
CGGGCGCTCTCGCGCTGAAGCTTGCGGTGCGCCACCTCGATGGCGAAGATATCCCCCAGCGCACAATCCTGCCGCTGCCGATCGTCACCAATGACTCGATCGAACTCTGCAACGAGGGAACCTGGGAGGAGATGGCGGCCGGCTGCAACGTATTCCTGCCGTCGCTTGTCCCCAATCCGGGATGGTTCGCGTCGATCTATTCCGAGGAGACCCCGGAAGTCGGCCTGCAGGCTGCCCTCGTCGGACAGCCGGAGAACTGAACCGTCACATCGGCCCGGGCGGGACCTGTGCCCGCCCGGCCTTCGTAACGCTTCAAGCCCGCCCATCTCACGAGACCAGCATGAGCGAGCATGCCGAAACCGTCGCGGTATCGTCGATCGCCAAGTCGTTCGGGGCGACGAAGGCGCTCGACGAGGCGTCTTTCTCGGCCCGCGAAGGCGAGGTCCTCGCGCTGCTTGGCGAGAACGGCGCCGGCAAGTCGACAATGGTCAAGCTTCTGAGCGGGCTCATCCAGCCCGATGCCGGAACGATCGCGATCCGGGGCAAGCCGGTTCAGCTGCGCAGGCCGAAAGACGCCCACAGCCATGGAATCCAGACGGCCTTTCAGGAGATAACCCTGGTGCCGGACCTGTCGGTCGTCGAGAATATGCTGCTGGCGGCCGAACCGTTGAGGCCGGTCGGGTTGATCCGCCACAAGAGTGCGCGTCAGACTGTCGAGGCCCATCTGGAGAGCATGGGTCTCGGTTTTGTCGATCCGCGCCGCGAAGCGCGCGAATACGAGCTTTCGGTCCGCCAGAAGCTCGAGATCTCCCGGGCCGTAATGCGGCGGCCGCAACTGCTGCTGCTCGACGAGCCGACTTCTACGCTGTCGGGCAGCGATATCGATTGGCTCGGTGAGTTGATCGCCGCGCAAAAGGCCGCCGGCGTCACGGTGATCTTCATCTCGCATCGGCTGCCCGAAGTCCGCCGATTCTGCGGCCGCCTGACTGTCCTTCGAAACGGACGCGATGTTGGCACGAATGCCGTCAATGAGGTGGAGGATGACGAAGTCGTCCGGATGATCATCGGTCGATCGCTGGCGTCCACCTTTCCGCCCAAGCCGAAGCCGACACCAGAGTTACACCAGGCACCGCCCGCACTTGCCGCCTGTGAGCTTGCAACGGCCGGCGGGCTGGAAGAAGCCAGCTTCGAACTTCGGTCGGGCGAGATCCTTGGCGTGGCAGGACTTCAGGGCATGGGCCAGGGGGACCTGTTCCTGGCTTGCTTTGGCATGGCCGCCCTGTCTAAGGGCCACATCGAAGTCGATGGCAAGGAGGTGATCATTGCCTCTCCAACGGACGCAATGCGCAGCAATATCGGAATCGGCATGGTACCGGAGGACCGAAAGACCGAAGGGTTGTTCCTCAAGCTCAACGGCCGCTTCAACGTCTCGTTGCCCTCCCTCAAGCGATACCTCCGTTACGGGCTGATCGATACGCAACGGGAAGCCCGCGAAGCCGCTCAGTTGCTCCACCGAGTGGAGGTTCATCCGCGCGCGCACTACACCCCGGCCTCCCGGCTTAGCGGGGGGAACCAACAAAAGCTTGCCATCGGCAAGTGGCTGCTGACCGGAAGCAGGATCCTGTTGCTGTTCGATCCGACCAGGGGCGTGGATGTCGGCACCAAGCACCAGCTCTATGAATTGATCCGCGAGTTCGCAGATGCCGGTGGTGCCGTGCTGCTCTATTCCACGGAAATTCCCGAAGTGGTGAACCTCTGCGAGCGTGTCGTCGTCCTGTATGGCGGGCGCAGCATCATCGAACTTGCTGGCGATGATGTGACCGAAGAGAACATCATGCGCAATGCGATTGGCCCGGAGGTGCTGCAGGCGCCGGGAGGCGCGCCGGAAAGAGTGCGCGCATGAGTGCGTCCGACGCAGCGCCGCCACGCGCCAATGCACTGCTGATCGCAGCCGCCAAGCATCGCGGTGCTCTGGTGGCGGGCGGAGTGCTCGCCGGTCTCGTCCTGCTGATGGACGCCATCACTTTCGGACGATTGAGCTATTTCGAGTTCAGTTTCACCTCTGCCGGGGGGGCGACCCTTGCCCTCGCTGCAATGGGACAAACCGTCGTCATCCTGACCGGCGGCTTTGACTTGTCGGCCGGTGCAGTGATTTCGCTAGTGAATGTCGTCCTCGCTACATCGATGGGAGAGTCCGCCGCTTCGCAGATCGGCTTCTTCGGCGTTGCGTTGCTGATTGGCGCCAGTGTTGGCGCCGTAAACGGCTTTTTCGTCGCCTTCATGCGGTTGCAGGCCATCGTGGTGACGCTGTCGACGATGTTCATCGTCCAGGGTATCACTCTGCTTGTCATGAGTCGGCCGGGGGGCAGTATTCCCGCCGAATTCTCCCAGTTCTTCGTCGGTGATGTCATTCCCGGGCTGCTGCCGGCGCCCGTTGTGCTGATCCTCGCCGCCATAGGCTTCTGGTTGTTCCTGAAGAACACGCCATTCGGAGTCGCCGTCTACGCCGTGGGAAGCGACGAGGAAGCCGCACGTGCCAACGGCATATCCGTCGCGTGGACCAAGTTCTTCGCCTATGTGGTAGCGGGCCTGTTTTACGGGGCGGCAGGCGCATTCATTTCCGCGCAGACGGCGTCGGCTGATCCGCTTATCGGCAAGCCCATGCTATTGCCGATATTCGCCGCCGTTGTCATTGGCGGCACAATGCTTGGCGGCGGACGCGGCGGTGCCGTCGGCTCGGTATTCGGCGCCTATATTCTTACCATCGTTGTGAACATCCTGCTGATATTGAACGTTTCAGCCTACTACAGTTCCCTTGTCGAAGGTGTGATCCTCATCCTCGCGGTGCTTGCTGCATCGATGAACCGCGCCTCGCCGCTTGCCGGCTATCTCCGTCTTGTCCGGCTCAAATGGGAGGGTTGGGCACAAGGGCGCCGCGCGGCCCAGCACCAACCTGCCAGTGCCGGGCCGGGCGTCGATTTTGCCTTGGCGGGTCGGTCTGCCGCCCCCGGCTTTACGGCCTCGTGGTACGAGCGAAACCGAGAGACGCTGAGGCTCGTCGTTCCAGCCTGGGTCTGTCTCCTCATAGCCCTCGCGATCACCGAATTCGTGTTTGGCGGACGGCTCCTCAGCACCAGCTACTGGAACTCTGTTGTCGTGCTGGCCTCATTCCTCGCCATCCTGGCGCTGGGGCAAGGCGCGGTGATCCTGACGGGCGGATTGGACCTCTCGATTCCCTGGACGCTGGCCCTGTCCGGCATAGTTGTCGCCGGCGTCGTTCAGGGCTCGGATCAAGCCGCCCTCTATGCCATTCCCCTAGGGCTACTCATCGGGATTTCGGTCGGCGCATTCAATGCGGCCGGAATTGTCTTTCTCGGCCTGTCTCCGATCGTCATGACACTGGCTACCAATGGCATCGTCCAGGCCCTGGCGCTTCTGTATAGCGACGGCACACCCGCGGGCTTCACCTCGCCGGGGATGCGTTACTTCATGACCGGCCGCTTCCTCGGCCTCACACCAGTCACCTGGTTCATGGTGGCTTTCGTGGCATTCGCGCTGCTGTTGCTGTCGCGCACCCCGTTCGGGCGCCAGATATATGCAGTCGGCAACGGGCGCCTGGTTTCACGGCTCAGCGGCGTGGCGGTTGGACGAACCCTCTTCGGCGTCTACATGCTGTCGGGCTTCTGCGCCGCGCTGGCGGGCATACTGCTGGCCAGCTTCAGCGGCCAGGCCAGCCTCGGCATGGGCGATCAGTACCTGCTGCCCTCGATCGCGGTGGTCGTGGTCGGCGGGGCTTTGATCACCGGTGGGCGCGGCCATTATCTCGGCATGCTCGGTGGGGTGCTGCTGCTCACGGTCATCGCAGTCCTACTGGCGGGCACGACCCTACCGCACGCCGTGCGCGACATCATTTACGGCCTAGTTGTGCTCGGCGCGGTGCTCGCCCTGCGGGAGCGCACAACATGAAGCCGAAGGACAGGAGGCAGGCAGCGTGACGACAAACACTCAATCGATGCCGGCTTTGCCGGCCGGCCTGCGCGTGGCGATCAGCGCCGGCGCGGGGGGAATCGGGCGCGGCATCGCCGATGCATTCATCGCGCAGGGCGCGCAGGTGGCGGTCTGTGACGTGGACGAGCGCGCGCTCGGCGATTTCGAGTCGGTCTATCCCGGTCACCTCGCCGTGGCCGCCGATGTCGGCGTTGAGGCCGAGGTCGACGGCTTCTTCGATGCCGTCGAACGTCGCCTCGGCGGGCTCGACGTCTTGATAAACAATGCCGGCATCGCCGGCCCCACCGCGGCGGTCGAGGAGATCGACCCCGAGGCGTGGCGGCGCACCATCGACATCAACCTGTCCGGCCAGTTCTACTGCGCGCGCCGAGCGGTCCCGCTCATCAAGCGCAACGCGGACGGCTCGATCGTCAACATCTCGTCGGTGGCGGGCCGCCTCGGCTATGCCTATCGCCTGCCCTATGCCGCCTCGAAATGGGCCATCGTCGGCATGACCGAAAGCCTGTCGATCGAGCTCGGCGGCGCCGGGATCCGGGTCAATGCGATCCTGCCGGGGGTTGTCGAGGGCCCGCGAATTGACGCGGTGATCGGGGCCCGCGCCAAGCAGGTCGGGGTCAGCTTCGAGGAGATGCGCGCGGAGTATCTCAAGAAGGTCGCGCTGGGGCGCATGGTGACCCATGACGACATCGCGGCCATGACGCTGTTCCTGTGCTCGCCGCTTGGCCGCAACATTTCCGGACAGGCGCTCAGCGTCTGCGGCAATGTGATGACGCTTTAGGATACAAAGAGGAGGGCACCATGGGTGGCACCGCGGCAATCGTGGGAAGCGGGCTGGTCGGCCGGGCTTGGGCGATCGCCTTTGCGCGCGCCGGCTGGTCGGTGCGGCTGTGGGACGCCGAGCCGCAGGCGCCCGCGCGTGCCCGCGCCATCATAGCTGACCTGTTCGCCGACCTCGCCGACAACGACCTTTTGAACGGGCAATCGCCCGACGAGGCGCTGGCCCGGATCTCCGCCAGCGCGACGCTTGCCGAGGCGCTCGATGGGGTCGACTGGGTGCAGGAGAACGCGCCGGAGGACGTTGAGGTCAAGCGCCGGCTCTGGGCCGAGATGGACCCGCTGGCGGCCCCGTCCACGGTGCTGGCGAGCTCGACCTCGGGCATAGTGCCCTCGCGCTTCACCGAGGCGCTGGCCGGCCGGGCGCGCTGCCTCACCGCCCATCCGATCAATCCGCCCTATCTGGTGCCGGCGGTCGAGCTGGTACCCGCACCCTGGACCGCACCGCAGACCGTTGCCCGCGCCGGGGAGGTGATGCAGCAGATCGATCAGGTGCCGATCCCGATGCAGCGCGAGATCGACGGCTTCGTGGTCAACCGGTTGCAAGGGGCGCTGCTCGAAGAAGCGTTCCGCTTGGTCGAGGACGGGATCTGCGGCGTCGAGGAAGTCGATGCGGCGCTGCGTGACGGCCTGGCGTTGCGCTGGTCGTTCATCGGTCCGTTCGAGACCATCGACCTTAACGCGCCAGGCGGAGTGCGCGACTATGTGGAGCGCTATAACGGCCTCTACGCCTCGCTATTTGCCTCGATGCAGCGGCGCGCCGACTGGACGGGCGTGGTGCTCGACGAGATCGAAGCAGCTCGGCGCGGCCAGGTGCCCAAGGACAAGCTCGATGATCGCCAGCGCTGGCGCGACCGGCGTCTGATGGCGCTCAGGCGCCACAAGAAGGACGCGGCGCGGTCGCTCGGCGACTGATCCGACACGCAGAACCCACGGACTGAGCCCCAGGGCCGGGGCCAGGACCAAGACCGGGAGGACCGCATTTCATGGCCAGCCGCAACAAGGTCATCATCACCTGCGCCGTGACCGGCGCGATCCACACGCCGAGCATGTCGCCGCATCTGCCAGTGACCCCCGACGAGATCGCCGATGCCGCCGTCGGGGCGGCCGAGGCCGGCGCGGCGATCGTGCACCTTCACGCGCGCGAGCCTGAGACCGGCCGG
>SKQW01000336.1 GCA_007118805.1 Rhodobiaceae bacterium | reverse complement strand
TCGCTTGGCCGTTGCTTTCAGATCGTGCCGCGCAAGGTGAAGCGCCAGGTCGGCGCCCGGTTCCTGCGAGCGGGCGGCGGGCACATTGTCGCCCACCACCAGGACCTCCACGGTGCTTTCAGGCGAGAGCAGGGGCAGGGCGTCGTGAACGGCCCGGGCGGCTTCCCGGCCACCGTCCCAGGCGACGAGCACGCGGTCGAAACGCGCTTCCGAACGCTCGATATATGGCACGATCAGTACCGGCCGGCCGCTGTCGAACAGGGCAGCCTCGATCAGCAGCTCATGCAGCGCCAGAAGATCGTCCGGTCCCGACTGGCCGGCAATCACCAGATCGCTGACGCGCGCGTGCGAGGCAAACGTTCCCGAGGCGGCACTCTCGATGCATTCCACGAGCCGCCGCTCATAGGACACGCCCCAGCGTTCGGCGGCCTGAACGAAACCTTCCATCGAATTCCGGGCCGCCTCCAGGGCCGATTTCCGCTGCGACTCCAGTAGCGTGCCCGGAACCTCGCCCATCACCATGGGCGGCATGGTGGGCTGCAGCGCCATGACCAGTCCGGTGACATGGCACTGTTGTGCCATCGCCAGCGAAAGCGCGTACTCGGTGCGCCGCTTCGCGGTCTCGTTCCCTTCACCGTCAACATGAACGAGAATATCGTTGAGGCCCATTGCTCTGCTCCCTGTCCGCCCTGCGCAATGATGATCGGCCGCTCTCCCGAGCCGCGCATTGCGCAGGATCAAGCATGCGTTCAGTGGCCATGGCAAACAAGCCCTGGCGGCGTGGGACTCAGCCGGAGCGTTCGTCGAGCTCCCGGAGTTCGCTCCAGCGATCCGGCTCGCTCTTCATTCGGCGCAGAAAGGCAATGTTATCGGAAGCTTCCGCCTGATCGAGGTCACGCCGGGCCAGCTTCTCCGCCTCGTCGAACCGGCCCTGCAACCCGTAAACGAGAACGAGCGTCTGGCGCATGCGCGCATCCGCTCCCGGCTGGGCATTTGCGCGCTCAAGGACTTGCTGAGCCTGATCGAGATCATTGCTCAAAGCCAGCGACAGCCCGAGATTTGTCAGGACCCTGGGATTGTCGGGGTCGTCTTCAAGCGCCTGGCGATAGCGCTCCTGCGCCTCCTTGTGGCGACCGAGCTGATCGAGCGCGGCGCCTGTGACCGAATGGAGCCGACTGTTGGCGGGCGCGGCGGATTCGGCCCGGTCAAGCGCGGAAAGGGCGTCTTCATAGTCGCCGGCGTTCACGAGCGCGCGGCCATAATAGAAATTCACCCGCGCATCATCCGGCGCGGCCGCGCTGGCATCACTCAGAACATCCAGCGCCTCGTCCGTGCGCCCGACGCGGTCAAGCCCTCCGGCGTAGGCAAGCGCGGCGTCGGCGTTATTCGGGTTTGCGCGGTAGCGCCGCTCCAGCCGCTCCACCTGGCGGTGTTCGGCGTCGGAGACCTCGCCATTCGCTGCCTCCTGCGAGAGGGAGCCTGTATGGGTGCGGTTGGACGAACAGCCTGCGATCGCGATCGAGGCGCCCAGCAGGAGGACAAGACTCAGTCGGTGCATCAAGTGAAGCATCAGCGGTCCCACATTCCTCGGTAACAGCGCAGGGCGATCCAAACCGCTGCGGCGAGACCGGTTCTCAATAGCCTGTTAACCCTAACATCGGGTTAAGCCGCCTGCCGGGCCCGTCCCGATTTTCCTGCCGGCCGGCACGCTGCAATATGGTGGCAATGCGGTAAGGGAGTTTCGAAGTGACGGTCCGATTTCTGTCTGCCGGCCAGGAAGACGAGGCGACGCCGGTCAGGCTCGTTGAGGGGTCCGACAGGACCTATCTTCGGGACCTCACAGAGGCCCAACGCGCCTATGTCTCCGCGATCGGCTTCGAGCCCGGGCCGGGGCGGCTGGCGCTCGTCCCCGATGTCGCGGGTGGGATCGATTGCGTCCTGTTCGGCCTCGGCAGCGCCGACGAAATTGATCGCACGCCCTTTTTGCCGGGCAAGCTGGCCGATCAGTTGCCCTAGGGCACCTATCGCCTGACGGGAGAGCCCGACGATCCCGCCCTGGCCGCGCTTGCCATCGGGCTTGGCGCCTACCGGTTCTCGGCCTATGGCAAGGCGGGCAGTGGCCGCGACATCCGATTGGTCCTGCCCGAGGGCGTTGAGCAGACAGAGCTTGACCGTATCGTTTCCGGCGTGTGTCTGACGCGCGACCTGATCAATACGCCATCCAACGATATGGGGCCGGAGGAGCTGGCCACCACCGCCCAGGCGCTTGCCGCGGCACATAACGCCACGGTGGAGACTGTCGTTGGCGAAGACCTGCTGCGCGCCGGACTGCCGATGATCCATGCGGTCGGCCGCGCCAGTGTGCGGCAGCCACGCCTGATCGATCTGCGTTGGGGCGCCCCGAAGGGGCGGAGCGTGACGCTGGTCGGCAAGGGCGTGTGCTTTGATACCGGTGGTCTCGATATCAAGCCGTCAAGCGGCATGGCGTTGATGAAGAAGGACATGGGAGGTGCTGCGGCGGTTCTTGGCCTTGCCTCCATGATCATGTCGGCCGAACTTCCCGTCAGGCTGCGGGTGCTCATTCCCGCCGTCGAGAATGCGATCGCCGGCGATGCCTTTCGCCCCGGCGACGTCCTGACAAGCCGCGCGGGCAGGACCGTATCCATCGGCAATACCGACGCGGAGGGGCGTCTTGTCCTGGCCGATGCGCTGACGCTTGCCTGCGAGGAGGATTCCGATCTCATCATCGATATGGCCACGCTGACCGGAGCGGCGCGGGCGGCGCTGGGGCCAGAAGTGGCACCCTTCTATACCTTCGATGATGCGCTGGCGGAGGATACCGCCGAGGCAGCGCGAAAGGTCTTCGATCCGGTCTGGCGGATGCCGCTTTGGCGTCCTTATGAGCGGATGCTCGAATCCCGCGTTGCCGACATCGACAACGCCGGAAGTGGCGGGATGGCCGGTTCGATCACCGCCGCCTTGTTCCTGTCAGGGTTTGTCACGGGCCATGCGCGCTGGATCCATTTCGATATCTATGGCTGGAATCCAAGCGCGCGGCCCGGATGCCCGGAAGGTGGTGAAGCGCAGGCCATCCGCGCGCTGTATGAACTCGTGCGGAACGATCAACGATCCGGCCAATAAGGCTCGCGACCGGCCGGAGGTCAGCGCATGCCGCTGCCGGTCTCGGCGTGAGGTTCGTCCATCTGGACCGCCCGAGAGAAGGGGTATATCTGCCATATGGCGGACAGCCCAACCAGGATATAGATCAGGCGGGTTATCATCGTCGCCTCGCCGAAGATCGCCGAAACGAGGTTGAAGTCGAACAGTCCGACTAATCCCCAGTTGAGGCCGCCGATAATGACCAGTACAAGCGTGACAAGATTGACCGCTTTCATCGTAACCTCCGTTCCATTTCGGCCACAAGAACAAAGCGGACGGCGGATGGTTCCCTTCGGGCAGGTGTTCCGGCGGGGAGCGGCTCGCAGAAGATTCCGAACTTCGTTGTGCCTCGGGCTGACCGATGAAACGTGAACCGTTGCGCTCGACATGACCGGACAGCTTGATCCGCGGCTGCACGCCTACAGGCCGGACCTTGCTGACGAAGAACTCTTCGGCCTTGTCGAGGCGGAGCGCTTCGTTGCGGGGAACGATTGGCAGGTGACCTCTCCGGTCGCACCGGTGCGACGCGCCCCGAGGGAGGGTGCACCGCTCGATACCGAGGCGCTGCGCGGCGAGATCGTGCGCGTTTTCGAGACGCGGGACGGTTGGGCCTGGGGGCAGTTGCGGGAAGACCGGTATGTCGGTTGGCTGCCCGCGGATCAGCTGGGATCGGTGGGTGCGCGGGTCACCCATCGGGTGTCGGCGTTGCGCAGCTTCGTCTTTCCCGCCCCTGACATGAAGCGGCCGCCCGTGATGGCGCTTCCCATGAATGCCCGGCTGGAGGTTCTCGGTGCCGAGGGGACCTTTGCGCGAACCGAGGCCGGCTATGTCGCCGCGCGGCATCTCACGCCGCTGGATGAACCCGCGCCGGACTGGGTGGCGGTGGCCGAGCGCTTCGTGGGTACACCCTATCTGTGGGGCGGCCGTTCAAGCCTGGGGATCGACTGTTCCGGGCTCGTTCAGATGGGTCTTGCCGCCTCTGGCGTCGCCTGTCCGCGGGACAGCGACATGCAGGCCGAATCCCTGGGAGTCCGGATCGAATCTACGGATCCGTCGAAATTGGAGCGCGGCGATCTTGTATTCTGGAAGGGCCATGTGGGCATCGCAGCGGGCCAGGGCATTCTTCTTCACGCCAACGCCCATCACATGGAAACGGTGGTCGAGCCGATTGGCGAAGCGGTCGCGCGCATTTCGGACGCCGGGCACGAGATCAGCGGCATCCGGCGCATTGCCGTCGATCCGGCATGACTCCGTGGTGCGGCCGGCCTATTCCGACACCACCCCCACCGGCGCGGCTTCGATATCGAAGGCGGCGGCCATGAGCGCCCTGGTGTAGTCGGTTCTGGGCGCGTCGAAGATCTGCGCGGCCGGGCCCTGTTCGACGACCAGCCCGTCGCGCATGACGATTACCTCGTTGGCGAGGGCCCGCACCACCTTCAGGTCGTGACTGATGAACATATAGGCGAGGTCGTGACGGCGCTGGAGGTCGCGCAGAAGGTCCACGATCTGCGCCTGCACGCTCATGTCGAGGGCGCTTGTCGGCTCGTCCAGCATCAGGAATTTCGGCTTGAGTACGAGAGCTCTTGCGATGGCGATGCGCTGGCGCTGGCCGCCGGAGAATTCGTGAGGGTAGCGGTCCATCGTCGCCGGGTCGATGTCGACCTCGGCAAGTGCCCGGGCGACGCGTTCGCGTCGCTCGTCATGTCCGATCCGGGGCCAATGGATGCGCAGGCCCTCGCCGACGATGTCGGCCACCGCCATGCGCGGCGAGAGGGATCCGTAAGGATCCTGGAAAACGATCTGCATCTCCTTGCGGTAGGGACGCATCTGGCGCAGCGAATAGGCGTCGATGCGGTCGCCGAGATAGACGATCCGCCCCTTGCTCGACAGCATGCGCAGAACGGCAAGCCCCAGCGTCGTCTTGCCCGAGCCCGATTCGCCGACAACCCCCAGCGTCTCGCCCGAGCGCACCTTGAGGTCGATGCCGTCGACTGCCTTTACATGGCCGACGGTGCGCTTGAGCAGCCCGCGCTTGATGGGAAACCAAACCCGAATATTGTCCGCCTCGACGACCGTTCGGGAGGCGGGGTTACTCGCGGGCGGCTCGCCCTTGGGCTCCGCCTCGAGGAGATGCCTGGTATAGGGGTGCTGCGGGTCGGTGAAGATCGTCTCGGTCTCGCCGCGCTCGACGATCTCGCCCCGGGTCATCACGCAGACGCGGTCGGACACCTTGCGGACGATGCCAAGGTCATGGGTGATGAGCAGGATGGCCATGCCCATGCGCTCCTGCAGTTGCTTGAGAAGCTGGAGGATCTGGGCCTGCACCGTGACGTCCAGCGCGGTGGTCGGCTCGTCGGCGATCAGCAGGTCGGGCTCGTTGGCCAGCGCCATGGCGATCATGACGCGCTGACGCTGGCCGCCGGAAAGCTGATGCGGCAGGCTCTGCAGCCTGGTCTCGGGATCGGCGATGCCGACCTGGTCGAGCAGTTCGACCACCCGGCCGCGGATCTCTCTGTCCGGCAGTCCCTTGTGCAGCTTGAGGATCTCGCCGATCTGCTTTTCGACGTTGTGGAGCGGATTGAGCGAGGTCAGCGGCTCCTGGAACACCATGGTGATGTCGTTGCCGCGGACCTTCCTGATGGCGATTTCGTCCTTGGCCAGCAGGTCCTCGCCCTTGAACAGAACTTCGCCGGAGGGGTGAGAGGCCGAGGGATAGGGCAGCAGCCGGACCACCGAAAGCGCCGAGACCGACTTGCCCGAGCCCGATTCGCCGACGAGCGCCATTGTTTCCCCCGGCCTGATGTCGAAGGAGACATTGCGGACGGCATGGGTCGCGCTGTCGCCCTGGCCGAAATCGACCGAGAGGTT
>SKQW01000379.1 GCA_007118805.1 Rhodobiaceae bacterium | reverse complement strand
CGCTGGATGATAATGAGGCCCAGCGCGCCACGATGATGCTGTTCCAGATATTCGGAGAAGAGTGCCATGAAGCGACTATTGCTTGGGAGAAACGCTTCACCCGAAGCAACAACGCGACCCGGTTCTCGTCTTCAAAGGACTATCTCATAGTTTTTCGGAAAACTGCGGCGTTCAAGCCGGGGAAAGAACCTCGTTCGGAAGAGTCACAAGAAACCTATTCTAATCCAGATAATGATCCGAAGGGACCATGGATTTCTGTTTCGTACGTGAATCCAGCCTCCAAAGAGGATCGTCGAAATCTGGTCTATCCGATCCGTAATCCCCATACGGGCAAGGACGTTGAGCATGAGACGAACGCTTGGAAGTTCGAGCGCAAGACGCACAAGAAACACTTGAAAGAAAACCGACTGTGGTGGGGAAAGACGGGAGAGCTGAGCTACCCTCGGCTCAAAGTATACATGTCGGATGGAATGGTCCCCATCGACCTTTGGGAGCATGGTTTTGCAGGAACGACCGATCAAGCATTCAAGCAGCTTGAGCAGATTATGGGGCGTGGCGCGTTTGAAACGATAAAACCTATGAAACTTGTTCAGCGCGTTCTTGAACTGGCTACAACACCGGACTCGATAATATTGGATTCTTTTGCAGGCTCCGGAACCACGGCGCATGCTGTTCTGGAGATGAACAAGCGCGACAACGGCAATCGCCGTTTTATCCTGGTGGAAATGGAAGACTATGCCGACAAGCTGACAGCAGAGCGCGTTCGCCGCGTGATCAATGGGTACGAGTTCAAAGGCACGCAACGCAGCGAATTGCTACGGGAAAAGCTATCCTGGACCAAGCTGAAAAAGGCGGAAAAGCTTACCAAGCAGGTCGAGAAGATCGAGAGCCTACACGGGGACGAGTACGACACCATCAAAAAGCAGGTGAAGGACGGCGAGTTGATCGTCACCGGCGAGAAGACCGTGGACGAGCGCGCGGAAGGTCTGGGCGGAACCTTCACCTATTGCACGCTTGGCGAGCCGGTCGACCTGGACAATGTGCTGAGCGGCAAGGACCTGCCGCCTTATACCTCGCTCGGCGCGGCGCTCTTCCACATGGCTTCCAACGAGGCGCTGGACGCGGCGGCGGTTGACGAGGCGGCCTACTATCTCGGCGAAAGTGAGAGCGAGCACGTCTGGCTCATATACAAACCCGATCTGGAATGGCTGAAGTCGCAGGATGCCGCGCTGACCCTTTCACGCGCCAAGGAGTTCGCGGCGGACAAGCCCGGCAAGAAGCACCTGGTTTTCGCGCCCGCGCGTTTTGTCAGCCAAAAGATGCTGAAGGAGCAGAATATCCCGGTCGAATTCGTGCCCCTGCCCTTCTCGCTCTACCGGATCGAGCGGAGCTGAGCCGATGTTGCGCCAGCTCGACTATCAGGACCGGGTGCTGACCACCATCGACACGTATCTCGACGTGCTGAAGGAAAAGAAGGCGCGGGCTGACAAGATCGCCGCCATGGCGGCGGAAGACCCGGACCTGGACCTACCGATCCCGGATTTTGCCAAGGATGCATGGGCGGAGATGAAGGCGGCCGGCAAGCTGCCAGCGTCCCGTGCGAATATGCCTTTTTCGGAACGCCGGGACGGGGTTGGGCGTCCTGTGCCGAACGCGGTGTTGAAGGTGCCCACCGGCGGCGGGAAGACCTATCTTGCGGTCAATGGGGTGTCGCGGATCATGGGGCGCTATCTCGGCCGCAACACCGGCTTTGTGCTGTGGATCGTGCCGAACGAGGCGATCTACACCCAAACGCTGAAGCACCTGAAGGACCGCCAGCACCCCTACCGCCAAGCGCTCGACCGGACCGCCGCTGGCCGGGTGCGGATTATGGAGAAAACCAACACGCTCGATGCGCGCGACGTCGAAAACAACCTTTGCGTCATGCTCCTGATGCTCCAGTCCGCGAACCGAGAGACCCAGCACTCCCTGAAGATGTTTCAGGACCGGGGCGACGTACATGGCTTCTTTCCACCGGAGGGCGAGCAGCAAGCGCACAAGGAGGTAATCGACCGGACGCCGAACCTTGTTGCTTATGACGATATCTTCCCGATGGTGAAGGATTCGCTCGGCAACGCCTTGCGCGTGATCCGCCCGGTGGTGGTGCTGGACGAGCGACATCGGGCCATATCCAATTTGGCCTTCAAGACGCTCTATGGCTTCAATCCTTGCTTGGTGCTGGAGCTGACCGCGACGCCTCAGGACGTGCAGCCACGCGGCGGCACAAACCCGCGCGAGGGCCGCTATGCGAATGTTCTGGTTGAGGTGACGGGGCGCGAGCTGGATCGGGAGGGCATGATCAAAATGCCGCTCAATCTCGATCCGCGCCAGGGTACGGATTGGAAAGCGACCCTCAACGTCGCCCTGACCAAGCTGGACGACCTGGACAATAAGGCACGGACGCTGCGCGCCGACACGGGCCGCTATATCCGCCCAATCATGCTTATTCAGGTGGAGCGCACCGGCGCGGAGCAGCGGGAAAGCGGCCGCATTCATGCCGAGGACGTGAAGGAATGGCTTTTGACCGCCGGTTTCGACGAGGCGGAAATCGCGGTCAAGACGGCCGAGACAAACGACTTGCGCCAACCTGAAAACCAGAACCTTTCATCTCCCACCAACCGCGTGCGGGCGATCATCACCAAGCAGGCGCTTCAGGAGGGGTGGGATTGTCCTTTTGCCTATGTGCTGTGCTCGCTCGCGGCCAGCTCGAACAAGAAGGCCATGACGCAGCTTGTCGGGCGCATTCTTCGCCAGCCGGACGCCATCAAGACCGGCATTCCAGCCCTGGACGAGTGCCACGTCATCACTCACCACGCGGCGACCGCCGAGGTCGTGAGCGCGATCAAGGAAGGTCTGGAGCAGGACGGCCTTGGCGATCTGGTGCTGCAGATGGCGGCTGAAGATCCCAGCGGGTCCGGCAAGGTGGCACGGAAGATCGCGCGCCGGTCGGAGTTTAAGTCCACCAAGATTTATCTGCCCAAGGTCATGCGCGTGGATGGGGGCGACGTGCGCGAGTTGGACTACGAAACGGACATCCTGTCCGCCATCGACTGGCGCGACTTCGACCCAAAGGAGATAGCCGACAAGATACCGGAGAACGCGCAGGCGGCGGAAAGCCAGCTCCAGCGAATCAGACTTTCGGAAGACGGCGACGAGCTATTCGTCGGAGAGAGCATCGAAGCCATCCATGAGACCATGACCTTCAACGCGCCCCATGTGGTGCGAATGATTTCCGATCTAGTGCTCAACCCCTTCGTCGGCCGCCAGATCGTTGCTCGGCTCGTGGAGGCGCTCAAGGCGCGGGGCTTCGACGACGACAAGCTCGGCAAGCTCACAAGCCTGATCGTGGAGGAGCTGCGGCGCGGGCTCGATATGGAACGGACAGCCCGTGCGGAAAGGCTCTTCAAGGACGAAGTGGCCGCTGGCCGCATTCAGTTCCGGCTACGGCTCGACGGGTGGAATTGGCGCATGCCATTTGAGACGGAAACTATGCAGCCGGAGGGGGCCGACGTGCTGACGGACAAGAACGGACATCCCGTCAAGAAAAGCCTCTTCGCGCCCGTGTACAAGGGGGACTTCAATAACGACGAGCGCGACGTCGCAGTTCATTTGGACGGCGAAGAGGCGATGGTCTGGTGGCACCGGAATGTGGCGCGCTCTCAATACAGCATCCAAGGCTGGAAGCGCGGCAAGATCTATCCAGATTTCGTGTTTGCATTGGGCCAAGACGGCAAAACTCAGCGCCTAATGGTTTTGGAAACGAAGGGCGACCATCTGGACAACCTGGATACAGATTACAAGCGGGAGGTTCTTCACTTCTTGTCGGAGCATTTCCAATGGGACAATGCTATACCCGCAGGTGAATTGGAACTGGTTCAGGACAATGGTGAGACAGTAACATGTAGACTTGTTTTGATGAGCGAACGGGAGACAGAGCTTCCAAAGCATATACAGGCTGAAGACTAGAGTTCCGAGGACACGATACTGATTCCGTGGGTCAGGTTCATTTTTTGAGATTGGCCCCTCTTCGCAACTGCCCACAAATAGAATTAATATATCCGGGACAGTGCAGCATCCTCCCGAACTTATTGTCTCTGGAAGAGGTAATTTTCTTCATGTCACCCAGCACAACAGAGCGGCCTTGGCTTGTGGATCCGGTGAATGAATGCGTTCAATATCTGGCAGATGAGATTATGTACGCTAGCTTAGTCGAACGTGGGGTTAGGATTCTATCAGTATCTGAACCGGTAGTTCGCGCGGCAAAACTGCACGTTAAAAGCCAGGGGGTTGAAAGCAAATATCTTGCTAGCTTCGAAACTTTGGAGAATGAAGCGAGGATGGCAGAGCCGCATGCAAAGAGGGTGCTGAACGACAATTTTAGAAGATTGTACAGACACAGCGCCGTTGGCATGTGGGCGGCAATCGAAACGATGATTGATCAAATGATTATTGGAGCCATGAAAAATATCGATGACTACAAAAATCGCATAGCAAACACGCATCCGTCTTTAGCCGGTTCGAACTGGTTTAAACGGTCATCCTCCACATTAGAAGAAGAGCGACGAAAGTACGAAGGAACGCTGAGCAATGATTTCCCAAACGTTGTAGACCGGTACGTGGAGCTCCTGCGGCCTTTCGGCGTAACCATCAACTTGCAAAGCGAAACCCGATCCCTGCTAACTGAAATGTCAGAGATGCGGAACATAGTACTGCATAAAGGGGCGGTGGTGGATGATCGATTCCTACAGAAGTGCCCATGGACGAACCTTAGTACAGGCGATGAATATATTATCACCCACGAGGGCATTCATAAATTCCATGAGGGCTGCTCTAATTTTGTTTTAGAGATCCTTGGGAATCTCAAAACGCCCAAAATGGAAAGCTGATGGACGGAGAATAAACTACACGAACCGTGCCCCCTTCACCACCCACACATCTCCGCCCCCATCTCATTATGCCGCAGAATCGCCCGCGCCGTTTCAGTGGTCAGATCATCCTCCACGCTCACATAGATCGGCTCCGACACCAGGCATAGCTCATTCGTCGCCACCGTCTCGCGTCCACCTGTTCCGCAGGCGCTGACGAACATCATCCTCGCTGCGGCGATCCACAGTCGCTTTAACATCTCGGGCTTTCTCCACTCTCTCTATGACGGCCTTGCGCTGGCGGGCGCGCTCCGCGTCGCGTCCGGCTTCGCGCGCCCCCATGAGGACGGCGAGGACCGCGAAAGCGGCCCCCGCCGCGCCCAGGGCCTTGAGGCCCCAGGCGTTGATCCAGGCGGGAATCACCGAAGCCCCCGCAGCAGATCGTCGCGCCGGGCATGGACGACGTAGCCCACCCCGGCCAGCACGATCAGCGCCACCAGCCACGGCGCATACTGGAGCGCCGTTTGCAGGAAGGGCAGCGCCGGAGCCACCTCTTCCACCAGGGAGCCGACGACACCCAGGCCAGCGCCTCCGGCGGCCACCTGCGCGCCCTTCACCGTGCGGCACTCCTGAAGCGACTTCCGTTCCTCCGGCTCGACCCCTGCCAGAACCAAGCCCTTGTCGATCTGCTTGCCGCTGTACGGCTGCACACCGTTCTCGTGGCGGATCATCGCTTCGACCAGCGGGCGCATCGTGTGGTAGTCGTGGACGTCGATAACCTCGTCCGGGTCCACGTCCAGACACTCGCAGGCGTCGGACATAAGGTCCGAGACGTGGCGGATATAGGCGTCGGTGTCGTTCTCCGAAGGCGGAGCCCAGCGCCGGACGATCCCCTCCACGGTGTCGAGCCCGTGGCGGTCCTGGTAGGCGATGAGGATGCGCGCCATCGCCCGGATGCCGTAGGTCGGGGACTTGAAGGTGAAGAACGCGGGGTCTTCCTGGACTTCCGCCAGACCCTGCCACTTGTCCCCCGACAACCGGATGTTGCCGGGGTTGTTGTTGCGGATGCCGCGCGGCTGCATGTTACGCGGCCTCCTGATCGAGGTTCAGGTCGAAGCTGCTCT
>SKQW01000122.1 GCA_007118805.1 Rhodobiaceae bacterium | reverse complement strand
GCTGCAAGCCTGGTAACGAACTTCAAATCCACCACACTAGTCGGTCACCTGGCTCTTGCGGCCGGCCGCATGAAGGCCGATCATCGATCTGAGGTCTGAGCTTTCCGTGCTGCGGCGCTCAAGCAGAAGTGTGCCCTGGACATGAGAAAGATGATCCTCAATCTGCGCCGACGGTGCGCTTCCACTGGATCCGCAAGGCCTACGAAGCTGTGGCGGGGATCGATCCGCCGGACGCCTTCTTTGCCGATGAGGCCAACATTGCCCCGGTCCCGATGCCGGGCGCCGGCGGCCGCTGGACGACCACCCGCTTCGTCGATCCGGGCGATATGCGCCATGACATGCATGTGACGATCGTGACCTTTGAACCGGGCGCCGTCATTCCCTTCGCGGAAACCCATGTCATGGAGCACGGGCTCTACGTGCTGGAGGGCAAGGCGGTTTACCGGCTCAACCGCGACTGGGTAGAGGTCGAAGCCGGAGACTTCATGTGGTTGCGGGCATTCTGCCCGCAGGCCTGCTATGCGGGCGGGCCGGGGCAGTTCCGCTATCTGCTCTACAAGGATGTCAACCGCCACATGGCGCTTGCCCCGTCCTCATTCCCGGCGGCAGCGGGGCTCAGGTGACGACGGCTCGCCCCATCGTCCAGGCCCGTCAGCTCACCCGCGACGCGTTCTTGCCATATGGTGAGGTCATCGACATCGACGGTGCTGAGCGGTTTTCCATCAATCAAGGCAAATGCACGCGCTACCACGCGCTGGCGCAGGCCACGGCACTCGGCGCAGACGCCGGAATCATCATCAGCATCTTCCATTCGCAGCCCTATTCCATGCCGCTCGAGCTAGGCATGGTCGAACGGCACCCCCTTGGAAGCCAGGCCTTCATGCCGCTTGATCCGCTGCCATTCCTGGTGGTCGTGTGCCCCGACGCGGGAGGCATGCCGGGCCATCCCGAAGCCTTTGTCCCGACACCGTTTCAGGGGGTGAACTATTTCGCCAATGTGTGGCACGGGGTGGTGACGCCGCTTCAGCAGGCGATGCGCTTTCTCGTCGTTGACCGAAGCGGCGAGGGGGCGAATCTCGAGGAACACCATTTCGAGACGCCGTTTATTGTAAGTCCAGCGTAAGGTCGGTCAGCAGATCAACCGCATGCGGGCCAAGTGTCGCGGCCGGCGGGGCGCAGCCCGTGCCTCAGGGCTGGTGCCGCTCGGGATGGGCCGCATCAAAGGCGGGCAAGCCGGCGCAGGCCTCGCCGATCCTGGCGATCGTCGGCCATTGCGTCACCTCGAGCTCCCAGCGCTGCGCGTTGTAGAGCTGCGGCACGAGGCAGAGATCGGCAAGTGAAGGGGCGTCTCCATGACAGAAGCGCCCGGTCGCCGGGTGGTCGAGCAGCTCTTCGACCGCGGTGAGGCCCCGGCCGATATAGTGCTGCATCCACACCGTTCGGACCGTCTCGCTGCCCCCGAGTTCGGTCACGTGATTGGCGACCCGCGTGTTGCAGACTGGATGGATCTCCATGGCGATGGCGTAGGCAATGGCCCGCACCCTTGCCCGGCCGGCAGCGTCCGCCGGCAGCAGCGCCGGCTCGGGCCGCGTCTCGTCGAGATATTCGATAATGGCCAGAGACTGTTGCAGCGTGAGGTCGTCGATCTGTAGCGTAGGCACGATGCCCTGTGGATTGAGGGTCAGATAATCGACCTGCCGGTGCTGCCCGGCCAGGATATCGACCGGCCGGCTGTCATATTCGAGCCCCTTGAGATTGAGCGCGATGCGCACCCGATAGGCGGCCGATGAGCGCCAGTAATCGTAGAGCGCGGGTCGTTCGCTCATGCTCTCCTCCCTCAGCCCGTTCCTTGATAAAGCTCCACCCGCTGCTCGATGGCGCCGAAAATCGATCGGCCGTCCGGATCCAGCATCTCGATGCGCACCGTGTCCCCGAAGCGCATGAAGGGCGTCTTCGGCGCGCCAGATTCGATGGTCTCGATCATGCGCATCTCGGCGATGCAGGAATAGCCCACCCCGCCTTGCGAAACCGGCTTGCCCGGCCCGCCATCGAGCTTGTTCGACACCGTGCCCGAGCCGATGATCGAGCCGGCTGCCAGGGGCCGCGTGCGGGCGGCGTGGACGATCAGATCGGGAAAATCGAAGGTCATGTCGATGCCGGCATTGGCCCGCCCGAAGGGCGCGCCGTTATAGTCGACACGAAGCGGCAGATGCACCCGGCCGCCATCCCACGCCGCGCCCAGCTCGTCCGGCGTCGCGGCAACCGGCGAGAAGGCGGAGGAGGGTTTCGCCTGGAAGAAGCCGAACCCTTTGGCGAGCTCACCGGGTATCAGGTCGCGCAGGGAGACGTCGTTGACCAGCATGACGAGGCGGATAGCTTCGGCCGCCGCGTCGCGCCCCGCGCCCATCGGCACGTCGTCGACGATGACGGCGACCTCGCCCTCCATGTCGATGCCCCAGGCTTCGTCGGCCATGCGGATCGGCTCGCGCGGCGACAGGAAGCTGTCCGAGCCCCCCTGATAGATCAGCGGATCGGTCCAAAAGCTGTCCGGCAGCGCGGCGCCGCGCGCCCGGCGCACCAGCTCGACGTGATTCACATAGGCCGAGCCGTCGGCCCATTGATAGGCCCGCGGCAATGGCGACAACGCCTGGTGCGCGTCGAAGCGGTCGGCCGGCGCGGTGCCGGCCTCCAACGCATCCTGCAGGGCGGCGAGCTCCGGCGCGCATTGGCGCCAGTGATCGAGGGCGGCCTGCAGGGTGCGGGCCACCGACGAGGCGTCGGTATAGCGGCTGAGATCCCGCGAAACCACGACGAGCTTGCCGTCGCGCGTATCGTCCCGGATGGTTGCCAGCTTCATCGCACCCGCTCCTTTGCCCCGGCTCGGTCAAGGCCGGTCACGCCATGTTGACGCGTCCCTCGGTCCAGCTTCCCGCCTGCTTGAGGATCATTTCCGGGTCCTGGTACTGGGCCCGCAGAATGTCCTCGTAAAGCCGGGCTTCGTCTGCCCTGTTGAGCGGCGCGGATCGTCCCGTCAGGTTCATGAGCGCACTACTCAGCGCTTCCAGCGTTCCCGAGCCCTCGTCGAACTGTGCCTTCTTGCGCCATACCAGATCGGCCGGCAGGAGATCGGCGACCGCCTTGCGCAGGATCCATTTCTCGGTGGTCTCACCGGTGCTTTCCAGGGCCTGCGGATCGGTCCGGCACAGCTTGAGGGTGGCGGGCAGGGACTGGGCGAAGTCGATCAGATCGCGGTCGAGGAACGGCGTGCGGGCTTCGAGGCTCTGGCCCATGGTGATGCGATCCACCCGCTGCAGGTTGATGTTGTGCATGGCGTTAAGCGAACGGGTGATCTCGTCGGCGAGCTCGCGCGGGCGGTCGACATAGGCATGGTGATAGCTGTAGCCGGCGAACAGTTCATCGGCCCCCTCGCCGGTCAGCACCGCCTTGACATGCGCCCGCGCCAGCCGGGCAGCGAAATGGGTCGGGACGGCGCTGCGCACGAGGTCCACATCGGCGGACTCCAAGTGGTAGATTACATGGGGCAGGACGTCGGCGACGTCCCTTGCCGTGAACACCGCCTCGAAATGCTCCGCTCCGATATGCTCGGCGACGCGGCGGGCTGCAATCAGGTCGGGGCTGCCCTCGGCGCCGACCGCGAAGGTCTTGAGGCGATAGGGCGCAAGCCGGGTGGCGAGCGCCGCGATGATCGAGCTGTCGAGCCCGCCCGACAGGAAGGAGCCGACCTCCACATCGGCGACCATCCATTTGGCCACCGCTTCCTCCAGCACGAGGCGGAGTTCGCTGGCGGCGGCGCCGACGTTCAACCCCGGCTCCGGCTCCGCTGCGCCGTGCGGCGTCCGGTACCATTGCCGGAACCCATCCCGGCTGTCGAACAGCGTGCCCGGCGGGATCGCCTCGATGGCGATGCCGGGCAGCCCGTCGAAGGCCTTGAGCTCGGAGGCGAAGGCCAGGCCTTCATTGAGCCGCGCCATGTAGAGCGGCTTGATGCCGAGCGGATCGCGCGCGGCGATGATGCGCTCGCGAGTCGCCAGCACGAAGGCGAACATGCCGTCGAGCCGCGCCACCCAGCGCAACTCGCCGGCGCGGAAAAGATGCAGGATCGCCTCGCTGTCGCTCGCCGTCTCGAAGGCGCTTTCGCCGAGAATGGCGCGCAGGTCGGCGTGGTTGTAGATCTCGCCATTGACGACGAGGAGATCGTCGTTCTGGTAGATCGGCTGGGCGCCGTCTTCCGGACCGATGATCGACAGCCGGGCATGGGCCATGATCACCGGGGCGTTCCGCCCGCGCACGACCTCGGTGGCGTCGGGCCCGCGATGGGCGATGCGCGCGATCATTCGCTGGGCCAGCCCCTCGTCGTCGATGTTCCAAAGGCAGACAAAACCGCACATGGTCGCAAGCCGGACGCTCAGCCGGCGCTTTCCTCCTCGTCGGGCAGGCCGCCCTCACCGGAGAGCTCCTGCTCGGCTTCCTCCATGGGCTGCGTGGTGAAGCCGTTCAGCGGCCCGATCTCGTCGGCATCGCGCGTGATGTCGACCGGGCTCGTCGTGTAGGCGGTGATGAGCTCGGCCAGCGAGCGCAGGGCGTGCATGTGGATTCGCTCATAGCCGTGACTGGAATCGACGCCGAAGGTGATCAGCGCGGTGCGCACGTCGTGACCGGCCTCGATGGCCGACGCCGAATCGGAGCGATAGTGGCGGAAGATATCCTTCTGGAAGCGGATGTCCTCGTCGCGGCACAAATCGACGAGCTTCTTGGTCAGATGCCAGTCGAACGGGCCGGCCTGATCGGCCATCGCCACGGTCACCCCGAATTCGCTCGAGTTCTGCCCCGGCGCCGAGGTGCCGTTGTCGATGGTCACCATCGAGGCGACATGGGGCGTCAGGACGGCGGAGGCGCCGACCCCGACCTCCTCGGCGATGGTGAACAGCCAGTAGGTGTCGACCGGCGGCTGCGTGCCCGCGCGGGTCATGGCCTCTAGGGCGGCCAGCATCACGGCGACGCCGCCCTTGTTGTCGAGGTGCCGGGAAACGATGAAGCCATTGTCGAGGAACTCCGGCTGGGGGTCGATCGAAACGATGTCGCCGACCTCGATTCCGAGCCGCTCCAGCTCGTCGGCATTGCGGGCGAAGGCATCGACCCGAAGCTCGACATGGGGCCAGCCCGTGGGCTGCGTGTCGATCTCCTCGGCATAGGTGTGCCCGGACGATTTCAGCGGCAGGATGGTGCCGCGATAGGCGCCCTTCTCGGAGAAGATCGTGCAGCGGGCGCCCTCGGCGAAGCGGGCCGACCAGGTTCCGATCGGCACCAGCTCGAGCCGCCCATTGTCCTTGAGATACTTGATCTGGGCGCCGAGCGTGTCGAGATGCGAGATGATGGCGCGGGCCGGCTGGTGGTTCCGGCCCGGCATGGTGGCGCGGATCGCGCCGCGCCGGGTCATCTCGAAGTCGAGGCCGAGCCGCCGCAGCTCGGTGCTGACGGCGCGCACGATGACGTCGGTGTAGCCCGTCGGGCTGGCGATCTCGAGCAGCCCTTCGAGCTGGCTCGCCAGGTAATGCGTGTCAATCGGCAGTCGGCCCATATCCCCTGCTCACGCCCCCGTTTCACGCGCCAGTCTCGCCGCAGCGGGCACTGATAGCGGAAACAGAAGATCAATGAAACGTTCGGCTGTCGGCTGGGGCTCGTGATTGGCCAGTCCGGGCCGCTCATTGGCCTCGATGAAGACATAGTCCGGCGCCATCGGCGAGGGCACCAGCAGATCAATGCCGGTTACCGGAATGTCGATGGCCCGGGCCGCCTTGATCGCCGCGCCGATGAGCTGGGGATGCACCTGATCGGTCACGTCGTGGATGGTGCCGCCGGTGTGCAGATTGGCCGTCTTGCGCACGGAGATTTCGGCATTGGCCTCGGGCACGCTGTCATAGTCAAGGCCCTGGGCGGCGAGCGCCCGCGCCGTCTCGGAGTCGAGCGGGATACTGGATTCCCCGCCGGTCGCCGCCTCGCGGCGACGGCTGTGCCGGGCGATCAGCTCGCGCACCGTGGAGCGCCCGTCCCCGACAATCCGCGCCGGGCGGCGCACGGCCGCGGCGACGACCCGGTAGTCGATGACGATGAGGCGCAGATCCTCGCCCTCGACATATTGCTCGACCAGCACCCGGTCAGAGATCTCACGCGCGGCGGCGATGGCCGCCTCGATGCTGTCCATGTCGGTCAGACCGACCGCGACGCCGCGCCCCTGCTCGCCGCGCGCCGGCTTGACGACGACGGCGCCATGCTTGTCCAGAAACGCGCGCACGGCCTCGGCATCGTCGGCCTCGACCTGTTCGGGCACGGTGACGCCGGCCCGCGCCACCATGCGCCGGGTCACCGCCTTGTCGTCGCAGATCTGGACGGCGACGCCGGTGGTCAGCTCGCTCAGCGCCTCGCGGCAATGGACCGAGCGGCCGCCCCAGCTCAGGCGGAACAAGCCGCCCTCGGCGTCCGTCACCTCGACATGGATGCCGCGCCGGCGCGCCTCGTCCACGATGATCCGCGCATAGGGGTTGAGCGTGTCCTCGGGCGGCGGCCCGGAGAACAGCGGCTCGTTGATCGGGTTGCGCCGCTTCACCGCGAAATAGGGCACCCGTACGAAGCCCAGCTTCTCGTAGAGCGCGATGGCCTGCTCGTTGTCGTGCAGCACGGACAAATCCATATAGGCCGCCCCGCGGGCCTGGAAATGTTCGGCCAGACGGTCGACCAGCGCTTCGCCAATGCCGGGCTGGGGCGCCTGCGGGTCGACCGCCAGGCACCACAGGGACGAGCCCTTTTCCGGGTCGTTGAAGGCGCGCTGGTGGTCAATGCCGGTCACCGTGCCGATGATCTCGCCGGTGGCGTCGTCCTCGGCCACGAAATAGGTGATTGCCCGGCTGTCGCGCCGCGACCAGAAGAAGGACGGCCGCACCGGCACCATGTGGCGGGCGATATAGATCCGGTTGACTGCGTCGGCGTCGTCCTCCGAGGACAGCCGGCGCACGGTAAAGCCCTGCGGCTTCCTGCGGTCGGCGCCGCGATAGATCGACAGGTCGAGCCGATAGGTGTGCGAGGGGTCGAGGAAGAGCTCCTGCGGCGCGGCGGCGAGCAGGACGTGGGGGTCCTGGATATAGAAGGCGATGTCCCGGCGATCGGGAACCTCGCTGCGCATCGCCTCGACGATATCCTGGGGCTCGTCGAAGGTCTGGCCGAACAGCAGTCGCCCCCAGCCGCAGTCAAGGATCGCATTGGGCCTGTAATCCGTTGCATCTGCCGCTTCACCGCCGGTGATCGGCGGCTTCATGCCCTGGCCGCGCAGGCGGCGAAGCCGGTGAGCATAGGCCTCGCGGCCGCGGCGCGTCGGAGCAGCCATCCGGTGTACCTCCCGCTCAGAGCCCGTGTGAGAAATTCGCCATCCCAGGTCTCAACCGGGCTCTCAACCCCGTATAACGGGGTCAGTCCACATGCGTCTGGAGCCACATTTCCAGCAGTGCGGCCTGCCACAGTTCCGACCCCCTCAGGGGCGTGATATGGGCCTGGGGCTCGCGCAGCAAAGCCTCGATATAGTCTGGCTGGAACAGCCCGCGCTCCCGGGCCGCTTTGGCGTTCAGCGTATCGCGCACCATGTCGAGATAGGGCCCCTCGATATATTTGAGGGCGGGCACCGGAAAGTAGCCCTTCTCCCGGTAGATGAAATCGCTCGGAAAATGCTTGGCGGCGATGTCCTTCAATATGCCCTTGCCGCCGTCCTTCAGCTTGAACTCGGGCGGAACCCGGGCGGCCATCTCGACCAGCTCATGGTCGAGGAACGGCACCCGGGCCTCGAGCCCCCAGGCTATGGTCATGTTGTCGACCCGCTTGACCGGGTCGTCGGCCAGCATGATCGTGGTGTCGAGCCGCATCGCCTGGTCGACCGGACCCGACGCGCCCGGCTTGGCGAAGTGCTCGGCGACGAACTCGCGGCTGGCATCGCGATCCGGCAGATAGTCCGGCGAGATATGGCTGCGCAGCCGGCCATCGTCGCGGTCGAAGAAGACGCGGGCATAGTCCTCCAGCACATCGTTCGAGGCGACGAGCGGGGGATACCAGTGATAGCCGGCGAACACCTCGTCGGCCCCCTGGCCGCTTTGGACCACCTTGATGTGCTTGGAGACCTCCTGCGACAATAGATAGAAGCCGACATTGTCGTAGGAGACCATCGGCTCGGACATGGCGCTGATGGTGCCGGGCAGCGCCTCCATCAGCCGGCGCGACTCGATGTACAGCTTGTGGTGCTTGGTGCCGAAGCGCTCGGCCACCATGTCGGAATAAGTGAACTCGTCGCCCTTCTCGCCATAGGCCTCCTCGAAGCCGATGGCAAAGGTCATCAGCTCGTGCTGGCCGGCCTCGGCGAGCAGCGCCACCACCAGGCTCGAATCGAGCCCGCCGGACAGCAGGACGCCGACGGGGACGTCGGCCACCATGCGGCGCTCGACCGCCTTTTTCAGCGCCGCCCCGACACGTTCCTCCCAAACCTTCTCGGGCAGGACGATCTCGTCGGCCGTGCGGCCGAACTCCGGCTGCCAGTAGATCCGGTCCTTGGTGCGCCCGTCGGGCTCGTAGATGCGGATGGTGGCCGGCGGGAACTTGCGCACGCCCTTGAGAATGGTTCGCGGCGGCGGCACCACGGCGTGGAAGGTCATGTAGTTGTGCAAAGCCACCGGGTCGATCGCGGTGTCGACGTCACCGGCGGCGACAAGCGCGGGAAGGCTCGAGGCAAAGCGCAGCCGGTTCGGCGTTTCCGCCAGGTAGAGCGGCTTGATGCCGAAGCGGTCGCGAGCCAGAATCACGCGGTCGCTGTCGCGTTCGTGGATGGCGAAGGCGAACATGCCGTGAAAGCGGTCGACGCAGTTGACCCCCCAGGCGTGCCACGCCTTGACGATGACCTCGGTGTCGCTGGTGGAAAAGAACTGATAGCCGAGGCCCTTAAGCTCGGCCATCAGCTCGGGATAGTTGTAGATGCAGCCATTGAAGACGATGCTCAGCCCGAGCTGGGGATCGACCATGGGCTGCTCGCCGCGCTTCGATAGATCGATGATATTGAGCCGGCGATGCCCGAGCCCGACGCGCCCTCGGGTCAGTATCCCCGACCCGTCAGGCCCCCGCGGCGCCTGTCTGTCGCACATTGCAAGCAGCGCCGCCGGACTCGCCGGCGCGCCGTCGAAGGTCACTTCCCCGCTTATTCCGCACATCTGATGGTCCGGTCCGCCTCCCCGTGTCGATCGTCTCGGCCGGCATGCCCGCGGCTCCTGCAAGCCAAACGCAGGGGCATGCGATTCGGTTCCTATTTACAACACGAACCTTTTGAGGTCAAATAATGTCAGGAGGAACGATTCGTGGCGGCGGGAAACGGACGAGTCAGGAATGCGCGCCGGGCGCCGGCCCCCAATACCAAGCCGGCGGGAGCCTCGGCGACCGACGTGGTGCGCGCGATCCGCCGGATCATCCGCGCCGTTGACGTCCATTCGAAACGCGTCGGTCGCAGTGTGGGGCTGACCGTCCCGCAGACGGTCGTGCTCGGCGGCATTCGCGATCTCGGCGAGGTGACCTCATCGACGCTGTCTGCCCATGTCCATCTGAGCCCGCCCACGGTGACCACCATCCTCGACAATCTGGAGGCGCGCGGGCTGGTCGAGCGGGTGCGCAGCGCGGTCGATCGACGGGTGGTCCATCCGCGCCTGACCGAGGCTGGCCGCCGGGTGCTCGATGCTGCGCCGCCGCTGCTTCAGAGCGAATTCATGTCGGCCTTCGCGGAGCTCCCGGCCGCCGAGCGTCACGCCATTGTGGCCGCCTTCGAGCGGGTCGCCGAGATGATGGACGCCCCGGAGGGGGACGTTGCGGCGGTGCTCGATATCGGCCGGATCAACGGCTGATTCGGCTCGTCGGTATCGCCCCGCCTGTGCCCGGCCAAGATCGGCGATTTCCCGCGGCGCGATAGGAGCCGCGCCGCGGGACGGACCATCAGTCAAGCATCGGGATCAGTCGACGAAGGTCCCGTAATAGTCGGGTGCCGACCATTCGAAATCGAGCCAGTCGGCCTGCTCCACGAAGCCGCCCGGAGCCCAGTAGCGGTCGGCCAGATCATAATAGTTCGGCTCGAGGATACGCCGGGCGGTGACCACGTTCGAGGCGTGCTCGAGCTGGGAGTTCACGATCCGCCGGAACGCCTCGTTGTTCTCATACTCGGCGCGCATGATCTGGTGCCAGCTCTCGAGGCTTTCCTCCAGAACGTCGTCCGGTGTGCGATGGAACTCGACGCCCTGCTCCTGGAGCATGTCCATGTGACGCTTGTCCTCGCGCTGCTGTTCCTGCTCCCAGTCCAGCATGGCGGACTTCGTCACCAGCTCCAGAATGCCGCGCAGATCGTCCGGCAGCTCGTCCCAGACATGCTGACCGATCAGCACTTCGGCGACGGTCACCGTCTCGTGATAGGCCGGCGCGTGATAGTGCTGCCAGACGTCGTAGAATCCGAGCTGATAGTCGATATAGGGACCGACGAACTCCGCCGCGTCGATGACGCCGCGCTCGCCAGCCGGCAGGATCTCACCGCCGGGCAGGGTGACCACCGACACGCCCATGCCCTCATACATCTCGCCCGGAATGCCGGGGATGCGCAGGGTCAGCCCGCGCAGATCGTCGGCACTCTCGAGCACGGTGTTGAACCAACCGAGCGGCTGGCTGCCGGACGACAGTAGCGGGCGCCAGACCACGTCCAGTCCGAGATGGTCCTGGAAGAACCAGTTGACCTCATCGAGGCCGCCGCCGTGATAGTACCAGCCCCACATATCGGCCCAGTCCATACCGAAGGGCCCGGCCGGGCCGGAACTGACGACGACTGCCGCCCGATCCTTGCCGACCCAGAAGCCCGACCAGGAATGCGCGCCGTCGATGATGCCGTCACTGGTCGCGTCGAGCACCTCGAAGGCGTCGACGATGGTACCGGCGGGCAGGGTCTCGATCTGTAGCCGGCCGCCGCTGTATTCGCCGATCTGTTCGGCCCACTTCTCGAAAAACAGATATTGTGGGTCGCTGGCCGAATAGGCCGACTGGAAGGTGTAGCTGTAGACCTCGTCCTGAGCCGAGGCCGGCACGGCGAGCATCGCCCCCGACACGGCAGCGACACCGGCAAGCAGGGCCATTCTCTTGGCGGTTTTCATGGATTGTCCTCCCGATCCGATTTGATGGAATTCTCGTCGGGTGCGCACACGCTTGCGCACGATCCTCATACTAGGCGCATATCGGGACGATGCGAAAGCCCGAAACGGACCGCAGGTTGCAATCGGGGAGACGGTCAGCCGAACAGGGCGCCCGGCAGCCAGGTAGCCAGCCCGGGCACGGCGAGCAGCACCAGCATGGTCATGATCTGGATCACCAGGAAGGGCAGCACGCCCCTGTAGATCTCCGTCGTCTTGACCTCGGGCGGCGCTGCCCCGCGCAGGTAAAACAATGAGAAGCCGAAGGGCGGGGTCTGGAAGGAGGTCTGCAGATTGATCGCGATGAGCACCGATAGCCAGATCGGATCGAAGCCCATCTGCATGAGCACCGGCCCGACGATCGGGATCACGATAATGGTGATCTCGACGAATTCGAGAACGAAGCCGAGCAGGAAGATCAGCAGCATCACGAAGATGAGGGCGCCGAACTGATCGCCCGGCATGATCTCCATCAGGGTGCGCAGCCGCTCGCCGCCGCCCACGCCGCGGAACACCAGCGCGAAGATGCTCGCCGCGATGATGATCGCGAAGATCATCGCGTTGATCTTCACGCTTGCGTCGAGGATCTGGCGCAGTATGCCGTCGCGCTGGATCCGCCACAGTCCGAGCGCCAGCGCCCCCGCCATGGCCGCGGTCAGCCCCAGCGCCAGCCACATCACCGGCCGCGCCAGGGTATCGGCGGTGGTCCGCCCCACCCTCAGGTCGGCAAGGCCGGTAAGCACGAGCAGCGCCAATGCGGCGACAAGCCCGGCATAGAGCGGCAGGCGCGTGCCTCGCCGGCTCTTCAGCGCGGCGAGGATCAGCCCGCCGACGGCGCCCACGGCGGCCGCCTCGCTCGGCGTCGCGATGCCGCCGAGGATCGAGCCGAGCACCGCGACGATCAGCGCCAGCGGCGCGATCAGGGCGCGGAACAGCCGGCGCACTGTAACCGGCTCGCCGCTCAGCGTGTCCTCGCGCGCCCTGACCGGCGCAAGGTGGGGGCGCAGCCGGGCGGTCACGAGCTGATAGAGGATGTAGAACCCGACCAGCAGTAGCCCCGGCAGCATGGCGCCGGCGAACACCTGGCCGATGCTGAGGGTCTGGATCGAGAACACGCCTTCGGCATACTGGGCCTGCTGATAGGCCGCCGACATGGTCACCCCGAGGATGATCAGCATGGTCGAGGGCGGGATGATCTGGCCGAGCGTGCCGGCCGCGGCGATCGAGCCGGCCGCGAAGCGGTGATCGTAGCCGTGACGCAGCATAGTGGGCAGCGCCATCAGTCCGAGCGTGATGATGGTAGCGCCGACGATGCCGGTGGAGGCGGCGAGCAGCGCCCCCACCGCCGAGACCGAGATGGCGAGACCGCCGGGCAGCCGCCCGAACAGCCAGACCAGGCAGTCGAGCAACTCCTCGGCGATGCGCGAGCGCTCCAGCGCCACCCCCATAACGACGAAAAGCGGGATGGCGAGCAGGATCTGGTCGGTCATGGTGCCGAAGATCCGCCCCGGCACGGCCCCGGCGAGCTGGGGCTCGAACACCCCCAATAGATAGCCGAGCCCGGCATAGAGCACCCCGACCCCGGCCAGGGTGAACAGTACCGGAAAGCCGGCCAGGATCACCACGCACATGGTGGCGAACATCAAGAGGTCGAGATGGCCGGCGATCACGGGGCGGCCTCGTCAGTCGGCGTGCCGCCGCGCAGCACGATCACCGAATTGAGCGCCAGCGACAGCCCCTGGATCAGGAACAGCACGGCGAACAGCGGGATCAGCGTCTTCAGGAGATAGACCGCGCGGATGCCCCCGGGCAGCAGCGGTCCCTCGAAGATCGCCCAGCTGCGCGCGACATAGCTCCAGCTGAAGAAGATGATGAACAGGCAGGTCGGCACCAGCAGCAGCACGACCCCGGCCAGATTGATGATCGCTTGCGTGCGTGGCGAGGCTTGGCTGTAGAAGATGTCGACCCGCACATGCCCTTCATGCAGCAGGGTGTAACCGGCCGCGAATACGAACAGCGCGGCGTGAACGTAGAGCACCCCCTCCTGCATGACGATCAGCGTGGTGCCGAACACGTAGCGCAGCAGCACGATCGAGAACTGCATCACCACGAGCAGCAGCGCCAGCCCCCACGCCAGCCGGCCCATCAGCCGGTTGACGCTGTCGCAGGCGGCCGCCGTCCCGGCCATCAGCCCCGTTGTCCCTTGCAAGCTGCCTCGCTTTGTCCCGACCGGGGCCCAACCGCCCCGAAAACCGCGCCTGTCGCAGCGCGCCGCCCGGCCGGCAGCGCGCTGCGGTTCCGGCGGTCAGCCGAAATCGTAGTCGAGAAGCCGCGCATTCATCAGCGCGGTCTCGGAGTGCTTCATGTATTCGACCGCCTGATTGCGGTAGTCGATATACGAGTCGGTGATGCGGCGCACCAGCTCGTCCTCGTGCTCGCGCAGCTCGGCCATCACCTCGCCGGCGGCGTTGCCGAGCGCAACGATGATCTCGTCCGGGCACTTGGTGACCTGCACGTCGTGCTCCTCGCGCAGCTGGACCAGGGCCCCGGCGTGCCGCGTGTCGTATTCGGTCAGGATCTGGTCGTAGAGCGACTGGGCGGCGATCTGGATCGCCACCTGGAGATCCTCCGGCAGGTCGGCCCAGACCTGCCCGTTGATGCCAATCTCCTCGGCCGAGCAGGGCGACTGGAAGCCGGGATAGTAGTAGTAGTCCGCCACCTGGTGGAGCCCCAGCGCGCTGTCGGTCCACGGCCCGATGAACTCGGCCGCGTCGATGGTGCCGGCCTGGAGCGCGGAGAAGATTTCGCCGCCGGGCAGCCAGGTCACCGCGGTGCCGACCTTCTCGAACATGTCGGCGGTCAGGCCCGAGGTGCGGAACCGCAGGCCGCGCAGGTCGTCGACCGATTCCAGCGGCTGCCGGAACCAGCCCAGCCACTGGGTGCCGCTGTTGCCGCACAGGAAACCCTTGAGCCCGAAGCGGCCGTAGAGCTCGTCATAGAGGTCCTGGCCGCCGCCATGATTGACCCAGCCGCTGAGCTCCTGGGCCGTCATGCCGAAGGGGCAGGAGCCGAAGAACAGCGAGCCGACCGACTTGGAGCGCCAGTAGCTCGGCACGCTGTGGTAGATCTCCGCGGTCCCGTCGGCCACCGCGTCGAAGACCTGGTCGGCCGGCACGATCTCGCCGGCGCCATAGACCTCGACCTCGATGCGTCCGCCGCTGACGGCGTTGATCCGCCGCGCCATCTCATTGGCCGCGGTGCCCGGCCCCGGCAGGTCGCGGGGCCAGGACGTCACCATGGTCCAGCTCCGGATGTCCTGGGCGATCGCCGGCGCGGGAAACGTGCTTGCCGCCACCGCCGACACGCCGGCGCCGGCCAGAAAGCCCCGGCGGGATGTGGAACCTGTCAGTTTTGTCATGTCTGCTCTCCCTCTATTGAACCTCGACGATGCTGCGCATCGATGCGCAAGCACCTTTAACGCAAAGCGATTTCCCCTTGAGCTACCTACCTCCCTCTATCCGGCAACTGCGGTGCGATGGCAAGCAGGAGGGTGCGGATTGCGGCAATGTCATCGCCCACCACCCGGTCCTCCACCATGGTTGGCACCTGATCGCGGATCGCCGCGTAGAGCGGCCGCAGCGCCGGCGCCGGGTCGAGCCCACGCAGGTCCATCGCCTGGGCGGCCAGCAGCGCCTCGATGGCGAGGATCGTCCAGGCCGTCTCGACCGCGAAAGAGGCCCGCCGGGCGGCCAGCGGCCCCATCGGCACGTGGTCCTCGGTGTTGGCGCCGGTCGGCACCGACTGGATCGAGGCGGGAACCGACCGCATCCGCAGTTCGGCAACCAGCGAGGCGGCGGTGTATTGGGCGATCATGAAGCCTGAATTGACCCCGGCCGGCGCCGCCGGATTGATCAGGAAGGCGGGCAGGCCGCCATTGTGATGGGGATCGACGAGGCGCGCCGAACGGCGCTCGCTCATCACTCCGACCGATGAGACCGCGTTCGCCAGATAGTCGAGCACGTCGGCCGCGCGCTGGCCGTGGAAATTGCCCGAATTGGAGGTCACGAAGCCGTCGGCGACGTCGAAGAGCGGGTTGTCGTTGGCTGAGTTGATCTCGATTTCTAGCGTGGCCGCGGCATGGGCGCAGGCGTCGCGCGCCGCGCCCATCACCTGCGGAATGCAGCGCAGGCTGAGCGCGTCGCGCAGGCGGTCCGGGTGGGGCGGCCGGATGGCTTGCGAGCCCTCGGTGAGGCGCGCCAGCGCCTTGGAGGTGGCGATCTGGCCGGGATGGGGCTTCCACATCGCGGTTCGCCGGTCGAAACTGTCGTCGAGCGCGCCCAGGGCCTCCATGGTCAGGGCGGCTACGGCCTCTCCCGCGGAGATCAGCGCCTGCGCGTCATGCACCGCCAGACAGCCGATGCCGGTTGTCTGCTCGGTACCGTTGATCAGCGCGATGCCATCGCGCCCCTCGATCGGTGGCAGCGCGATCCCGGCCCTGCGCATTGCCGCCTCGCCGGGTTCCGGATCGCCATCAGCAAGCCGCGCCCGGCCGAGGCCCAGCATTGGCAGCGCCATGTGTGCGAGCGGCGCAAGGTCGCCGCAGGCGCCCACCGAACCCTGTTCGGGCACTACCGGGGTCACCCCGGCATTCAGCATCGCGATCAGCGTATCGAGCGCCGACGGCGAAACCCCGGTCACGCCGGAAGCCAGCACATTGGCGCGGATCGCCATCATGGCGCGCACCGCGTCCTCGGCCATTGGCGCGCCGGTGCCGGCGGCGTGGCTCCTGAGCAGGCTGTGCTGGACCGCTCGGTTCTGCTCAGCGGTCACCGACACGCCGTCGAGCGCGCCAAAACCGGTGGTGATGCCGTAGATCGGATGGCCGCGCTCGATGAGCTCGGCGAGCCAATCGGCTGACCGGGCGACGGCCGAACGCGCCACCGCGTCGAGAGAGACCGGCGCCCGATGCCGAGCAATCCCGGCCACCTCGGCCAGGGTCAGGCTGCGACCGTTCAGGATGATCCCGCCTTCGCCCATCTTGTGCCCTCGCTAGGCCGCCAAGAGATTGCGCGCGATGATATTGCGCTGAATCTCGGACGAGCCCTCGTAGATCTGGAAGATCCGCAGGTCGCGCACATACCGTTCGAGCGGCAGCTCCCGGCTATAGCCGTAGCCGCCATGGATCTGAAGCGCCCGGTCGGCGATGCGCGAGGCCGCCTCGGTGGCGAACAGCTTGGCCATCGATGCCTCCATCGAAAAGCGTTCGCCGCGTCCGCGCTTGGCGGCTGCATCGAGCCCGAGCGCCCGGCTCGCAGCCAGCTCGGTCGCCATGTCGGCGAGCATCCATTGCAGGCCTTGAAACTCGGCGATCGGATGTCCGCCCACCTGGCGCTGCTTCGCCCAGGAAAGCGCTGCATCGAGTGCCGCGCGAGCGATTCCGGTGGCCTGCGCGGCGACCTCGACACGGCCATTGTCGAGCACCTTCATGGCGGTGCGAAAGCCGCTCCCTTCGGCCCCCATCAGCGCATCGCTGGGGGGCACGCAATCGAACCGGACCTCGAAGACGTGTCCGCCGCGCAGGCCCATGGTGCGCTCCGGCGGGGACACCGCGACGCCTTCGGTCTTGCCGGGTTCGACGAGAAACGCGCTGATCCCGCGCGCACCGGCCGCCATGTCGGTCTTGGCGAATACGACGATGAAGTCGGCCGCTCCGGCGTTCGAGATAAAATGCTTGACGCCGCTGAGGCGCCAGCCGTTGCCGTCGCGCTCGGCACGGCAGCCCATATCCGCCGGGTTCGACCCCGCCTGCGGCTCGGTCAGCGCGAACGCGCCGAGCTTCTCGCCGGCGGCGGCCGCCGGCAGGATCGCTTGGCGCTGCGCCTCGGTGCCGCCGATCAGGATGGCGTCGCTCGCCAGGAAATGCGCGGTCACCATCGACGCGGTCGACCCGCAGGCGCCGGCAATCGCTTCGACGGCGCGGTAGAGCGCCATGGGCGAAACGCCCGGCCCGCCCCAGCCTTCCGGCAGGTTCAGCCCCATCACGCCGAGCTCTGCCAGAGCCGGCAGATGGACCGTGGCGAAGGTGCCCCGCTCGTCGAGTTCGCCCGCCTTCGGCTTCAGAACGTCGTCCGCGAACCGCTCGACCGTTTCGAGCATCAGCCGCTCGTCGTCCGGCAGCTCAGTTGTCATTGGCCCGCTCCATGCCGATCCCCGCCAGAACGCGCGCCCCGTCCGCGCCGAGGCGCGGTGCCGGGCGCAGACCGCTGCGGGGCGCGCCGGAGAAATGCACCGGCTGCTGGGGCAGGCGCACGCCGCGCCCGTCATCGCTGTCTCCCCAGAGCTGCCGCGCGCGGGCCTGCTCCGACTGCCAGGCCTCGGATACCGACCGGATTGTGGCCGCGGGGAGTCCGGCATCGGTCAGCGTCACCACGGCCTCTCCGGCTGACCGCTCGCCGGCCCAGCCCTCGATGATATCTGCCAGGGCCGGTTCGTTGGCGCGCCGCAGCGAATCGCTCGCAAATCGCGGATCGTCAACGATGTCGGGCCGGCCGAGCGCCGTTGCAAAGCGCGAGAACAGCGCCTCGTTGAGCACCGCCACTGCGAAATGGCCATCGCGGGCGGCATAGACTCCGAAGGGCGCCGACAGCGGATGCCGGTTGCCGACCCGGCGCGGGGCCTCCCCGGCGGCGAGATGGCGCGCCGACAGGGTCGGCATCATCGCAAGAAGGGAGTCGAACATCGCGACGTCCACCAGCCGCCCCCGGCCGCTGCGCTCACGGTCGAACAGCGCGGTCGAGATCCCCCAGGCCGCGAAGAGTCCAGCCGCCACGTCGCCGATCGGCTCGCCGATCATGGTAGGCGAGCCGTCGGGATCGCCGGTGGCGTCCATGATGCCGGACAGGGCCTGGACGATGAGGTCATAGGCCGGCTGTCCTGAATTGGGGCCGGAACGGCCGAACCCTGAGATCGCGACGTAGATCAGGCGCGGATTGATTTCGCTCAGCGCCTCCCAGCCGAGGCCGAGGCGATCCATGACGCCGGGCCGGAAATTCTCGACCAGAACGTCGACCTCCTCTGCCAGACGTCGCACGGCATCGGCCCCGAACGCGCTCTTCAGGTCGAGCACGATGGAGGACTTGCCCCTGTTGAGGGCGGCGAACAGCACGCTTTCATCGTCGATGAAGGGGCCGATATGGCGATAGTCGTCGCCTCGCTCGCCCTCGATCTTGATCACCTCGGCGCCGAGATCGGCGAGCAGCGCGGTGCAATAAGGCCCCGACAGGACGCGCGTCAGGTCGAGGACCCGCACGCCCTGAAGCGGCCTCGCCCTGTCTGCCGTTTCCGCCATCGCCACTGCCCTCACCTCCCCGAGTCGAGTGCAGGCAGGTTCAGCCCGTGCGTTCGCGCGCAGTCGATGGCGTCCTCGTAGCCGGCATCGGCGTGGCGCATGACGCCGCTCGCCGGATCGTTCCACAGCACCCGCTCGAGCCGGCGGGCGGCCGCATCCGTGCCGTCGCAGACGATGACCATGCCGGCATGTTGCGAGAAGCCGATTCCGACGCCGCCGCCGTGATGGATCGATACCCAGGTCGCGCCCGAGGCGCAGTTGAGCAGCGCGTTGAGCAGCGGCCAGTCGGCCACGGCGTCCGAGCCGTCCTTCATCGCCTCGGTCTCGCGGTTGGGGCTTGCCACCGATCCGGAATCGAGATGGTCGCGGCCGATGACCACCGGCGCCTTAAGTTCCCCCTTCGCCACCATCTCGTTGAAGGCGAGCCCGAGCTTGTCGCGCTGGCCTAGGCCCACCCAGCAGATGCGCGCCGGAAGCCCCTGGAAGCGGAT
>SKQW01000155.1 GCA_007118805.1 Rhodobiaceae bacterium | reverse complement strand
GTCTATGAGTGGATCGACGGGTTCCGCCGCGAGGGCATGTCGATCCTGATGGTCGACCACAATGTGCGCCGGGTGATCGCCGAAACCGACTATATCTACGTGCTCAGCCTCGGGCGTATCGCCGGCCAGGGTCGGCATGAGGATTTCGAGAAGGACCTCCACGGCCAGGTCAAGGAGTGGCTGGGCATAAGCCTGTGAACCCTCCCTCGCCGGGCCCGGCCCGGCCGCGCTGGCCCACGCCGCTTTTACGGCTCAGTCCTGCTCGATCCCGAAGGCAGGTGCGATCCCCTCGGCGCAGCTCGTGTCGAGCTCGCCTCCCGGCGCATCGAGAAAGTTCGCCGTGATGGCCCGCGCACAGGGCAGCGTATCGAATATGTCGTGGGCCATGCCGCGAAAGGTGACGAGACGGGCATTGGACAATCCAGCCTTTGCCTGCCGTGCCCATTGTATCGGGGTCAGCGGGTCAGCGTCGCCGGCCAGCATGAGCACCGGGACATCGCTGCTGACGGGCGCGCCGAAATCCGGCTCGGCTTCGCCCACGTCCCAGAACGGGCAGACCCGGCGATACTCCCGGAAGACGGCCCGTTCCGGATAATAGAAGGCGTTCGCCTCATAGGCCTCATCGAGCGCGGCATCGTCGATTAGCGGAAAGTCCTCGCGGCACCGCACCGACAGATGCATCCCCATCGCCAGTTCGTCCACGACATCCTCCAAGCCGGGCTGGAAGATGCGCGCCACCTCGTCGTCGTTGAGGTTGGCCCGGCCGCGCAGGACCTGGGCTAGCTCGTGGATGTAGCGCGGCACCGCGGCGGCCGAGGGCGTGAAAGCCATGTGCTTGTAGAGCGCGCCCAACACGTCGTTCCAGCCCACCTCCTGCCGGCGCAGCTCCTCGGATGCGGGTTCGCGAAGATAGAGCCGCAACGGCGCCTCTTCGAGGTGCGCGGCGATATGCTCAAGATCCTGGCGCAACGCCGGAAACGCCGCGTGGCAATCCTTGTCGGCCGCGCAGCTTTCGTAGAGCTTTTCAAAGAGGTCGCCGCGTGCGTTGACCGAAACCGCGTCGAACGTGCCCGACGTGGGTAGAGTCGAGTTCAGGATTACCGACCGGATGCCTTCCGGATCGACCCGCAGGGCATCGAGCGCGACCCGGGTCCCGTAGGACGTGCCCAACAAATTCCAGCGATTCAGGCCGAGCCCCGTCCGGATGGCCTTCAGATCGAGCGCCGCGGAGCGCGTGTCGAAGGCCGACAAGTCGATCGCGCGCGCCACGAGGTCAGCGTGACAGTCCCGCAGCCGGGAGACCACGCTTTCCATCGGATCGAAGTCGGGATCGTTGAGGCGAAAGTCGTCGAGTTCGGTGGCCTCGGTCTGTGGGCAGTCGAGCCTGGGCTCGGAGGCGCCAGTCCCGCGCTGGTCGACGAGGAGGATTCCCCGGTTGCGGCGGATCTCCAGCGCGTTTCCGAAAATGGAAAGCGCACTGGAGCCGGCCTGCCCCGGCCCGCCGGACAGGAAGACGAGCGGGTCGGGATCGGGGCGTTCGATGAAGTTGCCGAGCAGAACCAGATTGATGCCGACACCCTCGGCCGGGCGGTCCGGATCATCGGCATCGCCGTGCGATTCTGGCACCCAGGCCGTCATGCAATACGCTATTTCGCCCGGCGGTATGGCAAAGGGACAGGGTCCGGGTTCGATGCGGGCGGGCGCCGGGGGGTGGGCCGCCTGCACGGTCGCATCGTCAGCCTCCGCGGCGGCATTGGCGGGCCAGACGGCGCCCAACGCGCAGGCAAGAAGGGCAAGGCGAGTCGTACGGGAAACCAATGATATGGGCATGAAGCGGGCCTTGGTGATCTGTCGAGCGATGGAGCGTATGCCGCAATGGATAATGGTCCGCTCTTTTAGGCAGCCCGAAGTTTCCGGAATCTGAAGCCGTGACGCGTGATCCTCGTCGCGGTCGCCGCCCCTCCCCCCCGGCTAGGACATTCGCCGCCTTCGCCCTTGACCTTCCAATCATGGTAAGGATTACCTATCTGTGCATCATCCCATGAAGGAAGGTGCGCAATGAACGAATCCCATGCCGGTCGGAACCATCCGGCGCCGCAGGCATCCCACGGCTCGCACACCACACATGTCGAGATCGAGGGCATGAACTGCGCGTCCTGCGTGGGCCGCGTGGAGCGGGCCATCGCCGACGTGCCGGGCGTTGAGTCCGTCGCGGTGAACCTGGCCACGGAACGCGCCGATATCGTGTTTTCCGGGGCGCCGGACATCGCCGGCATCGTGGAATCCCTGGAGCGCGCCGGATATCCGGCCCGCCAGGAGGAGGTCGAGCTGGCCATCGAGGGCATGAGCTGCGCCTCCTGCGTGGGCCGGGTCGAACAGGCGCTTGCCGCGGTGCCCGGCGTCACGCAGGCCAGTGTCAACCTTGCCACGGGACGCGCCCATCTGCGTGTGGTCGCCGGCGCCGTCGACATGGGGCAACTGGCCGACGCAGTCCGCAGCAGCGGCTACGATGCCGAGCCCATCGGCGCCGCCGAGGCCGGAGGCCGCGATAGCGATGCCCGCGAGGCCGAACAGCGCGCTTTGGCGCGCCGGGTCACGCTCGCCGCCGCCCTGACGGTGCCCGTCGTCATCCTCGACATGGGGACCCATTTCGTGCCCGCCATCCATGATGCGGTGATGGCGACCATCGGCATGCAGGGAAGCTGGCTTCTGCAGTTCGTGGTGGTCTCGGTGATCCTGTTCGGGCCGGGCCTCATATTCTTCCGCAAGGGCTTGCCCGCGCTTGCCCGGGGTGCGCCGGAGATGAACTCGCTGGTGGCGATCGGGACCGGCGCGGCCTGGGCCTACTCCACCGTGGCGACCTTCGCGCCGGGCCTGCTGCCGGAAGGCACGGTGAACGTCTATTTCGAGGCCGCTGCGGTCATCGTCACGCTGATCCTGTTCGGCCGCCTGCTCGAAGCCCGCGCCAAGGGACGCACCAGCGAGGCGATCCGGCACCTGATCGGATTGCAGGCCAAGACCGCGCGCATCGTGCGCGATGGCCGCGAGGTCAACGTGGCGCTCGACGAGGTCGCCACAGGCGACATCGTGCGGGTGCGGCCCGGCGAGAAGATCCCGGTGGACGGGACGGTGCTCGAAGGGTCCTCCTTCGTCGACGAGTCCATGATCACCGGCGAGCCGATCCCCGTGGCCAAGGGCGAAAACGCCGAGGTGGTCGGCGGCACGATCAACAAGACGGGCACATTCGCGTTCCGCGCGACCAAGGTCGGCAGCCAGTCCCTGCTCGCCCAGATCATCCGCATGGTCGAGGCGGCCCAGGCTTCCAAGCTGCCGATCCAGGCACTGGTCGACCGCGTCACCTTCTATTTCGTACCCATCGTGATCGCGGTGGCGATCGCCACCTTCCTGACCTGGCTGGTGTTCGGTCCGGCCCCGGCGCTTACCTTTGCGCTGGTCAATGCCGTGGCGGTGCTGATCATCGCCTGCCCCTGCGCCATGGGCCTGGCCACGCCGACCTCGATCATGGTGGGTACGGGCCGGGCCGCCGAGTCGGGCGTCCTGTTCCGCAAGGGCGACGCCCTGCAGACCCTGCGCGATGCCGACGTGATCGCGTTCGACAAGACGGGCACGCTCACCGAGGGACGGCCGGAGCTGGTCGACCTCGTCGTCGCGGAAGGCTTCGCCGAGGATGATGTCCTGCGCCTCGTCGCCTCCGTCGAGAGCCGCTCCGAGCATCCGATCGGCGAGGCGATCGCCACGGCTGCCGAGCGGCGCGGGCTCGACCTCCACGCGGTGGAGGACTTCGAGGCGACGCCCGGCTTCGGCGTGCGGGCGAATGCCGGCGGCCGAGCCGTCGAGGTCGGCGCCGACCGGCTGATGACGCGCCTCGGGCTGGACGTGTCGACCTTTGCCGATGTGGCGGGCCGGCTGGGCGCAGACGGCAAGACGCCGCTCTATGCCGCCATCGACAATAAGCTTGCCGCGATCATCGCGGTGGCCGACCCCGTCAAGCCGTCGACCCCCGATGCCATCGCCGCGATCCACGCGCTCGGCCTCGATGTCGCGATGGTCACGGGAGATAACCGGAAGACGGCCGAAGCAATCGCGCGCCGGCTGGGGATCGACGAGGTCGTCGCCGAGGTGCTGCCCGACGGCAAGGTGGACGCCGTGCAGCGCCTGGGAGAGGGCGGACGGCGGGTGGCCTTCGTCGGCGACGGCATCAACGACGCCCCGGCCCTGGCCGAGGCCGATGTCGGCATCGCGATCGGCACCGGCACCGACATCGCCATCGAATCGGCCGACGTCGTCCTGATGTCGGGCGATCTGCGCGGCGTCGTCAATGCGATCGCGCTGTCCAAGGCGACGCTCAGGAACATCAAGCAGAACCTGTTCTGGGCCTTCGCCTACAATACGGCCCTGATTCCGGTCGCCGCCGGAGTTCTCTATCCCGCTTTCGGCATTCTGCTTTCGCCGGTCTTCGCCGCCGCCGCCATGGCCCTGTCGAGCGTCTGCGTCCTGACCAATGCACTGCGGCTGAAGCGCTTCAAGCCGCCCCTGGCCGGCTCCGCGGATGCCGCGGCGCGGCCCCGGCCGAGTGATAGCCTGAAGGAGGCGTGAGGCGATGAATATCGGACAGGCCGCCGCGGCGTCGCGCGTTTCCGCCAAGATGATCCGGCACTACGAGGCGATCGGGTTGATCGACCCTGCTCCCCGCACCGGGTCCGGCTATCGCGTCTATTCCCAGAGCGACGTCCATACCCTGGCCTTCATCCGCCGAGCGCGCGACCTCGGTTTTTCCATCGAGCAGATCCGCGATCTGCTGGCCCTGTGGCGTGATCAGGACCGCGCCTCCGCGGACGTCAAGCGGATCGCCCTTGGCCATGTCGAGGCGCTGCGCGCCAAGATGGACGAACTGCAGGGCGTCATCGACACGCTGGTTCATCTTGCCGAGCATTGCCATGGCGATGATCGCCCCGACTGCCCGATCCTTCACGAGCTTGCCGCCTCCCACGACCACGGCGAGGCCGCGCCCAGCCGAGGGGCACCTGGCGCGCCGCGCCTCGAAGAGGCTTGAGAGGTTGCCGCTTTTGAACGGGGCCCTCAGGGGATTGTCCGGCGAAGCGCCTCAGCGGGCCATCACGATGGGCACCCGGGCCTCGCGAAGCACCGAGTCCGTAACGCCGCCGAAAAGCTGCTCGCGCCATCGCCAGCGGCTGAACGCGCCCATCACGAGCACGGCCCCGCCCAGAACTTCGGCCTTGTGCTGCAGGATGTCGCTGACTTCCTTGCCCCCTCGCTTGCGCAACAGCTCGCTCCTGACCTCTGCATAATGAAGCTGGAGATACTGCTCCACGTCCTGAAGCGATGTTGCCGCCTCGTCGCCATCGCCGACCGTGACTAGGTGAACCTGTGTGGCATTCATGAGGAAAGGCTGCGCCGCGGCAACGGCGCGGGCCGCCTCGACGCTCTCCTTCCAGGCGATCACCACCCGTTCGAAACTGTTTGCCGCGACCCCGCCGTGCGGCACGAGCAGGACTGGCCGGCCGCTGCGGAATAGCGCCGCGTCACGCAATTCGTCGCCTTCGCCATTCGCCGACCCCGCACCGGATGCCAGGATGCACAGGTCGGACAGGCGCGCCTCATGGGCGGCGTTCGCCGCGACATCGCCCTCGGTCACCGAGAACTCCGCCTCCACCGCGGGAAACTGGCCGGCGAGTTCGTGAAACGTCCCGGATGCCCGCTTGCGCAACTCCTCGCGCTCCTTGCGTGCGGCGTCGACGACGCGGCGCATGACGTCGGGTTCCACATACTCGCCCCGGAACGGGACATCGAGATGGGCGCGCTGCACCAGCAGCCCACGGACCTGGGCCTGATGCTGCTGGCCGACCAGAAAGGCGGTGCGGGCAATCGTCTCCAGGGCGTTCAGATCGGCAAATGGCAGCAATACGCGTCGTATCGGCATGAGTCTCGCCTCCCTGTCGCTTCGCAAAGTCGGGCGGATCGCCGGGCGATTCCTTGATTCGCGTCAAAAGCCCGCGACCCTGGCCAGGGGATGGCGTTTCCATGAGGCGGTGGAATCCCGCGC
>SKQW01000138.1 GCA_007118805.1 Rhodobiaceae bacterium | reverse complement strand
GACGGCGATCCTGCTTAAGGACATCGCCCGGACGCAATCGGTGGTCGTCGTCGAGCACGACATGACGTTCGTGCGCGCGCTCGACGTCAAGGTGACGGTGCTCCACGAGGGCTCGGTGATCGCCGAAGGCGCGCTCGATCACGTGTCGGCCGATCCCCGCGTCATCGAAGTCTATCTGGGGCGTTAGCCATGTTGAGCGTCGAGACCGTGGACCTGCATTATGGCGCGGCCCAGATCCTCAAGCGCGTCTCACTCCTCGCCGAGACCGGCAAGGTGACCTGCGTGATGGGGCGCAACGGCGTCGGCAAGACCTCGCTCCTCAAGGCGATCGTCGGGCAGCAGCCGATTTCCGGCGGACGGATCCGTATGGACGAGCGCGAGATTACCCGGATGCGGCCCTATGACCGGGCGCGGCGCGGCGTCGCCTATGTGCCGCAGGGCCGCGAGATCTTCCCGCTCCTGAGCGTCCGGGAGAACCTCGAGACCGGCTTTGCCGGTGTCCCGAAGGGCGCCGCCCGCACCATCCCCGAGAAGGTCTTCGAGCTCTTCCCGGTGCTCCAGTCGATGCAGCGCCGGCGCGGCGGCGACCTGTCGGGCGGCCAGCAACAGCAGCTTGCCATCGGCCGCGCCCTCGTCACCCGCCCGAAGCTGCTGGTGCTCGATGAACCGACCGAAGGCATCCAGCCCTCTATCATCAAGGATATCGGGCGCGCCATCTCCTATCTGCGCGGGCAGGGCGACATGGCGATCCTGCTCGTCGAACAGTATTTCGACTTCGCGCGCGATCTCGCCGATACTTTCGCGGTGATGGACCGGGGGGAGATCGTTATGGCGGGGACGCGCGACGACATGGTGGAGGACGATGTACGCCGCCACCTCACCGTGTGAGCCTCCCACGACGGCCGGGCGTGCCGCCCCGCCGCTGCTGGAACGGGCCGAAGGGCGGGTGCGCCTCGAGTTCCGCACCGATGAGACAAACCGAACTCGTGTATACCGCTGTTTCCAGCAGGGTTCGTCCAAGGTTCGTCTCCCCCGCACGCGTGGTCCGATGCCCGAGGCGGTGGTGCTGAACACGGCGGGCGGGATGACCGGCGGCGACAGCTACGCCATCGCCGCATTCGCGGCGGAAGGCGCCGGCGCGACGCTGACCAGCCAGGCCGCTGAGCGCATCTACCGCTCGACCGGCGCCGATGCCCGACTCGACGTTTCGCTGACGCTCAGCCGCGGCGCCCGGCTCGACTGGCTGCCCCAGGAGACAATCTTTTTCGACGGCGGCAGACTCACCCGCCACCTCGACGTCGCGATGGCCGGCGATTCCCGGCTGCTTCTCTGCGAGGCCGTGATCCTCGGGCGTACCGCCCATGGCGAGGCGGTGCGGCGCGGGCGGCTTGTCGACCATTGGCGAATTCGGCGCGAGGGCAGGCTGGTCTACGCCGACGCGCTCCGACTGGACGGCGCCATCGCGGGCCTGACGCGGGGCCGGGCGACACTCGGCGGCAATCGCGCATTCGCCACGCTGCTCGCGGTCATGCCCGAGGCCGAACGTCGTCTGGACGATGTTCGCCAGGTGCTGGAACAGAGCGAATCGGCGGCCGGGGTCAGCGCATGGGACGGAATGCTGGCGGTGCGAATTGTCGCCGGCGACGGCGCGAGGCTGCGCGCTGCGCTGCTGACGGCGCTGTTGGCGCTCGATGTCGAGGCGCCGCGCATATGGTCGATCTGAGCGGCAGGGAGAGGGCGACAAGTGAGGCTGACACCACGGGAAAAGGACAAGCTGCTGGTCGCCATGGCCGCCATGGTGGCCCGCAATCGGCTGGCGCGCGGGGTTAAGCTCAACCATCCCGAAGCGATCGCGCTGATCACTGAATTCGTCGTCGAAGGCGCGCGGGACGGGCGCCCGGTGGCCGATCTGATGGAGGCCGGCGCCCAGGTGGTCTCCCGCGAGCAGGTCATGCCGGGCGTCGCCGAGATGATCCACGACGTTCAGGTCGAAGCGACGTTTCCCGACGGCACCAAGCTCGTCACCGTTCATCACCCGATCCGCTGAGGAAGTCGAAATGACCGGACTCATGTCCCGCTTTGCGCTGGCAACCGCCCTGATCGCCGCCGCCGGCAGTGCCGCCGCCCATGTCTCGCTCATCCCGCACGCCCATCCCCACGCCCACCCGACCTGGACCGCGCTTCCCGGCCTCGACGTCCTTGTGCTGGGCGTCGCGGTCGTTGCCTTGGGCGCGGGTTGGCTCGCCCGCCGGCGGAGGCTCAAATGATCCCCGGCGAGGTGATCGCCGCCGACGGCGAGATCGAGCTCAATGCCGGGCGCGACGCCGTGACGCTGACCGTCGCCAATACCGGCGACCGGCCGATTCAGGTAGGCTCCCACTACCATTTTTACGAAACCAATGCCGCGCTCGATTTCGACCGCGAAGCCGCGCGCGGACTGCGGCTCGATATTCCCGCCGGCAGCGCCGTGCGCTTCGAGCCGGGCCAGAGCCGCGCGGTGACTCTCGTCCCGCTCGTCGGCCGGCGCGCCGTCTATGGGTTCAACCAGAAGATCATGGGAAGTCTCTGAATGTCCCAGCGCATGACACGGGCCGCCTATGCGGACATGTTCGGCCCCACGGTGGGCGACAAGGTGCGCCTCGCCGATACCGAGCTCTTCGTCGAGGTCGAAGAGGATCGCACCACCTATGGCGAGGAGGTCAAGTTCGGCGGCGGCAAGGTGATCCGCGACGGCATGGGCCAGAGCCAGGCCGCCCACGCCGACGGGGCGGTCGACACGGTCATCACCAACGCGCTGATCATTGACCACTGGGGCATCGTCAAAGCCGATATCGGCCTTAAGGACGGACGGATCGTCGGCATCGGCAAGGCCGGCAATCCGGACATTCAGCCCAATGTTGATATCGTGATCGGGCCGGGCACGGAGGCCATCGCCGGCGAGGGTAAGATCCTCACCGCGGGCGGCTTCGACGCCCATATCCATTTCATCTGCCCGCAGCAGGTCGAGGAGGCGCTGATGTCCGGCGTCACCACCAATGCTGGGCGGCGGCACCGGGCCGGCGACCGGCACCAATGCGACCACCTGCACGCCTGGCCCCTGGCACATCGCGCGGATGATCGAGGCCGCCGACGGTCTTCCCATGAACCTCGCCTTTGCCGGCAAGGGCAATGCGGCCACGCCGCAAGCGCTGATCGAACAGGTTCTCGGCGGCGCCTGTGCCCTGAAGCTGCACGAAGACTGGGGCACCACGCCCGCGGCGATCGACTGCTGCCTTTCGGTGGCGGACGATCACGATATCCAGGTGATGATCCACACCGACACGCTCAACGAGTCGGGCTTCGTCGAGGACACGATCGCGGCGTTCAAGGGCCGCACCATCCATGCCTTTCACACCGAAGGCGCCGGCGGCGGCCACGCGCCGGACATCATCAAGGTGTGCGGCCTGCCCAATGTCATCCCCTCCTCGACCAATCCCACACGCCCTTACACGGTGAACACCATCGACGAGCATCTCGATATGCTCATGGTGTGCCACCACCTCGACCCGGCAATCCCGGAGGACGTCGCCTTCGCTGAAAGCCGCATCCGCAAGGAGACGATTGCCGCGGAGGACATCCTGCACGACATGGGCGCCTTCTCGATCATCGCCTCCGACAGCCAGGCCATGGGCCGGGTCGGCGAGGTGTTAATTCGCACCTGGCAGACCGCCCACAAGATGAAGGTGCAGCGCGGTCCGCTGCCCAAGGAGCGCGGCGACAACGACAATTTCCGGGTCAGGCGCTACATCGCCAAATACACCATCAATCCGGCCATCGCCCATGGCATGAGCGCCGAGATCGGCTCGGTCGAGGCCGGCAAGCGCGCCGACCTTGTGCTGTGGGACCCGGCATTCTTCGGCGTGAAGCCGGATCTTGTCCTGCTTGGCGGGGCCATCGTCGCCGCACCGATGGGCGATCCCAATGCCTCGATCCCGACACCGCAGCCGGTGCACTATCGTCCGATGTTCGGCGCGTTTGGCAAGGCGCGGGCGACGACATCGGTGACCTTCGTAAGCCGGGCGGCGCTCGACGCGGGTCTGCCGTCCGCCCTCGACGTCGCCAAGGAGCTGCTGCCGGTCGAGAACACGCGGGATCGGATCTCGAAAGACAGCATGGTCCACAATGGCGCGACCCCGATCATCGATGTCGACCCGGAGACCTACGAGGTGCGGGCCGATGGCGAGCTTCTGACTTGCGCCCCCGCCGAGGTGCTCCCCATGGCGCAGCGCTATTTCCTGTTCTAAGGATGCCCCATGCTCCGCGCGACCTCAGTCATGCCTGCGTTCACTTTCGACACCGACGATGCCGAGGCGGTGACGCTTGACCGCGAGGGGCGCCATCGCCGGCGTATTGTCCTCGTCGCAGACCGGGGCACGCGCTTCCTGCTCGACCTTCCCGAGGCGGCAATCCTGAAGGATGGGGAGGGGCTGGTGCTGGAAGACGGCCGGATCATCGTCGTGCGGGCGGCCGCCGAGCCGCTCCTGGCCATCACCGCCCCCGATGGGCTTCACCTGATGCGGCTCGCCTGGCACATCGGCAACCGCCATTTGCCGGCGATGATCGAGGCCGACCGGATACTCATCCGTCGGGACCACGTCATCGCCGAGATGATCCGCGGCCTGGGCGGTTCGGTCACCGAGATCGAGGCGCCGTTCGAGCCGGAAGGCGGGGCCTATGCCCGCGCCGGGCACGCGCATTCGCACGATCACCATCATGGATGACGCCGCGCTCTACCGGCTGATGGCCTGGCTGTCGCCTTCCTATCCGGTTGGCGCCTTCAGCCACAGTCACGGGCTGGAATGGGCGGTGGAGGCCGACGAGGTGTCCGATGCCGCCGCGCTGGAGAGCTGGGTCGAGGACGTGCTGCGCCACGGTGGCGGGCGCCAGGACGCGATCCTGTTCACGCAGGCCCATCGCGCGGCGGCGGCAGGACTGTCAGCCGAGCTTGAGGAGATCGCGGAGCTTGCCGCCGCGCTCAACCCCTCCAAGGAGCGGCGGATCGAGACACTCTCCCAAGGGCGGGCATTCCTCATCGCGACGAGAGCGGCCTGGCCGGCCGAGTTCGAGCCCCTGGGCGAGCCGGGTTCGGACGAGACTGCCTATCCGGTCGCAGTGGCCGTTGCCGCGGCGGCCCATGGATTGCCGCTTCGCCCGGCTCTTCTCGCCTATCTGCACGCCTTCGCCGCCAATATCGTCTCGGCCGGGGTGCGGCTGGTGCCGCTGGGCCAGACCGACGGGCAGCGGCTGATCGCCGGCCTTGAGCCTGTCGTCGCCGAAGCCGCGTCGGCGGCCGAACTGGCCACGCTCGACGATCTTGGCGGCTGCGCCCTTCTCGCCGACATCGCATCGATGCGCCACGAAACCCAGTATACGAGGCTGTTCAGGACATGATTTCATCCCCTCACGGGCCGTTGCGGGTCGGCATTGGCGGCCCCGTCGGCTCCGGCAAGACGGCGCTGATGGAAGCGCTGTGCAAGGCGCTGCGCGAGAGCTACGACCTCGCCGCCATCACCAATGACATCTATACCAGGGAGGACGCGCTGATCCTTACTCGCGCCGGCGCGCTGCCCGAGGCGCGGATCATGGGCGTGGAGACCGGCGGGTGCCCGCATACGGCGATTCGGGAAGACGCCTCGATCAACCTCGCCGCCATTGCCGAGATGCGGGAACGCTTTCCCGAGCTCGACCTCGTGCTGATCGAGTCGGGCGGCGACAATCTCGCCGCGACCTTCTCTCCAGAGCTGGCCGATCTGACGATCTATGTCATCGACGTCTCCGCCGGCGAGAAGATCCCCCGCAAGGGCGGGCCCGGCATCACCCGGTCCGACCTGCTGGTCATCAACAAGATCGACCTTGCCCCGCTGGTCGGCGCCTCGCTGGAGGTCATGGAGTCCGATTCCAAGCGCATGCGCGGTGACCGTCCCTTCGTCTTCACCAATCTAGAGCGGTTCATTGATTGACTGAATCGAGAGGGATTCCGGTTCTGTTGATTTTGTGATTCAAGATGCTGGCTGGAAAGGAGGCCAGCATCTGATGACAGCACCTCTATCCAATG
>SKQW01000219.1 GCA_007118805.1 Rhodobiaceae bacterium | reverse complement strand
TTACGCGTCTCGATCTCGGCCTCGGCGCGGCGTTGGCGCAGCTGAAGGTCGGTGTCGTCCAGGGCAACCAAGAGGTCGCCGGCCGCCAGCGTCTCGCCCTCTTCCAGATGGTTCTGGGCGACGCGGGCGCCGCGTTCGGCGGCAACCCGCACCTCGGTGGCCTCGATATGCCCATTGCCGTAGAGCACTTGTTCGGGCAAGGGCGGGGGCCGGAGAGAGATGTAGGCGGCGTAGGAACCGCCGGCGATCACGACCAGCAGCAGCGCGGTCCATAGCCATGTCTGTCGCATGCAGGCACCTCCGTGAGAGGTCCACGCAAGAAAAGCCAGGAACCGCCCCTAAACATTGATCGAGATCAGTTCGGCGGCAACGGTTCGAAGGTTGCCAAGCTGCATGAGTCCGGAAGCGCCGAGGCAGTTCTTGTCAGGGCGCACTTCTGTGCCGCTCAGGCGTCAACCGAATTGCCCGCACCGGCAGTCTCGTCGCATGTCAGCTTGCGTTGCCGCATATCCGTCCACTCGCTTTCCGGCCCGATCGTACATTCGCCTCCTCGCGAGCACGCTATGGATTCAGCTCGTTCTCGTAGCCAGCCGAGCGGATGGCCTCCCGGATGCCGCCTGCATCGGCACTGGTTTCCACGGACGCCATCTTCCCGGAAAGATCGACCTGGACCTGCGCAGCCGGATCGATGTCCTTGACGACTTTCTCGATGGCCGCCGCGCAGTGTCCGCAGCTAGCGTCGGGCACCTTGAGCTTGAGCATCCTTCGTCTCCATTCTTCTGGAGAACATTTCGCGCTCTTTGGCGCCTGTGGCAAGGCCAGACATCCTCCGATGTCGCTGCCACAGGAAACCGAAACTGATCTACTTCACAGCCCTGCCCTCAGGCAGGGCCACGGCGCTGGACGGATCTGGCTGGGGCCAGGCGCGCCGGGTCGGACATTCGGATTTGTCCTGCGTAACCTGCGACAACGTGTGTGGCGCGCGGCCCTCAGCACCGGATTGTAACCCGGTTCACGAGGTCGGCGGTCACCTCCGCGAGCTCAGGAGGCAGCTCACGGACATCGGCGGGAATCTCCGCCAGTTCCATTGCCGTCTCTGAATCGAGGGGTTCGGGGCGGCGCACCTCGGCACTGCACGGCTCGGGAGACTCGATGAGCACAGCGGGCTCGCCCTGTGCCATCTGGTAGGCCACGTAGTAGTCGGGGTCGTAGATGTCGACGACCATCGGCCCCTCATCTGCCGGAATCGGCTCGGCGAGCGGCAGCGTGAAGCGCAGCGTCAGCACGTTGCCTTCATAGTCGAGCCAGTAGTCCTCCGGAGGATCGAGCTTCCTGACCGTTCCCTCGACGGCCACCCAGGTGAAGAAGTCGAAGTCGGAGAGAGACTTCATGTTGATCTCGGCCAGCGGCTGTAGTTCTTCGCGGGTGTAGATCCCGTCGCCGTCGGCGTCATAGCCCTGGGTCGCGTAGGCGCTGAACACCGGGTCGAAATGCCAGATGTTTCGCACAGCAACCAACCTACCCTGGCCATCGAAGTGCATTTCCGCCTCTGCGTTGACCAGAATGTGTGGATGGGCCTGCGCGGACGGCACCGGGGAGATCGCCGCCGCCAGGACCAGCCCCAACAAAATCAAGCGCATCATGTCTGCCCCGATCGCTCGTTACGTGGATTGCGCGCGGTAGGAACCCAAGGATGGTGTCGGAACATGCCCGATCAATGGCAGAACTGCAGCGCGCCGGAATCCGGGCGGCGGGATCATCTACCACGTGGCTTGGTGCTGGCCTTCTTGAACATCCGATGCATCACTCAGGTTCGCGACGTGATCTCTCCGAGTTGACGGCGACCTGAGAAATCTTGGCGCGGGTGTGATCCAGATCAAAGTGTCGCCTTGAAACGCGGGTAATGGTCCACCAGCTTCAGACTGGCAAAGAGGCTGCAAAGTTGCTCACAGACCCAAGAGCAGGCAAAGGACGAGGCAGCGTGGCGAGGCCACGGCCGCTCGTCGTGCGCTGGCTCGTCGTCCTCTTGGCCCTGTTCTTTGCTTCCGTCGCCGTCCTTCACGACGGCGCCCATGCAGGCGCGACGCATGTGGCTCCGGACATAGCCATGACGGCAACAGCCGACCACGCGCTCGACGAGTGTGATCGCGACGGCGAGCATACGGCGAAGGGCGAGCACTGTGCGGCCGTCACGGTCTGCAAGATCTGCGTCCCCGTGGCCGAAGCCACGGCACCGCGAAGCGCAGCCTCGTCCCGCCACGTCTGGCGTGGCGACAGCTTTAGCGCGCTCAGCGGCGCCCCACACCAAAAACCGCCCAAGCTCTTCGTCCGCGCCTGAGGTGGGCCGCGCCGCTGCGCGGGACCTGCCGAAGTCGATTCCGCAAGCGGTAGCTCGTCCCGGGCGCCGCAGCACGGACCACGGACAGAAGAGCTCACAGTCATGCATCACTTCACGCGTCGCCAGTTCCTGACGTCCACTGCCGCCCTTGGCGCGGCAAGCGCAGCTTCATCCCTCCTGATGCCCGTTCGGGCACTGGCAGAATCCCCGACGGTCATCCGGGCCGAGAACAGGGTCATCGAGGTCAGGGGCAAGCCAGCCAAGGTGTTCGGCCTCATCCAGCCCGACGGCACCCATGGCCTTTACGCACAGGCGGGCGAGCGCTTCCGCGTTACCCTTGAGAATGGTGTCGACGAGCCGATCCTGGTCCACTGGCACGGCCTGACGCCGCCGGTGGAGCAGGATGGCGTCCCCGACCTGTCGCAGCCGCCGCTCGAGCCCGGCGGGCGATACGACTACGACTTCCCGCTGACGCGGCCCGGCACCAACTGGATGCACTCCCATCTCGGCCTCCAGGAGCAGCTTCTGATGGCCGCCCCGCTCATCGTGCGCGATCCGGCCGAGGATCACGAGGACGTGCAGGAGGTGGTAGTGATGTTCCACGACTTCACCTTCCGGGACCCGGAGGAGATCCTCGCGGAGCTTCAGGGCGGCGGCCATGCGGCACACGCCGCGCCGGATGCCGGGCACGACGGCCATGGCGCCATGGACCATGGGGCGGGCGGACACGGCGGCCATGCCATGCCCGACGCAGGTCCCGCGGTTCACCTTCACGACGTCGAGTATGACGCGTTCCTGGCCAACGACCGCACTCTTGACGATCCCGAGGTGGTTCGGGTCGAGCGGGGCGGCCGCGTCCAGCTGCGCCTGATCAACGGTGCAACGGCCACCAGCTTCTGGCTCGACCTCGGCGAACTTGAAGGCCGTCTCGTCGCAGTCGACGGGATGGCGATTGTGCCAATCGCCGGGAGCCGCTTCGAGTTCGCGATCGCCCAGCGGCTCGACCTGCTGCTCGACCTGCCGAACGAGGAGGGTGCCTGGCCCGTTTTGGCCATCCGTGAGGGCGAGCGGGCACGGACCGGGATCGTGCTGGCGACCCGCAACGGCACGGTCGGGCGACTTTCCGAGGAGGCCGATGCCGCGGTGCCCGCCGTTGGGCTCGAGCTGGAACGGCGGCTGCGGGCGGCGCATGCGCTGGAGCAAAGGCAACCCGACAGGCGGCACACGCTGACCATCACCGAGGCGCCGGGATATCACTGGAAGCTCAACGGCGCCGCGCACGGCGACCACGAGCCGCTGCGCGTAGCACAGGGTGAGCGGGTCGAGATCACGATCGTCGACCGCACCACCATGGCCCACCCGATGCATCTGCACGGCCACCACTTCCAGGTCGTCGCGATCAATGGCGAGCATTTCGCGGGGGCCATGCGCGACACGGTCCTGGTGCCCGCTGGCGGCAGCGTCACCATCGCCTTTGACGCGGAGAACCCCGGCGAGTGGGCATTTCACTGCCACCAGCTCTACCACATGGCCTCGGGAATGATGACGACCGTGACCTACGAGAGCTGAACTTGCGGCCGACAGGCATAAAGGAGAGCACGATGACATCGCTCCACAACTTCGAGAGCCCGCCCGACGTCGCTGCCGATGCAAGGCTGGCGGACGAGCTCGTCAAGCGGGCGCGCAAGCTGCGCTGGATCGGGCCGGAAGCAGCGGCCGAGGCGCTGTTCGCGGAACCGCGGCGCTTCGATCCCGGCAGCGCGTCGCCGTCCGCTCCCTCCGCCACCGGCTGAGGGCAAGGAGCTGCCTGCCGCCCTTCACCGAACGAGGAGAGCAGCGGCAGGCGCACCGGTCAGGAGAAAGGCGATGACTGCACCCCATCGAAACGAAGGCGGCACTCCCCCTCCGCCCCAGGAGCGCCCGGCGCTGCATGAGCGGCTGATGTGGATCTGCGTTCCTGTTGGCATCGTCGCCGTGGTGGCGATGCTGCTCCTGTTCGGCTGGTCGATCTGGACGGCCCTTCTGCTCGCCATCCTGTTGGCCTGCCCGGCCGTGATGCTGTGGGCCCTCTACTCGACACGGGGTGACGGCCTCAATCGCCCATCGGACCCGGACCACGGGAGGTCGTGATGCTGGACAAGGGAAGTCCGCTCCAAGTCTCGGCCGCGGCGGAGTCGACCCCGCTTGCTGACCTGCTCGCCTACCAGCGCGACCTCTGGGAGCGCTCGATCCTCTTCTGGGATGCCTTGCGGCAGCGGGCAGACGACATGATCGAGCATGAGCGCGCCGGAATGCCGCCGTCGCTCGACTTCAGATATGAGACGGTCCTGGACGCCCGACGGTTTGCCAAGCCCGCCAACTATGCGCTCCTGCGAATCTCCGAGGTGGGCGAGGATTGCTGGGAGGTGTGCGTCGATCCCGCCAAGCCGCCCGTCATTGTCCTCGATCCCCGCGCTGGCCACGGCCCGGGCATCGGCGGCTTCAAGCGCGACTCGGAGGTTGGCGTTGCCCTGCACGAGGGTCATGCCGTCTATTTCGTGATCTTCTTTCCCGAGCCGTGCCCCGGCCAGACGCTCGCCGACGTTCTGGGCGCTCTGCGGACATTCGTTGAGGAAGTAGCCGCCCGCCATCCGAGGCAGGCTCCGGTGCTCTACGGAAACTGTCAGGCCGGGTGGGCCGCCGCCCTACTGTCGGCCGACTGCAAAGGGCTAGTGGGCCCGGCCGTGCTGAATGGCTCGCCGCTGTCCTACTGGGCTGGAGAGCCCGGCATGAACCCGATGCGCATCGCGGGCGGCCTTACGGGCGGAGCCTGGCTCGTCCACTTCCTCTCCGACCTCGGCGACGGCCGCTTCGACGGCGCCTGGCTGGTCCAGAACTTCGAGAACCTCAAGCCGGAGGCTGCCTTCCGGAAATATGCCGACCTCCTGATGAATGTCGACCGCGAGCGGGAGCGGTTCCTCGACTTCGAGCGGTGGTGGGGCGGCTTCTATTTCCTCAGCCGGGAGGAGATCGTTGCCATTGTCGAAGACCTCTTCATCGGCAACAAGCTCGAGGCTGGCAAGGTCCGGATCTGTGAGGGCTGCACCGTCGACCTGCGCCGGATCCGCAATCCGCTGGTGATCTTTGCCTCGAGCGGCGACGACATTACGCCCCCGCACCAGGCGCTGGGTTGGATTCCGGAGGTCTATTCGGACACCGACGACCTCAAGCGCGTGGGCCAGCGGATCGTCTACCTGACCAATCCGGCCGTCGGGCATCTTGGCATCTTTGTTTCCGCCAAGGTGGCGCGGTTTGAGCACAGGGCGATCCTCGAGAGCCTGCAGGATGTGGAGGCGCTTCCCCCCGGCCTCTATGAAATGAAGATCGACAACCCGACAGGCGACCCCGACTGCCACAAGCCGCAGTACACAGTGAGCTTCGAGGAGCGCAGGGTCGAGGACTTGGTTTTCGGATACCCGCGCGAGAGCTTCCAGGGCGTCCGTCGCGTATCCGGGGCAAACGAGGCCCTCTACCGTACGTTCGTCAGTCCCTGGGTTCAGGCAGCGTCGAACCCATGGACCGCCGAGGCTCTCAAGTGGCTCCACCCGATGAGGGCGAGCCGCTACCTCCTGTCGCAGTCGTTCCTGCCATGGATGTGCTTCCTGCGCGTTCTAGCCGGCGCGGTGCAAGTAGACCGGCGTCCTTCGGACGCCGTCAATCCATGGCTGGACGCCGAGCGGAAGACGGTAGAGCAAGTCGCCGAGCATATCGCCGCCATGCGCCGGCTG
>SKQW01000025.1 GCA_007118805.1 Rhodobiaceae bacterium | reverse complement strand
GGGCAAGCGAATTCCGGTAGAATCGCCCACAGCAAAGCAGAGTTGCGAGAGGCCCCGTATGAACGAGATCAAACCCTGGAGCGAGAGCGCGGCAACGCTCATCGACGTGGCGATGGGCCGCAGGCCGGCCGATCTCGTCGTGCGCGGTGGGCGCTGGGTCAATGTCCATTCGCGCGAGGTCGTCGACCATATCGACGTGGCGGTAGCGGCGGGCCGCTTCGCCTATATCGGCCACGACGCCGGCCATACCGTGGGGGAGGCCACGCGCGTGATCGAGGCCGACGGGGCGTATCTCATGCCCGGCCTGTGCGATGGGCACATGCATGTCGAAAGCGGCATGATCACGGTCACCGAATTCGTGCGCGCGGTATTGCCGCATGGCACCACCACCATGTTCGTCGATCCGCATGAGATCGCCAATGTGCTGGGCCTTGCCGGCGTGCGGCTGATGCATGACGAGGCGATCGCCGCGCCGGCCAATGTCTTCGTGCAGGTGCCGAGCTGTGTGCCCAGCGCGCCGGGCCTGGAGCGGGCCGGCGCCGAGCTCGGCCCGGATGAAATCGCCGAGGCGCTCGCCTGGCCGGGCATCATCGGGCTCGGGGAGGTGATGAACTTCCCCGGGGTTGCGGCCGGCGACGGCAAGATGCTGGGCGAGATCGCGGAGACCATGCGCGCCGGCCGGACAGTCGGGGGACACTATGCCTCGCCCGATCTCGGCACGCCGTTTCACGGCTATGTCGCCGGCGGGCCGGCCGACGATCATGAGGGCACGCGGCTCGAGGATGCGGTGGCGCGGGTGCGCCAGGGTATGCGCGCCATGCTGCGGCTGGGCTCGGCCTGGTACGATGTGGCCGCCCAGATCAAGGCGGTGACCGAGCTCGGCCTGGATCCGCGCAACTTCATCCTGTGTACCGATGACAGCCATTCCGGCACGCTGGTCAATGACGGCCATATGGACCGGGTGGTGCGCCATGCCATCGAGGAGGGGTGCGACCCGCTGGTGGCCATCCAGATGGCCACGATCAACACGGCGACGCATTTCGGCCTGGAGCGCGAGCTCGGCTCGATCGCGCCCGGCCGCCGGGCCGACATGATCCTGACCTCGGACCTGCGAGCCTTGCCGATGGACCTGGTCATCGCGCGCGGCGAGGTCATGGCGGAGCAGGGCAGGCTCATCGCCGATATTCCCGCCTTCGCCTATCCGAAGGAGGCGCGCGACACGGTGCATCTCGCGCAACCGCTTGCCGCTACCGACTTCGACATCCCCGCCCCGCGGGGGGCTGAACGGGTCACGGCGCGGGTGATCGGTGTCGTCGAAAACCAGGCGCCGACCAAGGCGTTGACCCGTGAGCTCGCCGTCGAGGATGGGCTGGTGGCGATGGATCGGGTCAATGATGTCTGCCAGATCGCCCTCGTCGAGCGTCATCGGGCAACCGGCGAGGTCGTCAACGGCTTGGTCTCCGGTTTCGGCTATGATGTGGACTGCGCGATGGCCAGCACCGTCGCCCATGACAGCCATCACATGATCGTCGTCGGCACCTCGAAATCCGACATGGCTCTGGCCGCCAATCGCGTGGCCGAAGTGGGCGGCGGCATTGCGGTGTTTGCCGGCGGCGAGGAACTGGCGCTGGTCGAGTTACCAATCGCCGGGCTGATGTCGGACGAGCGCGCGGAAGTGGTTGCCGAGAAGGCGGCCCGGATGGGCGAGGCGATGCGTCGCTGCGGCTGCACCCTCAACAACGCCTATATGCAGCACAGCTTGTTGGCGCTCGTGGTGATCCCCGAACTGCGGATCTCCGACAGGGGGATCGTCGACGTGACAAGATTCGAGATGACCGATCTGTTTGTGTAGCGACCGTTGCGCGGACCCGATTGGTGCGCCTGCCAAGGCGGCCGTGACCACCGTTGACGGTGCAAGGGCACGGGTTCAGTTTGACTCCAACATTGGGCTCGTTCGACCCGAGCGAGAGCGCAAGGGGCCGTTGGCTTCGCGGCTCGATCTTGTCCTCGCCGCTGGGGCCGGCAGAGAATAGGTAGGCAATGGCCGGCGAGGCGATAGAACAGCGTTCCGAGATCGTGGACCGGGCTTGCGATCACGCCGTCGGCTCCTCCTTCATCCCCTTCCGCGATGGGTATGCGGAGCTGCCAGTCGGCGAGCTTCCGCTCGATCTGCCGCTCTACCGTGTCGACAACGGTCGGCTGACAGTCCGCAAGGCCGATTACATCCGCCGCAACCGGCTCCCTTCGGATTATTTCGAAAGGGGCGAAGACGCATCTGGGGTTCAGGACGTACTCCACGAGATGCTCCTCCCTCTGGCCCAGGACAAGCGTGGCGCGATCTTTGATGAGTTGCGGCGGGCAGGGGTTCAGACCGAGCCGATCCTAGTTACGCGTGACGGGGTGACGGTCAATGGCAACCGGCGGCTGGCCGCCATGCGGGCGCTCTATCGGGACGACCCTCAACGGTATTCCGGATTTTCCAGGGTGCGCGCGGCGGTACTGCCCGCTGATGCGACAGTGGCGGATCTGGAGGAGACCGAAGCCCGTCTCCAGATGGCGCCGGAGACCAAGCTTGCCTATGGCTGGATCGACCGCCGGCTCAAGCTGCGCCATCAGCGCGACGATCTCGGCTTGCCGCCGGAGCGTATTTCCCAGGCCTACGGTCTGGACGGCGTCCGCGAGCTTGAACGCGAGCTGGCCGAGCTGGCGCTGGCCGAGGACTATCTCGACAGCTATCTCGGCACGCCGCTGGGCTATGACGCGGTTGCCGATCGCGAGACGTTCTTTGCCGGCCTGTGCGCGCAGATCGAGAGCCTCAGGGGCGCCGAGCGCACGGTATGGACGCTGGCCGGCTACGCCATGATCAAGGAGGCGGCGGCGCTAGACATCCTCCATGAGCGCTATTTCCCGTTCGTTGCAGCCAAGCCGCCCTACATCAAAGCGCGCGTGCTGGTCGCCTTCGGCAACGAGGCGGAGCTTTGGCCGGATTCGGCTGAACGCGATTCCGTCCATCAGCTCAGTGAGGACGACTATCTTGCGCTGTCGCGGGCGCTCGAGGACGGGCGCCAGTCTCACGCCAATGCGAAACTGCTCAAGCAATGCTATGACAGCGTGCTTGCCGAGCTTCAGGCCGAGGGCCGGCCCAAGGCGGCCTTCAAGCACCTCGAGCAGACCATCAAGATTCTCGAGAAGGCCGACCCGGCGCAATTCGACCGCAAGCAGATGCGCCGGCTGCGCACCAGTCTGGCTCAGGTCACGGCGCTCGTCGACGCGGTCTCGGCAGAGCGCGAGGCGGCCGGTTCCCGGTCAGCCACGTCAGCGGACGGCTCAAGGCAAGTGACCCTTGGTTATGCTCGCACATCTCCGCTCATGCGGGTCTGGCGCAAGCTCGCCCGACGGTTGGCGCGATAGCCCTTCGGGGTTGTCAGGGCGCGACAGGGCGTTACGCGCCCATGAGGCCGGCGCGCATCACGATCAAATTGTCATCGACGGGGCGAATTCCGTCCGCGGTTTCGGCGGCGACCCTTGCGGCGTTGCGTTCCTCCTCGGATCGCACGAAGCCCCATAGCCCGATCCGGCCATCCTTGACGATGACGTTGAGCAGCATGGGCGTCCAGGATTCGCTGCGCAGGCGGTTCAGCACCTTGTCGCGCAGCAGCGCATCATCGGTGGTGGTCGCGGCGGGCAGTTGACTATGCAGGGCAGCGAGGGCCTGGATAAGATTGGCCCGACTGACGATGCCGACCAGCTTGCCGTCCTCGACGACCGGCACACGCTTGATCGTGTGCGCCTCCAGCAGGTTGGCGATCTCGGCAAGGTCGGTGTCCGGAGAGACCGTCACGACCTTGCCAGTCATCACATCGCGGGCGCGGGGGCCCCGTTCCTTGACATATTCGGCCGCCAGGTCGGCGCGGGAGGCCACTAGATCGAGCCACCACGCGCGCCGGTGCTCGGTGCCACTCTCGACACGCCGAATTAGGTCCCCCTCGCTGACGACGCCGACTATCTTGCCGGTGTCGTCGACGACCGGCACGGCGCTGATCCGGTTGGAGACCAGCACCTGCGCCACCTCCGCCACGCGATCCTCGGGTCCCACCGTAATCACGTTCGTTGCCATCACATCGGCCGCCTTCATGACTCTGCCTCCTGTTCGTCCTTCGCCCGTGCCTTGATCCTTCCCGATTGGGCCGACGCGAGACTAATCGAAGCCGCCGGCGGGGGAAACGTCGTTCGAGGCGAAACGCCTTGCCTGCAGACCTGCCCAGACCGCCGAGACAGACGATGCTTCCGCCAATGACGGATTCTGTGTATACTGTATAACGCATGGCCCTGTCGAAGCTGTTTTCGCCAGCTTTGCCGTGACACTGTGTCTCCCGCAGCGCCAGTGAGGAGCCTGATCATGAAGGTCGCGGACATATTAACTGAGAAGGGGAGTCGGATCGTCACGATACGGCTGAACGAGACTGCCGAGGTCGCCGCGCGCCTGCTTACCCGCGAGAATATCGGGGCACTCGCCGTCAAAGATGTCGTCCGAACGGAGGGCAACACCTGTGTCGGGATTTTCTCAGAGCGCGACATTGTGCGGGCACTTACCGAGCACGGCAGCGCCGGGCTCAAATTATCCGTCGAGAAGCTGATGACCCGCGAACTGGTCTGGTGCAGCCCGGATGAGGAACTCGATGCCGTCATCGCCAAGATGGATACCCATGGCATACGCCATGTCCCGGTGCTCGAGAACCACTCGCTGATCGGGATGATCAGCGTGCGCGACGTGATCCGCGTTCTGCGGAAGCAGAACTCATCCGGCGACGCCGCCGCGTGACGGGGCACGAGCGTGCAGCCGTAAGGCTGCGAACGACCGGCGGGGAGGGGACTTCCGGGGCCGCGGAATAGACGGCGCCGGCAGGGTCCGTTACCGGCTGATGCCTTGCTTTGACCACGAGGCGATGGCGGGCCGTCCCCGGCAGGCATGCTGGCTCCAGGTCGACTTGCAACCACGATAGGGCTTCCCCAGCGGGCCGATGCCGGCGCGACTGCGAGCCGCCATGCGCATGATCGCCGACACCACTTCGCCCGAGCCATGCCGGATTGGACCGCACTCGACCGGGCGCCGTATCCGCTCATGGATTTTGGGCATTGCAGCAATGCGTATTTTGTATATCAGTTGTTAATTCAATGTCTTGAAAAGTGCGCTCGATGAGATATGTTGCATTGCAACAGACTAATCGCTAGCTGCAAGAGCCCTGACATGGATATGCTGACCTTCACCCTCCTGGCTGCCGTCATTGCCATCCTCGCCATTCGCGCGGGCGAACTGGCCGTCCTGCGGCCCGACGCCTTCGCGAAGTTGCTGAGCGGCGCCCGCGCCTTTGCCGAGGACGCCCTCGCCGAGAGCGCCGCGCTGCGGGCCAGCCAGGCAACGGTGACGCCGATCGCCGGGCCCGAGCGGGCGACGCAGCAGGCGCCCGCGCTCGCGGCCTGATTGGCTCACCGATCGGGTTTGAATGAAGCAGAAGGGGCGCGATCCGTGAGGATCCGCGCCCCTTTCGCGATAGGGCCGAGACTCGCGCGGACCTGGATCAGCCGTCGGCGCTGCCTGTGTCCTGGCGCGGACGAAGCCGCCGCCACACTATCTGGATCAGCGGAAGCGCGAAGAGCAGGATGGCGACAATGGCGATCGGCGTGGAAACGGGACGCTCCAGGAAGATCCACATCGAGCCGTCGCTCATGATCAGGCTCTGGCGCAAGGCCGTCTCGGTGGGAGCGCCCAGGACCAGGGCTACCACCAATGGGGCAAGCGGGTAGTCGAGGCGACGCAGGATGAACCCGATCACGCCAAAGATCAGCACCAGCCAGACGTCCAGCATGGAATTCTGGATGGCGTAGGCGCCGACGATGCACATCACCACGATGATTGGCGCGATGATCGCATAGGGCGTGCGCAGCATCAGGGCCAGGAGCGGGGTTGCCACCAGGCAGATGACGACCGCGGCGATATTGGCGAGGTAGAGGCTGGCAACGAACGACCAGACGAACTCGGTCTGCTCGACGAACAGCCGCGGCCCCGGAACGAACCCCCACATGAAGACGCCGGCCATGAGGATAGCGGCGGTCGGCGAACCGGGGATGCCGAGCACCATCATGGGCAGGATCGAGCCGGTTCCGGCGGCATTGTTGGCCGCTTCCGGCGCCATGACGCCTTCCGGCACACCCTTGCCGAACTTCTCGGGATGGCGCGACGTCTTCTGGGCGATGCCGTAGGCCATGAAGGAGGCGGGCGTTGCGCCGGCGCCTGGCAGGATGCCGGTGGCAAAGCCGAGGAGGGCTGATGTAAGCGCCAGCCACCAGTGCTTCAAAAGGACGCGCAAGGCTTCGGTTACATCGTGCAGGCCGAGCTTGGCCGCCTTGGTCATCTCCTCGATCTGCACCTTGTAGCGCTCGGCCGCATTGTTGAGGACCTCGCCGATGCCGAACAGGCCGATGGTGATCGGCACGAAATGGAAGCCCTGCATCATCTGGATGCTGCCGAAGGTCAGGCGGGGCTGGCCAGTCACCACGTCCAGCCCGACCGTCGACAGCAGGAAGCCGGCGGCGATCATAATCAGCGCCTTGGCCGGCGCCCCGCCGAGCCCGACAAAGGTGCCGAACGCGATCATCAGCACCGCGAACATCTCGGGCGGGCCGAAACGCAGCGCCAGCTGGGCAAAGGGCAGGGCAAAGAAGGTGAACAGGACAGAGGCCACGATGGCGCCCACGAAGGACACCGTGAACGCCACCGACATGGCGAGCTGGGCCTTGCCCTGGACCGCCATCGGGCGGCCATCGAACATCACCGCCACCGACCATGGGTTGCCGGGCACGGCGAACAGTATGGAGGTGATGACGCCGCCATACATCGCGCCCCAATAGATGCCGGCAAGCATGACCAGGGCCGAAATCGGTTCCAGAAAGACGGTCATCGGCAACAGGATGGCGACCCCTGTGGTCCCGCCGACACCGGGCAGGACCCCGACGAGCAGCCCCAGGATCACGCCAAACATCAGGAAGCCGAGCCGTGTCGGTTCCATCAGGGCGCTGAAGCCCGTCATCAACAGATCGAGCGATTCCATTGTCTTGCCTCGGCCTCAGCAATCCATGTTCGTCAGGGAGGTAGCCGCGAGAGGTTTCAAATCGGCAGCGTCCCGCCGCGATAGAACATGCTCATCGGCATGGAGATGTTGAAACCCTTGATGAGCGTCAGCCACAGCGCAAAGGGCAGGACAATCGCCCCGGCGAGGGCGCTGTACCAGCGGAATCTGCCGTACCAGGCCATGAACAGGCCGATATACAGGCCCGCAGAGATGAACAGTCCCAGCCAGCGCATGGCAAAGATCGTGGCCAAGATGGGAAGGCCGACCTTCAGGAGATCGACGACCTCCTGATTTACCTCGAAGAATGGCGCAGTGCGCGGCGACCGGACCGCCATCACCAGCACACCGAGCGTCCCGATGATCGCCATCATGGTCAGGATAAAGGGGAAAAAGCCAGCGTGCGGGCCCTGTTCACCCCAGCCAGGGCCAAGCCTGAGCGATTCGTAAACGAGCAGGCCGGCCAGAGCGAGTAATGCGATGGCGACCGCGATTTCCACCGCATTCTGCGTGGTCCGAAGCCAGATGGGCTGCGTCATGGTCGAAGCCTTCCGGGAAGAGATCGCCGCACGGGGCGGCCGGCGGCCGCGCGAGGCGGCCACCGGCAAACGAAAGAACGATCAGTTCTCGGCCCGACGCTCTTCGCGCGTCATGATATCAGGCCGCAGCTCCCACTCGAACACATCCTGCATGACCTGCATGTGGAAGTCCTCGAACGGGATCATCCACTCGCGATATTCGGCGGGTCCCATGAAGACCGGGGTCATGGCGTTGTCACGCATGAACTGTTGCCATTCGTCGGTCTCCCAGACCTGGCGCCACAGATTCTCCCACCATTCCAGGGCCTCGTCGGAGAGATTCGGCGCGCCAATGATGCCGCGCATCTGATGCAGACCGGTCTCCAGATCGAGGAGTTCAGCATAGGTTGCGTCGATCCCAGGAACCTCCTTGTCGACGCCGATGCCAAGCTCCCAGTGGGTGGGATAGTCGGCGAACGCCTCGAAGCGCTCCTGGGCGAAGTTCACCAGCGGAATCATGGTTTCCGGATAGTGCGGCATGGCTTCCGCCGGCTGGTTCACATTGATGTGCTGATGGCCGCCGGCCACACCGGCCGCGACGTCGCCGCCACCGGCGGCCGGAACGTAGCGGAAGGGCTCGCAATCGGCCGCGCGCCAGAGGAGCTCGAGCTGGATCTCGTCCTCCTGGCGGGCGCCCGTGCCCAACGTATCGAGCCGCTCTTCCTGGCACCGCTCATGGAACTCTTCCCAGGTTTCGAAGAACTCGCGATTGGTCCAGAGCTGGAACGGGTCCATCATCATCTTGACGATGGGCGTGAGGTCCTCGGACGGATACATCACCGGCAACTGGTGCTGGAGTGGCGTCGTCACCAGGCTGTTCAGGGTCGGCGTGATGTAGTGGGGATCACCATCCTGCGCGAACAGATAGGTTAAGGCGACCGCGCCGGCGCCGCCCGGCATGTTCACCGGCGTGATCGGGACCGGTGACAGGTCATACTGTTCGATGATGCCAATCCACATCCGCGCATAGCGGTCGGAGCCACCGCCCGGCGAGGTCTGGATGACGAATTCGATGGGGCGCTCCGGCTCCCAATCGGCCAGCGCTTCCGACGGGGCCATGATGGCGCCCGCCCCAAATCCGGCGGCAAGGCACAGCCCCGATGCCAGTGAGACTCCGGCGCGAGTTCGTTTCGGCGTAAATTGCATCAATTTCCTCCCGTTCTGGATTCGACGCCTCCGATATCCTTTGCCGCGTGCTTGCAAGTGTACGCGAAGCGAAGGATGCCGGTGTAACCGTCCTGAGACGGACGCCGATCGCTTGTTTAAGTCGCTGCGTGGGGTCGACGAAGCCGACACCTCAACGCGCTCACGACGTCGGCTAGCTTCCTCCTTTCTCGTTGTCTTCGCAACTCCCGCACCCTGAATTCTGGACGCGGCGGGACGGCAACCAGTTTGGTATCCGGTATACCGTAGTCGCATATACTGTATTATCAAAGGCGTCGTCGCAAGCGGCAGCATTTGTGCAACGCCGTTCACGAGAGGGTCCGGTTGGCGGGCCGGGCGCCGGCAAAAGCCTCCCGGCCGGCACCCTTGGGAGCGCCGGGGGCGGACGGCCGGCCATGCGGAAAGATCGATTCCGCGTCTCAGGATCCGGTTGCGCCAGGGCCGTGGCCGCGCGCTGCCGAAACCGATTTTCTCAACACATGCAAGAGAGTGCTGCCGGTGGCCATGCCCAGGAGATAGATCACCACGACGATGATCGCCAGGGGCGCCCGCAGGCTGAAGCCGAGAAAGGCGATGGTGACCGGCTCCAGATTTTGCAATGCAAAAATGATGATCGCCAGCGCAAAAATGACGATGATCGAAAGATGGAACCAGCGCATGGTGCCCCTCATGGGTTCGCTCGATTCGAAGCCGAATCCGGGCGCATCATAGCAGCTATCGGCGCCGGCTCATCCCGTTGGCTGCTGTTCGGGTTCCGCCACGCTCATCGCTCTGGCGCGGCGGCCAATCCCGCGCCGTTCGAGGAGCCCCTCAACGAGGGAATAGGCCGCTGGAATGATGAGCAGTGTCAGCATCATGGCCACCAGCATGCCGCCGATGATCGCGGCAGCCATGGGGGCATTGGCCTCGGCCCCGGCGCCGAGTCCAATCAGCGCGGGCAGCATCGCAAGGATCAGGGTGAGCGATGTCATCAGAATCGGGCGCAGCCGCACCGGACAGGCCTCGGCCAGCGCCTCATTGACACTTAGCCCGCGCTTTTCGCGATACTGATTGGTGAGGTCGACCAGCAGAATGCCGTTCTTGGTCACCAGCCCCATGAGCAGAATCATGCCGATGACCGAGAAGATGTTGAGGGTGAAACCGCCAAGCCACAGCCCCAGCAGCCCGCCCACCAGGGCAAGCGGCTGTCCGGCCATGATGTAGAGCGGTTGCACGAAGGAATTGAACTGGCTGGCCAGCACGATGTAGACCAGCGCCGCGGCCAGGAACAGCACGAAGACAATGGCGCCGACGGTGCGCTCGAGTTCCTGTGCCTGTCCGGTGAACTGCACCTGATAGCCGAGCGGCAGGGCGTCCGCGGCGATCTCCTCGACGCGCTCCACCGCTTCCGCGAGCGGCAATTCAGGCTCTACATAGAAATTCGCCGAGTAGCGCAAATTGTGCCGCGTGATCGCGGCCGGCCCGAGGATTTCCGCAAATCCGGCCACCGCATCCATGCGAACCAGGTCGCCGTCGCGGCTGCGCAGAAAGATCCGGTTGAGATCGCTCGGGCCCCCGAAGGTGCCGTCCACCGCCTTCATGCGCACATCGTAGCGGCGCCCGTCGCCGCCTTCGCCATCGCTGTACATGGCGATATCCTGTCCGCCGATCAGCACGTTGGCGCTGCGCGCAAGATCGCGTGCGGGGATGCCGAGCGCGGCGGCCCGTTCGCGGTCCAGCTCCAGGCGCATCTGAGGCAGGTCGAGATTGAGGTCGAGGTCGACGCGGCCCATCCCCGGCTCGCCCGCCAACCGCTGCTCGAGTTCCTCGGCGAGCGGGCCGAGCTGGTCCAGCGACGAGCCGACGACCACGAATTGCAGGGGCTCGCCGCGCTGGCCTCCGATGACAGCCGGCGTCGTCACGAAGGCGCGGATGCCGGCAATCTCGGCCAGCTCGCTCTGAAGGCTGTCCATTATCTCACGTTGGCTGGCGTCGCGTTCGTCGCGGTCCGCCAGCCGCACGAAGGCCATGGCCGAATTCACCTGTCCGCCCTGGCCGAGCGCTATCGCCGAGAAATAGCCAGCCACCTCGGGCAGGGCATCGATCCGCGCCTCCACCTCGCCGAGACGGTCGCCGGTATAGTCGATGCTGGAGCCGAGCGGCGTCTGGGCGGAGACAATGAACTGGCCCACATCCTGGTCCGGCGAGAACTCGCCGCCGATATCGCTGGCGACCATGACCACGCCGACCAGAAACGCCGCGCCGAGCGCCAGGGTGACGATGCGCCAGCGCAGCGCCCATCCCAGCAATCGCCGATAGGCGTTCTCCATTGCGCCAAGCCCACGCTCGACGAAGCGGGCAATGCGGCCCTCCTCCTCGGCATAGGGCAGAAAGCGGGAGCCGAGCATCGGGATCAGGGTCAGCGCGACCAGACTGGAGACGAGGACCCCGAAGGCGACCACCACTGCGAAGGACTCGAAGAACCGGCCGATCATGCCGTCCATGAAGACGACTGCGCCGAAGATCGCGATAAGCGAAAGCGAGGAGGCGACGACGGCGAAGAACACCTCGTTCGAGCCGGCGATGGCGGCCGACATGGCGTCGCGCTTGTACTGCCTGCGATGGCGATAGATGTTCTCCAGTACCACGATGGCGTCGTCGACCACCACGCCGATGAGCAGGAGCAGCGCCAGCATGGTGATCGAGTTCAGCGTATAGCCGAGGAAATAGACCACCGCCGCTGCGGCCATCAGTGAGACCGGAATTGACAGTGATACGATGCCCGTCGACCGCAGGCTCTTCAGGAAGATCAGCAGCACCATCGCCGCGAACAGGATTCCGAGCGCGATCGTCATGTAGAGGGCGTCGATCTGCTCGATGATGAATGCCGACTCGTCATAGGCCACCGAGAGTTCGAGCCCTGGCGGAAGCTGGGGAACGATGTCGCTCTCAAGCCGGCTGCGCACTTCCTCGGCAATGGCAACGGTGTTGGTGCCGGAGACTTTGACGATGCCCAGTCCGACGGAGGGCGCGCCATTGTAGCGGGCAAGCGAACGCCGGTCCTCCAGCCCGTCAATGATCGTCGCCACGTCGCCGAGCCGGATCAGGGCACCGTCGCGCTCGGCGACGACGAGCCGCTCCATGGCCAGGAGGTCATCATATTCGAGGTCGAGCTTGATCAGATCCTCGCGGTCGCCCGAGACGAAGAAGCCGCCGGGCTCGAGCACGTGCTCGGAGGTGATGGCCGCGATCAGCTCGGGCACGGTCAGCCCGATCGCGGCAAGGCGCTCCGGCTCCACCTCGACCCGGATGCTGCGCTCCTGTCCGCCGCCGACCCGCACCTCGCCGACGCCCGGCACGTTCTCGATCAGCGGACGCAATTCGTTGCGGGCATAGCTGCTCAGATCCTGCTGGTCGCGGTCGCCCTGCAGCGCCAGCCACATGATGGGCTGGGCATCGATCGCCACCTTGGAGATGACAGGCGGATCGGCCTGCGAGGGCAATCGGCGCTGAACCTCGGCAACCTTCGCCTGAACCTCGTTGAAGGCGGCATCGATATCGCGATCGAGGTCAAAGGAGATGTTGACCATCGAGGTGCCAGGGCTCGAGCTCGATCGGATGGTGTCGATGCCGGGCACCGTATTGACCGCCCGCTCGACCTCGCTGGTGATCGCCGTGTCGATGATCGAGGGGTCGGCGCCGGCCATGGTCACCACGACATTGACCACCGGGATATCGACATTGGGCATGCGGTCGACGCCGATATCGCGCACGGCGATCGCCCCGAACAGGACGATCACCACAGAGATCATGAGGGCCAGCACATGGCGCCGGATCGACAGTTCCGACAGCGTCATGAGGACGACCCCTCCCTGGCGGCGATGCCGGCTGCCTCGGGTTGCGCGTCATGCGGGCGAGCATTGACGGCGGCGCCGTCGCTCATGAAGCCGGCACCATCCACAATGACCCGGTCGCCGGGCTCGATGCCGTCGACGATCTCGATCCATTCCCGTGTCCGCTGCCCGAGAGAGACGACACGCTCATGCGCCTCGCCCTCCTTGACCACGAAGACAACGTTGCCGGCGGGCCGGCGAACGACGCTGCGTGGCGGTAGCGCGATCGCCGAGCGCGTGTCGAGGACGATCTCGGCGTTGACGCTGTTTCCCGGACGCCAGCCGCCGGGATTGTCGATCTCGGCAATGACGGTCACGGTCCGGCTGGTCGGCGAAACCTGAGGCTCGATCTGGGTGATTTCGGCGGCGATATTGCCGTGACTTGCCACCGTCGACAGCCGCACCGGCATAGCCGGTTCGAGGCGCTCGGCGACGGTTTCCGGGACGGGAATGCGCACCTGGAGCCGGTCGGCGCGGGGAATTTCGAGGATCACGGTTCCCGCCGTGACATAATCGCCTTCGCTGACCCGTCGCCGGGCTACGGTGCCGGCATGCGGTGCAAGGATTTGCGCGCGTTCCAGATTGCGTTCGGCCCTCTGCAGTTCCGACTGGGCCACTTCGAGTTCCTGGCGTAGCGCGCCGAGTTCCGACTCCACAGCTTCAAGCGCCGATTCGGAGACATGGCCCCGCTCGGCGAGCTGGCGCTGGCGTTCGACGTCGCGTTCGCGGCTGGCGATGGTGGTCTCCAGCCGGCGCACATTGGCGGAAGCGCGCGCCACCTCGATCTCCAAATCGCGTGAGTCCAGGGTGGCAAGCAGCATGCCGCGTTCCACCCGGTCTCCGGCATCGACCGCGATGGTCTCGACGGTGGCGGCGACCTCGGCGGCGATACTGGCGGACCATTTCGCCTCCACCGTGGCCAGCGTGCGCTCGATATCCTCGATGCGCTGGGGCACCGCTTCCACATAGGTGACGGCAACGCGGCGGGGGCCGCTGTCCTCGGTCTCGTCGGCGGCCTGATCGGCGCTCTCCTGGGTCTGTCCGATGAGCGGAAGGATCAGAAGGACGGCAACCACTAAGGCGGCAAACCAAGACATGGCGAGTGCAAGGCGGCGCACATACACGGCTACTTCTCCTCGCTGCTGTCTCGGACCACGAGGCCCCGTAGGACCAGCGCCGCCGCCTCGCGGGCGTAGCGATCCGGATCGTCGGCAAAGTCGACCCCGGGCATGTGCCTGAGGACATCCCGGCCGAGGATGAAAAAGACGCTGGCCGAACGCAGGACATGCGCGGCGAGCGCGGGGTCGACATCTTTGCGGAAGGTACCCGTGTCCTGATGCGTGCGGATGAGGTCGACGAGGCGCGTGAACCTGTCCGCGAAGATGTCTTCGGCCAGGACGCGGCTGCGCCTGGGGTCGCCCGAGATGATCTCGCGCAGGATGAGGCGCACGCCGGTCTCGTCCTTTGCGCCTTCGGTCAACTCCGCGGCGGCAAGCTCCTGAAACGCTTCGACTATGTCGTGCTCGCTCGACAGCGCATCGATGTGATCGGGGACGCGGCGCACGACTTCGGCGATGACGGCGAGGTAGAGCCCCTCCTTCGATTCGAAATGGTGAAAAATGTTGGCCTTGCTTGCCCCGGTTTCCCGCGCGATGTCGCTGATCGACACGCCGTCATAGCCGCGCTCGGCGAACAGGCGCTTGGCGCAATCGAGAATGTGAAGCCGCGCGCTGCCGCGGGATGGCGCTTCCGACAAATCGCTCATGGAGAATGCTCGCTAACCGATCGATCGGTCAGTTAGGGGTGCGTACGCCGGAAGTCAACCGGGCGAAGGGCGCGGCCGCGTGTTTTTTCGCCGGCGATCGCCGGGGCCGATCGCGGCTCAGTCTGGCGCTTGGCCCGGTCGGCATGCTAGGCGACTATGGAATGCCGCCACCGAGGGAGGGCCGCCATGAAAGTCCGCGCCGCAGTTGCCTTTGAGGCGGCCAAGCCGCTCGAAATTGCCGAGGTCGATCTGGAGGGTCCGAGGGAAGGCGAGGTGCTTGTCGAGATCAAGGCGACGGGCATCTGCCACACCGATGAATTCACACTGTCCGGGGCCGATCCGGAAGGACTGTTCCCGGCGGTGCTCGGCCATGAAGGCGCCGGCGTCGTCGCCGAGGTGGGGCCTGGGGTGAAGAGCCTCAAGACGGGCGATCATGTGATCCCGCTCTATACGCCCGAATGCCGGGAATGCCCGTCCTGCCTGTCGCGCAAGACCAATTTGTGCACCGCCATCCGGGCGACCCAGGGGCAGGGGGTGATGCCCGACGGCACCTCGCGCTTCTCGCTCGATGGCCGGAAGCTGCACCATTATATGGGCACCTCGACCTTCGCCAACTACACAGTTCTGCCGGAGATCGCCCTTGCGAAGATCCGCGAGGACGCGCCCTTCGACAAGGTCTGCTACATCGGCTGCGGCGTGACTACCGGCATCGGCGCGGTGGTGAACACCGCCAAGGTCGAGCCGGGCGCCAAATGCGTCGTCTTCGGCCTGGGCGGGATCGGGCTCAACGTCATTCAGGGCTTGCGGCTCGTCGGCGCCGACATGATCATCGGTGTCGACATCAATCCGGCCAAGCGGGAGTGGGGCGAGCGCTTCGGCATGACCCATTTCGTCAATCCCGACGAGGTGGACGGCGACCTTGTGGCCCATCTGGTGAACATGACCAAGACGCCGGCCGATCAGATCGGCGGGGCCGACTACACCTTCGACTGCACCGGCAATGTGGCAGTCATGCGCCAGGCGCTCGAGGCGTGTCACCGCGGCTGGGGCCAGTCGATCATCATCGGGGTGGCGCCGGCCGGCGCGGAAATTTCGACGCGACCGTTCCAGCTCGTCACCGGCCGGGTGTGGAAAGGCACCGCCTTTGGCGGCGCGCGCGGGCGCACCGACGTGCCGCGGATCGTCGATTGGTATATGGAGGGCAAGATCGAAATCGATCCGATGATCACCCATACCATGGGGCTTGAGCGGATCAATGAGGGCTTCGAGCTGATGAATCAGGGCAAGTCGATACGCTCGGTCGTGGTCTACTGAGGCCGCCGCGGGGCAGGCCTGGCCCGCGGGACGAACCGGTGGACGAACCGCCCCGATAACACGGCCAGGACTTTGTCCCGGGAGCGTCCACCGTGCCCGGCCCAATCACGCATCTGACGGTCAAAGGAGAAGACCACAACATGGCAAGCTTCAATCTGCTTTTGTTGCCGGGCGACGGTGTCGGCCCCGAGGTGATGGCCGAGGTCGAGCGCCTCGTCGACTGGTTCAACAGGACGGGCGGTGCGCGCTTTGAGATCGAGCGCGACCTCGTCGGCGGCTCGGCCTATGATGCTCATGGCGTGGCGATCACCGAGGCGGCCATGGCTCGTGCAATGGGCGCCGACGCGGTGCTCTTCGGGGCGGTCGGCGGGCCGAAATGGGATCGGGTGGACTACGACGTTCGCCCCGAGGCCGGGCTGCTGCGCCTCAGGAAGGATCTGGAGCTGTTCGCCAATCTGCGACCGGCGATCTGCTACGGGGCGCTGGCCGACTCCTCCTCGCTCAAGCGCGAGCTGGTCGAGGGCCTCGACCTGATGATCCTGCGCGAGTTGACGGGCGGCGTCTATTTCGGCGAGCCCAAGGAGATCACCGACATCGGCAACAACCAGAAGCGGGCGGTCGACACCCAAGTCTATCAGACCTACGAGATAGAGCGCATCGCCCGCGTCGGCTTCGATCTGGCCAAGGCGCGGCGCAATCACGTGACCTCCATGGAAAAGCGCAACGTGATGAAGTCCGGCGTGTTGTGGCACGAGGTGGTCGACGCGGTGCACAAGCGCGAATACCCCGAGGTCGAGCTCGACCACATGCTGGCCGATGCCGGTGGCATGCAGCTCGTGCGCAACCCCAAGCAGTTCGACGTCATCGTCACCGACAATCTGTTCGGCGACATGCTGTCCGACGTCGCCGCCATGCTGACCGGCTCGCTCGGCATGCTGCCCTCCGCCTCGCTCGGTGCGCCGGACGACAAGACCGGCCGGCGCAAGTCGCTCTACGAGCCGGTCCATGGCACCGCGCCCGACATCGCCGGCAAGGGCATCGTCAACCCGATCGCCATGATCGCGAGCTTTGGAATGGCGCTGCGCTATTCCTTCGCCATGGGGCAGGCGGCCGACCTCGTCGACAGGGCGATCTCCTCGGTGCTCGATGACGGCCTGCGCACCGGCGACATCATGTCCCCCGGCTGCCGCGAGGTCGGCACCGAGGAGATGGGCAGGGCCATCGTCGAGGCCATGGACCGGCTCTCCGCGTGAGCGGCACATAGCCGGGCAAGGGGCGGGCGATGCGGCGCATCTATCGGCGCCGGTTCACCAAGGTGAAGCTGTGGATGACGGCGTTCATGCTGCTCGGCGCGGCGGCGTTCGGCCTGCGCATGCGCCATGTCCCGGCGGCCCCGGAAGGTTTGGGGCTCGTTATGATTCAGGCCGCGATATGGGCGCCGGCAGTGCTACTGGCCCTCGGCCTCGCCTGGTATGTGTGGCGGCACTGGGGCGTAGCCTGCTTCTTCGACGTCGATCCCGGCTCCGGGCGCTTTCGCCTGTGGCTGTGGCGCCCGCTCGGCTGGCGGCGGCTCGACGGCGACCTCGAGGCGATCTCGGGCTGGCGCTACGCGGCGGGCCGCCCGCCGGCGATCCGCGCCGAGCTGGCCGATCCGCCGATGGCGCTCGCCTTCCCGCTGCGCCGCGGGGTGCGCCTTCATCGGCACTGGCAACGGATTGCGCCCGATGCCGTGGCGGCCTATGAGCGTGATGTGGCGTCGGCCCCTTGAGAGGCGCATCGTGGAACGCATCTTCATCAACCGCAGCATCAATTTCCGGATGTGGCTCGGGCTCATCGCCGTGATTGGCGCGGCGCTGCTCGGCCTGTGGTTTATCGGCGCGCGGCTCATCGAGGGGCCAGCCGAGGAGGAGGGGGATCAGGCGCTGGTAGTCGGGCTCATGCTGACCGCGATCGCCGTTGTCGGCGCTCTGCGGCTGATGCATTACGGCTATCAGACGGTGGTCACGCTCGATGCGGACGACGCCTCGGACAAGGCGCGCATCGCGCTGTGGCGGCCCATTGGCGAAGCGCCCCTGGAGGCCCGCCTGTCCGACATGGTGGAGTGGCGCTACGAGGTCGGCCGCCGCAACACCCGGATGCCCAACTACCGCTTCCGCGCGCGGCTGAGCGAGCCGCCGCGCTGGCTGGTCTTCGAGGTCGCGCCGCATAACGACATGCACCCCCTGTTTCTCAAGATCGCGGCCGAGGCGGTGAAGGAATTCGAGGCGCAGTCCGGGATCGCCTATTTCCGCGACAGCCAGGATGCAGCGAACTCGCGATAGGGTGGAGCATCGTCAGGGAGCCTGCCATGCGTGGAAGGTCCCGCCTGCCGTAGCTGATGGGGACGTGCTGGTGCGCCAGCTCTCATGACGAGGTCGAGCGCCAGATCGATGTGGCGTTCGCCATGGGGGGCAACAAGGCGGCGGTGCTCCTCCGTCGATGGCGCATTCGACGAGAAGCTGGTTCAGGTTGGAGGCGGCGCCGACACCACGGCGGTTGGCCGCGCCGCAGGCTGGAGGTGTCGGAGGGCTCAGTGGATGCGCCTGTTGTTGATCGACCAGTCAACGTGCCAGGTCTCGATCGCCGTTGCCTCGCCGATTGTCCAGGTGACATCGAGTTCGTCCCCTTCGCGCAGTTGAGTGCGCTCGGTGCGGAAAAGCTGGCCAAGCCAGTATTCGCGGCAGCCGAGGTTGCCTGCGGTAAGTGGGTTACTCTCAATCGTAATCTTGTCGTCGAAGCGGATGCGGAAGTAGTGGCAGAAGCCGTCCATTACCCCGTCGCGGACGACAGTCTTCTTCATCGCGATTCGCGAGGGTGTGTCCGCAGGGCGTATCGTCTCAAGGTCGATCGAGAAGGCCGGAGTGGGCTCAGTCAGGAAATGCGCCGCCTCCTCGGGCAACACCCGGCGCGGACGGTCGCGGAAACTTTCCGCGTGACTGTCGAGCCAAGGTTTGGCAGCCGCGAAGCTCAGCCCGTGGATCTCCTGCTCCCAGATTTTCGGCACGATGGACCCCTCCTTAAGCTGGAGCCGCTCAAGGAAGGCATCGAACTTGGCCGGAAGGATGCGCCCACCGGGCTTCAGCACCCGGTCGCGCAGATCGCAGACATTGCGGATCATGTCCTCCGTGATTAGCGCGTTCCCTATTTGCTCATGAAGGATGACGTCAACCTTCTCGTCGGGCTCGAAATCGCTGCTATGCACACGCCGGAAGTCGATGTTCTTCAGGTTGTTGTGATCTGCGAGGTGCCGGGCGAGGTCGAGCACGTCAGAATGGTCGATGGCGTAGACCTTCTTCGCGCCGGCGCGGCTCGCCATGAAAGCCAGAATACCCGAGCCGGTTCCAAGATCGACAACCACGTCCGCTTCGCGGATGTATTGGTCGATTCCAGCCTTGTAGGCATCGACGCGAAT
>SKQW01000320.1 GCA_007118805.1 Rhodobiaceae bacterium | reverse complement strand
GCACCATCGAGGATACCTGGCGCCACATCGGCCTTCTTGTCTCGACGATCCAACCAACCGAATGCAGCAACTATCTCGCAAATGCAGGATACGCTTCCGTCAAAACCTGAACCGCTCTAGTCATGACAGGCTCCTCGATGGTCGAGCCATCACTCATGCGGCCTTCCATCGTTGGAAGGTCAAGACCCGTGATTATTCGTTGGTTCCCGGCAAGGGGTAACCGGCACGCTGGAGATTCGCCGGGTGCAACGCGACGGCGCCCACATGAAAGCTTGGGTCGAGGCGCGGGCCTGCGTCAGGAAACGGACATGCCGGTCGCGAAAACGGACTGGTGGGACAGTATTGGAGTGTGGTGCCGCCGGACAGGATTGAACTGTCGACCTCGCCCTTCTCCCCACCTCGGCTTTCGCCGCCGTCCTGCCGGACGTTCGTGGGCCGGACCATCCCTTCACCTTGGGCCGTTGCCGGCCTGTAGGTGCCACCCGTCTGGCCTCTACACCTTCCCGGATCACATCCGGGCTTGGCTCGGGATCGGCATGGGCCGGATTGGGCCGTTAGCTTTCCCCGACTTTGGGCGGTTTTCAGCCGGCCGTTTCCGGCCGGCGAGGCAAGTCAGTCTACCAAGGGCGCGCTCTACCACTGAGCTACGGCGGCACGACTAGAAATTCGAGATACCGCGCCGACCCGCAAAAGGCAACGCCAACGACTAGGGTCGCGGGCATGGCCGGGGCCGGAAGGCGGGCGGAACCTGCCACAGGGCGCCGTGCGACGCAAGCGGCTTGGCGGCGCGCCGCGCGCTTGACCGCGGCGAAGCCGGGGGCTAAGTGCGGCAGGTGTCGCCGCGCGCCTTCATAACCGGCTGTCAGGGTCCGGAACTGACCGGTGAGGAGCGCCGCTTCCTCGCCGAGGCCGAGCCCTGGGGCCTTATCCTGTTCGCCCGCAATCTTGTCGACCCGCCGCAGCTTCGGCGCCTAATCGCGGAGTTCCGCGCGGCGGTGGGCCGCGCCGACGCGCCGGTGCTGGTCGATCAGGAAGGCGGCCGGGTGCAGCGTCTGCGACGGCCCTTCGCGCCGGATTATCCGCCGGCCGGCCTGATCGGCGCTCTCTACGAGGCTGACCGCGACCGGGGGGAGCGCGCGGCCTGGCTTGCCATGCGGCTGATCGCCGAGGACCTCCATGCGCTGGGGATCACCGTCAACTGCGTTCCCATGCTCGATCTGCGGTTTGCCGGCGCCCACGACATTGTCGGCGACCGCGCCTACGGCGCGGCGGTCGATACGGTCGTCGCGCTCGCACGTGCGGCCGCCACTGGCCTGGCCGCCGGCGGGGTGGCGCCGGTCGCCAAGCATCTGCCGGGCCACGGCCGGGCGCAGGCCGACAGCCACGAGGAATTGCCGGTGGTTGCCGCCTCCCACGGGACGCTCTCGGCGAGCGATTTCCAGCCCTTCCGCCGGCTCGCCGACCTGCCCATGGCGATGACCGCGCATGTGCTCTACACCGCGCTCGACGGCGCGCGCCCGGCCACCCTGTCAGCGGCCATCGTCAATGATATCATGCGCGGCGAGATCGGATTCGACGGGCTGCTGATGAGCGACGATCTGTCGATGGGGGCACTGGCGGGGCCGGTAGGCGCACGGGCTGGCGAGGCTATCGCGGCGGGCTGTGATATTGCCCTGCACTGCAATGGCGAGATGGCGGAGATGGCGGCAGTTGCCGCCGCCGTGCCGCCGCTAAACGGGCGCAGTGCCGAGCGCGCCGCCGCGGCCCAGAGATGGGCGCGCTACGAGCCGGCCGACATCGATTCGTTGCGGCGCGAATTTGCCGCTCTGGCCGGCGCGACGGATGGCGCGGCGAGGCCATGACCGGCGAACTCGACCTGTGGGGCGATGATCCGCGGCCCGCTGCCGATGAGGGTGAGGGCTTCGTGGTCGACGTCGCCGGCTTCGAGGGCCCGCTCGACCTCCTGCTTCAGCTCGCCCGCAACCAGAAGGTCGATCTGTCCCGCATCTCGGTCCTGGCGCTAGCCGACCAGTATCTCGACTTCGTGCGCGAAGCGCGCCGGCTGCGGCTCGAACTGGCGGCCGACTATCTGGTCATGGCGGCCTGGCTGGCCTATCTCAAGTCGCAGCTCCTGCTGCCCAAGCCGGCCGAGGAAGCGCCGGGCGGTGAGGAGATGGCAGCGGCGCTGGCCTTCCGGCTGCGCCGGCTGGAAGCGATGCGCGAGGCGGCGGCGCGGTTGACCAACCGCAACCGGCTCGGCCGCGACGTCTTTGCGCGCGGCATGCCGGAAGGGGTGCAGATCGACCGCAAGAGCGACTGGCAGGCCAGCCTCTACGACCTGCTCAAGGCCTATGGCGAGCAGCGCAGCGCGCACGCGGTCCGCCGCGTGGTGCTGCGCACGCGTCGGGTTGTCGGCCTCAAGGAAGCGCGCCGCATCCTAGAGCGCCTGGTTGGCTCGCTGGCCGACTGGACTCCGCTGGAGGCGCTTATCGGCGAGTTCATCGGCGACCCCGAACTGGGCGCGAGCGCCGTGGCGAGCAGCTTCTCGGCGAGCCTTGAGCTGGCCCGCGAGGGGCAGATCGAGCTGAGACAGGAGGCGGCCTACGCGCCGCTTCATCTGAGGGCGAAGAAACGGACGACCTGAAGCCATGAACGACGCCACCCAGGACCGCGGCGGCAATGTCACCAGCATGACGCCGAGCGCGCGGCGGGCCGAGCTGCGCATCCTCGAAGCGCTGCTGTTCGCCGCCGCCGAACCGCTCGACATGGCGACGCTGCGCGGGCGGCTGCCCGACGGCGCCAACGTGCCGGCCCTGCTCGCCGAGTTGCAGTCGGCCTATGCCAATCGCGGGGTCAATCTGGTGCAGGTGGGGGAACGCTGGCGGTTTCGCACCGCCGACGACCTCGCCTATCTCATGCGCCGCGATGCGGTGGAGCAGAAGCCGCTGTCGCGGGCGGCCCTGGAGACCCTGGCCATCATCGCCTATCACCAGCCGGTGACGCGGGCCGAGATCGAGGAGATCCGCGGTGTGAGCACCTCAAAGGGCGTGATCGACGTGCTCCTGGAGACCGGTTGGGTGCGGATGCGGGGGCGGCGGCGCACTCCCGGGCGGCCGGTAACCCTCGGCACCACGCCCGCCTTCCTCGACCAATTCGGTCTGGAAAGCCTGAAGGACCTGCCGGGCCTTGAGGACCTGAAGGGGGCCGGCCTGCTCGATTCCCGCGTGCCGGACAATTTCACCATGCCCAACCCGCCGGGCGAAGAGCTCACCGCGGACGAGGAGGCGCTTGACGACGCGCCAGACGACCCCGCGGCGGCCGAGGAGCCGAAGGATTGAGCAGCAGCGTGCGAGGGACGAGGTGAACGAGGTCACGGAAATCGCCGAAAGGCGCTTCCATCTCGGCTGGGGTCGGCGCGGCACCGCGGGTGCGGCCATCGCGGCCCGCCTGACCTTCGACGAGGTCTCCCATGCCTATGGCGACACGCTGTCCGTCGATCGGGTGAGCGCCGATGTCGAGCCGGCCGAGATCGTCTGTCTGCTGGGGCCTTCGGGATGTGGAAAATCCACCCTGCTGAAGCTGGCCGCGGGGCTCGAAGTACCGATGTCGGGCCGCATCATGATCAACAGCCAGGAGGTGTCCGGCCCCGAGCGCCTGGTGCCGCCGGAAAAACGCGGCGTCGGGCTGATGTTCCAGGACTTCGCCCTCTTCCCGCACCTGTCCATCCTGCGCAATGTGATGTTCGGCCTAACCACGCTGAAGCGCGGCGCGGCGGAGCAGGCCGCGCTCACCGCGCTGCGCAGGGTCGGGCTTGAGCATTACGCCGAGCTTTACCCGCACCTTCTGTCCGGCGGCGAGCAGCAGCGCGTGGCGCTGGCCCGTGCCATTGCGCCGCGGCCCGGCGTGCTGCTGATGGACGAACCGTTCTCCGGGCTCGACAGTCGGCTGCGCGATGACGTGCGGGACGAAACGCTGGCCGTACTCCGCGAGACGCGGGCGACCTGCATGATCGTCACGCACGATCCGGAAGAGGCGATGCGCATGGCCGACCGGATCCTGCTGATGCGTGCCGGCCGGCTGGTGCAGAGCGGCACGCCGGCCGAGCTCTATTACCGGCCGGTCGATCTTGCCGCGGCCCGCTTCTTCAGCGAGCTCAACGTGGTGCCGGGCGAAGTCGCCGAGGGGCGCGTGACGACACCGCTGGGCGGCTTTGACCTCAGACAACCCCAGACTGGCCGCGACGTCGTGGTCTGTGTCCGCCCGCATGGCGTCCGGCTGGTGCCGGCCGGTGAAGGGGTGCCGGGCCGTCTCGTCACACGCCGCTTTCTCGGCGAGGTGGAGCTGCTCGAGATCGCCGTGGAGGGGCTCGATCGTCCGCTGCAGGCGCGCGCCCGCGACCTGGCGGCCATTCGACCTGTCGGCGCGGAGGTCGGCGTGGTGATCGACGAGGACGCCGTTCTGATCTTTGCCAACTCGGCATGATCTAGCCGGCTCGATCCTGTGCGCTCATCAGTCCCCCAGCGTGCCCGCGGCGCGCGGTGCTCGACGAGATCGAAGCGGCCCGGCGCGGCCGGGTGCCCAAGGACAAGCTCGATGATCGCCAGCGCTGGCGCGACCGGCGGCTGATACCCCCGCCCCGGCGTTGATCGCCACGCGCAGGCCGGCCGGCAGGGCCGGCATCAATGGAGTGTCCGTCGTTAGGCTGCCTGCCTCCCGTCCTTCGGCTTCATGTTCTGCGCTCCCGCAGAGCGAGCACCGCGCCAAGCATGCCGAGCGAATGGCAGCTCCCACCGGTGATCAAGCCCCGCCGACCTCGACCACCGCGATCGAGGGCACCCAGCGCGACCATGACCGCCGGGTCCTTGGCCAGGGGCCGGGTCGCGCCATGCCCGCCCACGCCGTGGAAGGTCACGTCGATCTGGCCGAATGCGCCTGAAGCGCCTCGACCACGGAGAGAAAGGCACGGATTTTGGGCGAGTCTCGCCGTTCGCGCAGGCACGCGATGCGATATTCCGTCTGGATGTCGCAATCCTCGATCTCCAGGGTTTGAAGGTTGGGATGCGGGACGAACTCGAAATCGGCGACAACGCTGATGCCGAGACCCTGCTCCACCGCCTTCCAAACCCCCTCCCGGCTGCCGATCTCCAGTACCGGGTCGATGACCACGCCCGCCCGGTCCATCACCTTTTCGAAGGCCAGCCTGGTGGTCGACCCCTGTTCGCGCAGGATGAACTTCTCCCCCACCAGGTCCGCCAGTCGGATCGATGGCCGGCCGAACCAGGGATGATCGCGATTGACGAACACCACGACCCGATGTGTGCGATACAGTATCGTGTGCACGCGCGGGTCATCCACCGAGTGCGCAAGGATTGCCACGTCCGCCTTGAGGTCGATCACATTCGACAGGGTCTGCCACGAGTTTCCGAGCAGGACCGTGATATCGATATTGGGGTAGGCCCGCTTCACGGCGGCGATGATCTCGGTGGCGTGAAACGGCCCCACCGCGGCCAGGCGCAGCTCGCCGATGCGGAATTCGCCGTGACTGGTCAGCAATTCATCGGCGTCCTCGCATAGCTGCATCAGGCGGCGTGTGATCTCCAGCAGCGACGCCCCCGCCGCGGTGAGCGCAACCTGACGGCGCCGGCGCAGGAACAGTTCCACCCCGTAGCGCTGTTCGAGCTCCTTGATCTGGGTCGTGACGGTGGGCTGGCCGATCCCCAGCGCCTGTGCCGCTGCGGTGAAGCCCCGATGTTCAGCGACGGCGTGGAACGTCCTGAGCTGCGTGAAGCTTATTGCCATAATCAATGTATCGGTTCGATTTTTTGAATTTGTCAATAGGAGGGCGATCGGAAACCCTGTCCTGGGCGACAGGAGATGGCAGCGTGTGGACCTATCGAAATCCGGTCAGGATAGAGTTCGGCGAGGGGGCCCTGAGCCGGCTGCCGCAGCTTGTGGAGGGACGCAGCTACGTTCTGATCACCTATCCCGACCCGGCTTTCGCGGACCTGCGCAAACAGGTCGAAGCGCTGATCGGCGCGCCGCTCCAGGTGGTCGACGATGTCGCTCCCAACCCCGATTTCGAACGCCTGACGAGCCAGTCGGCCCGGTTGAGCGGACCGGATCGGTCGCCGGACATCGTACTCGCCCTTGGCGGCGGTTCGGTGATCGACACCGCCAAGGTGGTGGCCGCGGCACCGGGCGACTTTCCCGCCATCCGTCGTTT
>SKQW01000239.1 GCA_007118805.1 Rhodobiaceae bacterium | reverse complement strand
GTCCGCCGCGCATCGGCGCTTTGTCGCGGTTTGTTGGGGCCGAGCCGCATGGGCGAGCAAACAGGGGTTTTATCAGTGAGCGTGACCAGAGCATTGGCGCGGTACGTGGTCCAAAGCGACTATGACGACATCCCGGCGGATGTCCGACAGGAGGCGATCCGGGCCCTGTTCAACTTTGTCGGTTGCACGGTGGGCGGCGCGAGTGACGAGGCGTGCGATATAGCGATCCGCACCTTCGGCCCGTTTTCCGGCCCCCGCGAAGCCGCGATCATCGGGCGTGGCGAGCAGCTCGACCCGCTGCATGCCTCGCTGCTGAACGGCATCGCCTCGCACATTCACGATTATGACGACACCACGCCGAAGAACTACATCCATCCCACCTCGCCGGTGGCCTCGGCCCTGTTTGCCTATGCCAGCGTTAACCCTGTCTCGGGCCGCGATCTGTTGCATGCCTTCATTCTCGGCTTCGAGGCGACCTCACGGATAGGCAACGCGGTATTCCCCGCCCATTACGATGTGGGCTGGCATATTACCGGCACCGCGGGCGTGTTCGGCGCGGCGGCGGCGATCGGCAAGCTGATCGCGCTGGATGAGCAGCAGATGGTCTGGGCGCTGGGCCTGGCGGCGACGCAGGCCGCAGGGATCCGCGAGATGTTTGGCTCGATGGGCAAGGCCTTCCATCCGGGACGTGCCGCCCAGAACGGTTACGGCGCCGCGTTGCTTGCGCAGAACGGGTTCACGAGCGGGGAGTTCGGCATCGAGGGCCCCCGCGGGTTCGCCGCCGTGCAGGCGGCGAGCTACGAGCTGTCGCGGATCACCGATCGGCTTGGCGAGGATTTCGACCTAAGGGAGAACACCTACAAGCCGTTTCCCTGCGGGATCGTGAACCATCCGACCATCGACGCCTGCATACAGCTCAAGGGCGAGCACCGGCTCGACGCCGAGCAGATCAGCCAGGTCAGGCTGCATGTGGCGCCGCTGGTCATGGATCTGTGCGGCAAGCGCGACATTACCAAGGGCCTTGAGGGCAAGTTCTCGGTTGTCCACGGGGCCGCTGTCGGGCTGGTGCGCGGCAAGGCGGGGCTTGAAGAATATACCGACGCCGCAGTCAACGACCCTGAAGTCAAACGGGTGCGCGAGGCAACGCGGGCACAGGCCGACGCCGCCATCTCCGAAGACAGCGTCAGGGTTGAGATCGAGCTCTCCGATGGAACGGTGGTCTCGAAATATCTCGAGCACTCGCTGGGCAATCTGAAGCGGCCGATGACCAACGATCAGCTCGAGGCGAAGTTCGTCGACCAGGCGGTGCGGGTGCTTCCCAAGGCGCAGGTCAGCGACCTCGTGGCGCTGAGCTGGGATATCGAGTCGCTGGGCCAGGCATCGGATGTCGTCAACGCCTCCGTTCCCAGCACGTGACTGTTGAGCAAGAGCTATGATTCCAGAGCCTTTCGACCTGTTCGCGGTGCGCTACGCGGTTCATGCCGGCCGCTCCTCGAGTGAGAATTTCATCGGCGGAGACCTGCATGAAGCGGGCTCTGACCTTGCCTATTTCGTGTGGATCGCCCGGCGCTCCGACCGGTTGTTCCTGATCGATACGGGATTCGGGCCGGAGGCGGCCGCGCAGCGCGGCCGCACGCTCCTCGACACGCCGGCCCGGCTGCTAACCAAGCTGGATATCGCGGCCGACCGCATCGAGGATGTCATCCTCACCCATCTCCACTACGATCACGCCGGCACCATCGAGGCCTTCCCCAATGCGCGCTTCCACGTGCAGGACGCCGAGGCCGCCTTCGCCACGGGACGGTGCATGTGCCATCCCTTCCTGCGGCAGGCATATGACGTCGAGGATGCGGTCGCGTTCCTGCGCCGGCTCTATTCGGGACGGGTCATCTTCCATGACGGCGAGGCCGAGATCTGCAGCGGCCTGAGCGTTCACCATGTGGGCGGGCACAGCGGCGGGTTGCAGGTGGTCCGGGTATGGACGCGGCGCGGCTGGGTCGTGCTGGCCTCGGATGCCTCTCATCTCTATGCCAATATGCGTGAGGCTAGGCCGTTCCCCATCGTCCATAATGTCGAGCGGATGCTTGAGGGGTACCGCCTGATTTATCGCCTTGCCGAGTCGCCGCAGCACGTCATCCCCGGTCATGATCCTTTGGTGATGTCCTACTATCCGCCGCTATCGGCAGAGCTGTCCGAGACCGTCTTCAGGCTGGACGAAGAGCCGGTGGAGCGTTGAGCGGCAGGTCGGGCATCGCCGAACGGCGCCGACCCAGCCACCGCCGGCCAATGCGCCGATCTTCGGCAGGCGCGCGCATCCGACAATTCCGCTGACCTCTGACGCAGACATGCACAGGAGTGGACCCCTATGAGCGCGACCAGCCCAAATGCCGCCTCTGGCCTTGGCCTGGCGGGCAAATCTGCCATCGTCACCGGCGCAAGCCGGGGCATCGGCGCGGCCATCGCATTGGCCCTGGCGGGCCATGGGGCGCGCGTGATGCTGACCGCCCGCGATCACGATCTGCTCATGCGCCAGGCCGATGAGATCGACCGGCAGACCGGCGTGCGACCGGCCTTTCTGGCGGGCGATCTGAGGCTTGCCGAGACCTGCCAGCGGGTCGTGACGGGCGCCGTCGATCAGTTCGGCGGGCTCGACATCCTCGTCAATAATGCCGGCGCCACGCGGCGCGGCCCGTTCCTGGAGATGGCGGACGAGGACTACCTCGACGGCTTTGCCCTGAAGTTCCATGCCGCCGTCCGACTGTGCCGGCTGTCATGGGAACATCTGAAGCGGCGGAACGGCAGTCTCGTCAACATTTCGGGCATCGCCGCCCGCACGCCGGGGCCGGATTTCACGGTGGGCGGCCCAGTGAACGCGGCGGTCGTCAATTTTACCAAGGCAATTGCCGAGCAGGGGCTGCGCGATGGCGTCCGGGTCAACGCCATCAATCCCGGCCATATCGCCACCGATCGCCTGCAAACGCGCATTCAGCGAATCGCGGCCGAGCACGGCGCCTCGCTCGCGGAGGCCGAGGACATTGCCCGTCGCCAATACGGCATCGGGAGCTTCGGCGAGGCCGCCGACATCGCCAACGTCGTAGCCTTCCTGTGCTCGGATCAGGCCGCCTACGTCCATGGCGCGACCATTGACGTCGACGGCGGCGCCACCAAGGGTATCTGAGGCTCAACGACCAGGTTGCTGTGAAGCGCCCGTCAGTCGAACCAACTCAATATCCGCTCGGTCAAGCGGGACCGGTCGTCATAAGCGGAGCGGAAGCAACGGCCGGCCTCGGTGGCGTCCTCGCTCAACTGTACGCCCTCGCGGAACTGTTGATAGTGGTCGCAATCCGTCCGGCCTTCGTCCCAGACATAGCCGAAGGCGCGCATACAGTGTTCGATGTGCCGGTTCCGGCGCTGCTCGTAGTCGGCGCCTTCGACCGCGATTACCTCGCCAGCTTCCTCCCGGCACAGCTCGACCGCCTCCTCGCCGCCCGGCACGCAGCCGGCGGCCACGATCAATGTCGGTGCAAGGAAAATCAGCCGCATGTCGCCTTCCGTTCCCTGCCCATATAGAGGATGGAAGCCGGGCGCGACAGCGTGGACACGCCGAATCAGCGGGGAGCAGGCGCGGCATGACGCCGCTTGAGAACATCATCCGGAACCGCATCATTGCCGACGGGCCGATGCCGCTCGCCGATTACATGGCGCTGTGCCTGTCGCATCCGGAACACGGCTATTATCGTGCGCGCCCGGCGATCGGGGCGGCGGGCGACTTCGTGACCGCGCCCGAGGTCAGCCAGATGTTCGGCGAGATCGTCGGGGCCTGGCTCGCCCATGCCTGGACGCTTGCCGGGCGGCCCGATCCGGTCAATCTCGTCGAGCTCGGCCCCGGCCGCGGCACGCTGATGGCCGATATCTTGCGCACATTCCGCGTTCTGCCGGGGCTTGCCTCGGCGGTTCGCGTGCATCTTGTCGAGACCAGTGAGCGGATGCGCGATGCGCAGCGCATGGCGCTCTCGGCATCGGGGCATGCGCCACATTGGCATGACAGCCTGGCGGAGGTTCCCCGCGGCGCCATGCTGCTCGTTGCCAACGAGTTTTTCGACGCACTGCCGATCCGGCAGCTCGTGAGATGCGACGGGGGCTGGCGGGAGCGTTGCGTGGGGCTGAAGAACGAGCGGCTCGCCTTCGTCGCGGGGCCCGAAGAGGCGGGCGAGGAGGTCGCGGCCAGCCTTCGCGATGCCCCGGACGGGGCAATCGTCGAACTTTGCCCCGCCGCGCGCGGCATTGCCGGGGAGATTGGCGGGCGCCTCGCGGCCGATGGCGGCGCCGGCCTCATCATCGACTACGGCTATCGGGCGCCGGGCCTTGGCGACAGCCTTCAGGCCCTCAAGGGCAAGCAGGCGGCCGATCCGCTGGTCGACCCGGGCGCCGCCGATCTGACGGCCCATGTGGACTTCGCCGCACTGGCTGAGGCCGCTCAAGAGGCGGGCGCGGTGGTTTGCGGGCCGATCACCCAGGGCGCCTTCCTGACCGCGCTCGGCATCGGGCTGCGGGCGGAGCGGCTGCGCGCCGCGGGCGCCGCTGGCGCCGAGCTGAGCCTCGCCGTGGAGCGTCTGACCGGCGCCGGCGGCATGGGCTCGCTCTTCAAGGTGCTGGGCCTGGCGGGACAGGGCCTGCCGCCGCCGCCGCCGTTTGACAGCCACGCGCGGTGAGCCCATCGTCCCTCGCCAAAGGGCGACGGGGCATGTCGCGACAAGAGCGAGGGACAACAGGTGATCGAAGCCGAGCCGCTAAGCGCCGATGGCATACGCCACGGCTTCTTTACCCGCCGTGGCGGCGTTTCGGACGGCATCTATGACAGCCTCAATATCGGGATCGGCTCAAAGGATTTGCGCGAGAACGTGATGCGCAACCGGGCGCTGGTCGCCGACCGCCTCGGTGTATCGGCGGACAATCTGGCGCTGCCCTACCAATACCATTCAGCCGAGGCGGTTGTCGTCGAGCGGGCCTGGCAGCCCGGCGCGGGGCCGAAGGCCGATGCCGTGGTCAGCCGGATGCCGGGCGTGGCCATTGGCGTGTCGACCGCCGATTGCGGGCCGGTGCTGTTCGCCGACCGGCAAGCCCGCGTCATCGGCGCGGCCCATGCCGGCTGGCGCGGGGCGCTGGGCGGGGTCCTCGAGGCCACCATCGAGGCCATGGAGGCGCTTGGCGCCGAACGCCGGCGGATCGTCGCCGCGCTTGGCCCAACGATCTCGGCCGGTGCCTATGAGGTCGGGCCGGAGTTCCGCGAGCGCTTTGTCGATCGCGATGCCGGGACCGACCGCTTCTTCATCACGGCCGATGGCGGTGAACTCCACTTCGATCTGCCCGGCTATATCGAGCGCCGCCTGACCTCGGCGATGCTCGCCCATGTGACGCGCCTGGACCATTGCACTTATCGCGAGGAGGAGGAGTTTTTCAGCTATCGCCGGGCCACCCATCGCGGCGAACCGGATTTTGGCCGCCTGGTTTCGGCAATCGCCCTTGAGGGCTGAGACGGAGCGCGGTTGTCCTGCTGGACCTGGCCTGGAAATGGGGCTAGGAGTGCGGCATTGCCGACCGCGGCGGATCGCGGCCGACGAGACGCGGGCATACGGGGAAGGCATACGGGGACGAGCGGGGATGATTCGGGGACTGCTTCGCTGGATCGTGACCGGGCTTGCCGTCGGGCTGGTCGCCGGCTGCACGGAAATGTCCACCGCCACGAGCGGTGGCCCGGATCTGCGGGCAGCCGCGCCGGCCGAGGCCGTTCCGGCGCTCGCCTTCGAACCGGTGACCGGAATCCCCGAGGACCGCACGGGATTGCTGGCCGAAGCGCTGGTCACCGACGCCGTGCAGCGCGGCCTCGTCGTCGTGCCGCGTGATGCCGATGACGCGGTGTATTTCGTGCAGGGGTATTTCAGCGCCGCTTCGGTCGGTAGCAACACCGTGGTCACCTATGCCTGGGAGGTGTTCGATCGCCAGGAGAGCCGTGTCCACCGCATCGCGGGAACCGAGCGTCTGCAGGCCGCGCTCCCCGATCCCTGGCAGGCGGTCACTGACGATGCGCTGCGTCGGATCGCCCAACGCACCAGCGAAGGCCTTGAGGAATGGCTAAGCGGAGCCGCGCCGGCCGCGCCGCAAGCCTTGCACGCGCCGCCGTCCCAGGACGGCGTCTCCGGTATGACGGCCATGCTTCCCGAATCCGGCATCGCTGCC
>SKQW01000027.1 GCA_007118805.1 Rhodobiaceae bacterium | reverse complement strand
CGCGGCCAAGATCATCCTTTTCATAGTCAGCCCCGTCTGTCGGCCCAGAGCCCGTGTTCCTGCCGGCCGGCCTAGCCTACTTCCCTCGACTATTGCTGCCCGTGCGACGCCGTGAGCAGCTCTGTCCCGTCCCCGGCCATGCCGTCGAGCGCGCTGAGCGGCATCACCAGGGGAACCTCCTGCCCAGCCAGCTTGCCAAGATCGAACATGGTGTAGTTGAGCCCGGCATAGGTGCGGACGAAAAACAGTCCCCGCTCGAGGTCGTGGAGCGTCGTCCAGGAGGTGTACTCAGTGGTGTATCCGGAGGCATCGGCCGGGGCCAACGCGGCGATGGCGTCGCCCTCGCCGCCGCCGGTCTCGTCGATGGTGATGCCGCGCGGCCGGTCGAAATTGTTCATGATGTGGGAGAGCGTCCGCACGGCCTGGTCGGGATCGTCGACCTTCTCGGCAAACTGGGAGTAGTAGACCGCGCGCACGAAGCGCCCGACCGATGTATTCGAAGATGGCAGGCCCGCCGTCGCGATGCCGGAATCCGGCTGGCTGACGGCAAGGCCGCCGAACTGCCCAGTCGACTGGTCGACATTGCTGAGGAAGGTGTAGTTGTTGAGGTTGGTCAGGTGCCAGGAGAACTGCGGCCCATTGGTCATCACGCCGACCGGATTGTCGTAGACCATCATGTTGCCCTGGTGCCACTCGATCACGATCGACGCCCCAGCCCGGTCGTGCAGCACGAAATGGATCGGCGGCTGGGCGCCGCCGAGCATCGCGAGCGGCTCAAGCCGCACGGGCTGGTCGGCGAGTGCAGTCTTGACCTCGTCCACGGTGGCGAACTGCCCGAGCGCCCAGGCGCCGAGGTCGATCGCCGAGAGCACCGCCTGGGTACCCTCGACCATGTGCTGCGGACCCTCGACGGAGGGGTAGGCGAGCAGGCTGAAGGTGAGCCCTGCCTCGTTCACTGCCTCCAGAGGCTTGAGATCCTCAAGGCCCAACTGTTCGCCCTCACCCGGAATGCGGGCCGGCATCGCGATGCCGAAGATGGCATAGTGGGTCGTATAGTCCAGCTCGGGCTGCCCATCGACCACCGACTCAAGATCGACCCCGGCGGGCAGGTAGACGAGCTGGTAGGGCAGCTCCATCTGCAGCTCGAGCGTGCGCCCGAAATAGACGTCTCCATTGGCGTCAGTGTAGGCCAGCGACGTGCATGCAACGGCAGCGGGCATAGACATCATGGCCAGCGCGCCTAGGCTGGCGGCGGAGATCATGCATAGGTTTCGGAACGACATGGCCAATAGACTCCGACTTCGGGCGAAGAAGGTTCGAGCACGGGAAGCCTTGGATATCGCACCCTGAGCAGCAGGTCCTCGCAGATCGGGCTGTCCTTGATAACGCTTCCCGCCATAGGAAGCGCTCAGTGTTCCTCGGGTGCCACCGCAAGGAAGTCGAACGGCTCGGCAACCTCGAACCTGTCCGAAACCTCGCCCGAGAAGACACGGGACTGGCCTACCCCGAGTTGCAGCGTTCGTGTACCCGCCTCCGGCGAAAAGTCAAAATTTGTGAGATCGACCCAGAATACGTTCGGCGTGAGCGCGGACTCGAAGTGGTAGATCATGTCCTTGTGGTCGGCCACGACACGCCAGCGGGTCGAGGAGATGTTCGGTTCGCCGGGCGTGGTGATGCCGTACGGCACCGAAACATTGCGGATCACACTGAATGTGGCAGCCGTAGCGATACGCCGGTCGTCCACCTTGGGAATGGCGTCGATGTAAAAGCTCGCGCGCGCAAACCTGTCAGCCGCGCGGTTCGTGCCCGGAAGCATCGTCGTGCCGCCGATCGACCGCCAATATGCGGTCAAGGCAAGCTGCTGCTCATAGATCGGAGAGTTGGTCATCACGCGGTGTTCGCGCCCGTGATGAATGGTCAACTCGCCGCCGATATATTCCAGGATCGCGCTGTCGCCGCTGGAGTCCGACAGAGAAAGGTGCACGGTTGCCGTCCGCTCGGTGCCCGGAATCGTATCGGTCACCACGACAAGGCCCTCCCGCTCCGCGGCTTCGACCGCCTCGGCCACTGTCGCGAAGTTGTCGAGCATGTACTGCGCCCACAACGACACTGACAGCGTCGGTGCCTCTCCATCCCATCTCGGGTACTCTGCCTCGGCAAGCCAGAGCAGATTGGCCACGAGGCCTGCCTCGTTCATGCCGTCCGAGGTGGCGATATCGAAGGCGCTCGCAGTCACGCTGCCATACTGCGACGTCCAGGTGATGGAATTCGGTCCCGCCAGGCCCGTCCGCTCGACGCCGCGCGGGAATATCCAGAGATTGGTGCCGATCTCGTCAGCCCAGTCCATGGACCGGGCGGTCAGGATGCGATTATCCGGCCCACCATATATGAATCGGGTACACGCGCCGACTATGTCAGGCGCGACACCCAGCGGCAAGGCGAGAAGCGCCGCCAGAGCTGCCTTGCGTGGAATGCTCCTGATCTTACGTTTCATTTCCGCTTCGATCCTGTTGCCGTCATTCCAAAGTGTTCTTGTAGATACGCCCGTCCTTCATGATGATCCTGAGGTTGTTCTCAGGGTCCGTTAGGAAGTTGAGGCTCTCGCCGGGGTCGCCGTCGGCGATCAACATGTCGGCAAGCGCGCCGGGCTCGATCACGCCGATTGGGCCGTCATAGGGATTGCGGGGGCCGGACAAGCCGCAGAGCGCGCCGTTCTGGCCGGTGGCGATGCCCAGCAACTCGAGGGGGTCATAGAAGCGCGGCGTCAACTTAGCGAGCTGACGCGCGTGATTTGCTAAGTTTCTCGGTGAATGCAGGATATCGGTGCCCCAGGCGGTATTCACCCCGTACTGCTTTTGCAGGGCATAGGCATTCTCCGTGCCTTGCGAGACCTCGAGCTGCTTGGCGCGGGCAACCGGATCGGGCTTGGGATTGGCGTCCTCGTCGTCGAGGAAGGGCTGCAGGCTCCACCACGTACCCTCGCCGGCCATCATGCGCACCGACTCCTCGTCGGTTAGCTGGCCGTGGTCGATGCATTTCACCCCGGCCTTGATCGAGCGCTGGATGCCGCGCGGTCCGTAGACGTGCACCAGAACGTAGGTGCCCCAGTCCTCAGCGGCCTCCACCCCGGCGCGCAGCTCGCGCTCGGTATATTGCGTGCTGTCGATCGGATCGTAGAAGGAGGAGACACCGCCGCCCGCCATCATCTTGATCTGCGAGGCGCCCAGCATGAGCTGCTCGCGCACGTGCCGCAACACTTCCGCCTCGCCGTCGGCGATGATTGTAACCCCGGTGCTTTCGGCGCGGCTGAGCGGCGTCGTGCCGCCACGCGGCACCTCATAGCGCAGCCGGAAATCGCCGTGGCCCGAGGTCTGCGAGATCATCGCGCCGGAGGGATAGATGCGCGGGCCGTTGACGATGCCCTCGTCGATGGCGCGCTTGAGCGCGAAGGACGGCCCGCCTGCGTCGCGCACCGTGGTGAATCCTTGCATTAGCGTCTGCTCGGCCGCGTGCGCGGCGGCAAGATAAATATAGCCGAGGTCGGCCGTGAAGAGCTCGAGCTCGCTCGGCGAGCACATCATGGAGTGCCAGTGCGCATCGATCAGACCGGGCATGGCCAGCCGGCCGCCACAATCGATGATGTCCGCATTGTAGACTGTCTCGTCGACGCCCGGGAGCGCCGAAATCCTGTTGCCCTCAACAAGAATGTTCACGCCCTCCCGGATGTTGCCGCCTGTCCCGTCGAAGAGGCGCAGGTTGGTGAACAGGATCGGTCGATCCGGCGCCGCGGGCTGAGCGGCGACCGCCTCGCTTGCACGGAAGCCCACGAAGGGCGCCAGCATGGCCGCCGTGCCGCCGAGAAATACGCGGCGAGACATATCGGCCGTCACGCGCCGGTTGAGCGCCCTGGCGGCCGGACCATCGCACTTGCAGAAATCGCAGCACTCGCCAGCGCCATGGGCGTGACCGGCGTCGACGGCCTCACGCGGGAAATTCCGCAAGTCTGTGTGAAAGTGATACATGGCGATCTCCGCCTAAGCCACCCAAGATTAACCGACTCCAATCAGCCGCCAGCACGGAACGAGTGGCAATGTAAGCTGTTGAGTTGCATTACTTCATCGCTAGATGCTCGCCGTTTTCCATGATGATCCGATTTCACATGTAAAAACTATCGCTATACATATGTGATGCGCACGATTTGCATCATAATTCATTTCTGGAGTCTGTCGCCAGACGGATGATCGTACATTATCAGCAGATATCGGGCTTCTCAAGTCTAAATTGCATTGACTGAATTCGATACCAAAACCATTCGATAGTTATTCGAATATGCTTGGTTGAGTGAACTCGACATTTGATGGACGGTCCGCGGCACGCGTCCGGTCAAATGCGAAATTCCAAGATTCCACTAGAAATCAATATTCTGCCAGTGGTTCTTGTGAATCCGACATCTGCCATTGCGGGGGCGGCAATGGGGGACACATGTCGGAATCGAACCATTGGAAGCGGACGGTGGCACCCACCGGCGGCCCGGTCATGTCGAGATCGAGCTGCTGTCATCCTTGCGGTAGTCGATGGACATGCACCGGTTAATCCTTGCAGGCGCGGCCGGCCTTGGCTATATCAGTTGAAAGATTCTCCATCTCATGACGTCACGGACTGATTGAGAGTGGGTCCACGGGGCCCGCTCCGTTCTTTGTTAGCACAGGAATCATATGGACGACCCGGCCGCCACCCAGGACTTCGAACCGCGCATCGTGCGCGAGACCGGGTTGGCTGCGCGCGTTGCGGCGATTGCCGAGCCGGTCGCAGCCGATCTCGGCTATCGGTTGGTCCGCGTCAAGGTGAGCGGGCGCGATGGCGGCACGGTGCAAGTCATGGCCGAGAGGCCGAGCGGGGAAATGGACGTCGACGATTGCGCCGAGCTCAGCCGTGCCCTCTCGCCGGCCCTCGACGTTGAAGACCCCATGCCGGGGCCCTACAACCTCGAAGTCTCCTCGCCCGGCATCGACCGGCCCTTGGTGCGGCGCAGCGACTTTGCCCGCGCGGCCGGTCACGAGGTAAAGCTCGAACTGGCAGTGGCGCGCGAGGGCCGCAAGCGCTTCCGCAGCTGGCTCGCCGGCGTCACGGAGGATCGGTTGCAGCTCGATATCAGCGGCGCGGAGGGCGGTGAACGTGTCGAGATTGCGCTCGAGGACATTGCGGAGGCGCGGCTCGTCCTCACCGATGCCCTCATCGAGGACTCGCTCAAGGCAGGCAAGGGCCGCCAGCTCGATGCCTGAAGTTTACGGAGATGCCTAATGGCCACGGCAGTCAGTGCGAACAGGCTTGAACTCTTGCAGATCGCCGACGCGGTCGCGCGCGAAAAGGTGATTGATCGCCAGATCGTCATCGAGGCGATGGAGGATGCGATCCAGAAGGCGGCGCGCTCGCGTTACGGCAGCGAGACCAATGTCAAGGCCGAGATCAATGCAAAGACCGGCGAGATCAAGCTGGCGCGGCTGCGTGAGGTCGTCGAGGAGGTTGATGACCCGGTTATCCAGATCGCGATGGATGAGGCGCGCACCCGCAATCCTGCTGCGCAGATCGGCGACTTCATCTCCGAGCCGCTGCCGCCGCTCGATTTCGGCCGGATCGCCGCCCAATCGGCCAAGCAGGTCATCGTCCAGAAGGTGCGCGAGGCCGAGCGGCTGCGCCAGTACGAGGAGTTCAAGGATCGTATCGGCGAGATCGTCAACGGCGTGGTCAAGCGCGTCGAGTACGGCAATGCCATCGTGGATCTGGGCAAGGCCGAGGGCATTATCCGCCGCAACGATTCCATTCCGCGTGAAGCCCTGCAGCCCAATGACCGCGTGCGCGCCTATATCTACGATGTCCGTACCGAGGTGCGCGGGCCGCAGATCTTCCTGTCGCGTGCGCATCCCGATTTCATGGCCGCCCTGTTCGCGCAGGAAGTGCCGGAGGTTTATGAAGGCATTATCGAGATCCCGCGCGTGGCGCGTGATCCCGGCAGCCGGGCGAAGATCGCCGTCATCTCCAATGACAACTCGATCGACCCGGTCGGCGCGTGCGTGGGTATGCGCGGCAGCCGCGTGCAGGCCGTGGTGAACGAGCTTGCCGGCGAGAAGATCGATATCATTCCGTGGAATCCCGATCCCGCGACCTTCATCGTCAATGCGCTGCAGCCGGCCGAGGTCGCAAAGGTGGTGCTGGACGAGGAAAACCAGCGCATCGAAGT